>JAZSFE010000040.1:0-37071 GCA_045532105.1 Faecousia sp.
CCTGGTAGCCATGACCCTTGGAGATGCCGGTGACATCGATCCAGTCGCCAGCTGCGAAGGTGTCAGCCTTAACAACGTCACCCACGTTCAGAGCAGCGGTGTCTTCCAGACGGAACTCCTTCAGGTGCTTCTTAGCCTCAACGCCGGCCTTCTTCAGGTGGCCAGCTTCGGGCTTGGTCAGCTTGGACTCCTTGATGTCCTCAAAGCCCAGCTGTACGGCTTCGTAGCCGTCGGTTTCGATGGTCTTCTTCTGAGTGACGACACAGGGGCCGGCTTCCACAACGGTAACCGGGATCACCTTGCCGCTCTCATCGAAGATCTGGGTCATACCCACTTTCTTGCCGATGATTGCTTTTTTCATCTTTGGTTTACTCCTTTTTTAGGTTATTGGTTGACGGTGCATTGGGAACACGCGCCAACATGACCCGTCCGCCCGGTGCTAAAACAGTGCGGGCAGCGGTGAATCCTTATATATAATGTATAAGGATTACAGCTTTATCTCTATCTCAACGCCAGCGGGCAGGTCCAGGCTCATCAGAGCTTCCACGACCTTTTGGTTGGGGTTGAGGATATCGATCAATCTTTTATGGGTTCTGCGCTCGAATTGCTCACGGCTGTCCTTGTACTTGTGAACAGCGCGAAGGATGGTAACCACTTCCTTCTTAGTGGGCAGCGGGATAGGACCGGAAACAGCAGCGCCGTTGCGCTTAGCGGTTTCTACGATTTTCGCAGCGCTGGAATCGATGAGCTGATGGTCATACGCTTTCAGACGAATGCGAATCATTTCCTGGTTTGCCATAGTTTGTTTTCCTCCTTGAATGTAACGTACTCAGTTTACTTGGTACCTGGGTACGGTCGAACTTTCCTGTCCCCGTCGCCGTGCGTATCATTCTGAGCCAAGAAAAATGGCCGACGCAAGCCGACCCTTTCCCCTGCCCTCAGCGATATACGCTGACGAAAACAGAAGCAGTTCAGCCGCCCGATGACCGGACATACTCCACGGAAGTTACCGTTTTTTAGACGCAATCTCCCGCATCATCGCAGTGCGCGCGCAAAATCTCCATACACGCGCCCGATTATCTTATCACCCAGTGCCCCTTTTGTCAAGCATTTTTTTGGAGAAAATTTCAGTTTTTTGCAATTATTTTTCGCCCATTCCCAACATAGCAAAAAACACGTCCGGCACGGTTTTTCCCGTGCCGGACAATGCTTATCAATCAAATAGATCCTTTAAGTTTTCAAAGAATTTCTTCATTTTGGGCGTATCGTTTTTATCCAGTGTGCCGTCAAGCTTTCTCAAAAGCTCTTTCTGCTCCTTGGTCAGCTTCGTAGGAGTCTCAACCACCACCGTAAACCGCTGATCGCCACGACGACGGGGATTGCGCACATCGGGAATACCCTTATCTTTCAGCACAAACTCTCTGCCCGTCTGGGTTCCCTCCGGCAGGTCAAACATCACCTTGCCATCCAGTGTCGGCACCTGGATCTGATCGCCCAATGCCGCCTGAGTAAAGGTAATAGGCACTTCGCAAAGCACCGTAGTATCCCGCCTGGTAAATATGGGATGCCGGCGAATACTGATCTGCACCAACACATCTCCGTTAGGACCGCCGTTCACGCCCACGCAGCCCTCACCTCGCACGCGAACGCTTTGCCCGGCATCTACACCGGCGGGGATCTTCACCTTGATCTTCTGAGTACGGCGCACCCTGCCCTTGCCCTTGCAGGTGTTACAGGGAGTCTTAATAATCTTACCCCGGCCGTTACACTGGGGACAAACCGTGGTAGACTGCATGGCCATGCCCATAAAATTCTGCTGTGTACGTACCTGTCCTGCGCCCCGGCAGTAAGAACAAGTCTCCACCGCCCCGTCAGCAGAACCACTGCCGTTACAGGAGGAGCAATTTTCAATGCGCTGAATGCTCACTTCCTTTTCGCAGCCGAAAGCCGCCTCTTCAAAAGTCAACTCCAGCCGGACGCCCACATCCTCGCCCTGCATGGGAGCATTGCGTCGGCTTTCAGCGCTTCTGCGGAAACCGCCGCCGAAAAACTCTCCGAAAATATCGCCCAGGTCTCCAAAATCGCCGAAGCCGCCAAAACCGCCAAAACCGCTGCCGCCTGCGCCGAAATTGGGATCGACGCCTGCATGACCGTACTGATCGTACCTGGCGCGCTTGTCATCATCGGACAAGACCTCATAAGCCTCGCCCACTTCCTTGAAGCTTGCTTCCGCATCCTTATCTCCGGGATTCCGGTCGGGATGGTACTTCATGGCCATCTTCCGGTAGGCTTTCTTTATCTCATCGGCACTAGCGTCCTTTTTAACGCCCAGCACCTCATAATAATCTCGTTTATTTTCTGCCATAATGGCACACCTCAATTCACGCCAAAGCTGAGGGGCGGAATATCCGCCCCTCAGGCAAACTCGTCAAATCAGTCTACGGTTTCGTAGTCAGCGTCCACAACACCGTCATTGCCGGGGTTGGAGTCACCCTGGGAATTTGCCTGCTGATACAGCTTTTCAGACACAGCATAGAAAGCCTTCTGAACTTCCTCGGTAGCGTCCTTAATGGCCTGCAGATCCGTACCCTTATTGGCTTCCTTCAGCTTATCCACAGCAGCCTGAATGGTAGCCTTTTCATCAGCAGAGATCTTGTCGCCCAGTTCGCCCAGCGTCTTTTCCGTCTGGTAAATGGTCTGATCAGCCATGTTGTGGGTATCCACTTCTTCCTTCTTGGCCTTATCCTCAGCCGCAAACTGCTCAGCTTCCTTCACAGCCTTGTCAATGTCCTCCTGGCTGAGGTTGGTGGAGGCAGTGATAGAAATATTCTGCTCCTTACCGGTGCCCAGATCCTTAGCGGAGACCTTTACGATGCCGTTTGCATCAATATCAAAGGTAACCTCGATCTGAGGCACGCCGCGGGGTGCGGGAGCAATGCCACTGAGCTGGAAGCGACCCAGTGTCTTATTGTAAGCAGCCATCTCACGCTCGCCCTGCAGCACATGAACATCCACAGAAGTCTGGCCGTCAGCAGCAGTGGAGAAGATCTGGCTCTTGTGAGTAGGAATGGTGGTGTTACGGTCGATGAGTCGGGTGAACACGCCGCCCATGGTCTCAATGCCCAAGGACAGAGGTGTTACGTCCAGCAGCAAAATATCCTGCACATCGCCGGTGAGCACACCGCCCTGAATGGCAGCACCCACAGCAACACACTCGTCGGGGTTGATGCCCTTAAAGCCTTCCTTGCCGGTAATGCCCTTAACTGCTTCCTGAACAGCAGGAATACGGGTAGAACCGCCAACCAGCAATACCTTGTGCAGATCAGAAGCCTTGATGCCGGCATCGCTGAGCGCCTGGTTCACAGGCTTCAGAGTGCGCTCCACCAGATCGTGGGTCAGTTCATTGAACTTAGCGCGACTCAAGGATACATCCAAGTGCTTGGGGCCGTTGGCATCAGCAGTAATATACGGCAGATTGATCTCGGTGGTAGTCATGCCGGAAAGCTCGATCTTAGCCTTTTCCGCAGCTTCCTTCAGACGCTGCATAGCACCCTTGTCATTGGACAGGTCAATGCCCTCGGTCTTTTTGAACTCAGCAACCAGGTAATCCATGATCCGCTGGTCAAAGTCATCACCACCCAGACGGGTATCACCGGAGGTTGCCAAAACTTCAATAACGCCGTCGCCAATATCCAGAATGGACACGTCGAACGTACCACCGCCCAAATCGTAAACCATGATCTTCTGCTCAGTTTCCTTATCCAGGCCGTATGCCAAAGCCGCAGCAGTGGGCTCGTTGATAATACGCTTAACGTCCAAGCCTGCGATCTTGCCGGCATCCTTGGTTGCCTGACGCTGAGAGTCAGAGAAGTATGCAGGAACGGTGATAACCGCCTCGGTGACCGTAGTGCCCAGATAAGCCTCTGCGTCCGCCTTCAGCTTCTGCAGGATCATGGCGCTGATCTCCTGAGGAGTGTAACCCTTGCCGTCCACATCCACATGATAGTTTTCACCCATGTGACGCTTAATAGAACCGATGGTGCGGTTTGCGTTGGTCACAGCCTGACGCTTTGCCACCTGACCCACCATACGCTCACCGGTCTTGGAAAATGCCACCACAGAGGGGGTAGTTCTGCTGCCTTCGGCGTTGGCGATCACAACAGGCTCGCCGCCTTCCAGAACTGCTACACAAGAGTTGGTTGTACCCAAGTCAATACCGATAATCTTACCCATAATAAATTTCCTCCTATATTCATGAAAAATTGTATACAGTGTTATGTTTTCCCTTTCCGGGAGCTTTTAATTTGCCACCTGCACCATGGCAAAGCGGATCACTTTTTCACCCAGCTTAAAGCCTTGTTGGAACACCTGGGTGATGGTGTTTTCTGCAATGGACTCATCATCCACATGAAGCACCGCATTGTGCAAATTGGGGTCAAAGGTTTCCCCTTCCTCACCGAAGATCTCCACACCCAAGCCATTTAAGATCTTCACCAGCTCATGCATGGTCATCTCCACGCCCTTCTTAAAGGCAGCATCTGCAGTTTCCTGCTTCAGCGCTCTTGCCAGATTGTCGTACACCGGCAGGAGCTTTTCCACCGCATCGGCCTTGCCGTTTTGGTAAGAGCCTTCCTTTTCCTTAGCGGTGCGCTTGCGGAAATTGTCAAACTCTGCAGCCAGACGCAGGTGTGCGTCATGCTCTGCATTGTATTTTTCTTCAAAAGGATTTACTTCCTCGGCTGCCTGTTCTTCCGGAATCTCCACGGACTCCTCTACAGGGGTCTCTTTCGCTTCCTGCTTTTTCTTTGCCACGATTATTCCTCCTCACGGGGCAGTGCCTCAGGCAGCTGAGGCTGCTCAGGCTTTGCAAACATTTTACTTAAGCTCTCTGCAAAATAGCTCAGTCTTGCGGTAACCTTGGCATAATCCATTCGGGTAGGGCCAACCACGCCGATCATACCCTGTAAGCCGTCACCGATATCAAACTTGGTCATGACCACGGAAGTGTCTTTCAATTCCTCTGCCACATTCTCCGGGCCTACCAGCACCTTTGTGCCGTTGGCATTCTGCATAATGGCAGGAAGATCGCTGAATGCATCTTCATCCAAGGTGGTCAGCATTTTCTGAGCTTTATCAATATTCCGGTATTCCGGCTGCTGCAAAAGTCTTGCCCGGCCCGCCACTGCCATATTGGTAGTATTCTGCCGTCTCAAGGTATCCAGCGTAAATTCCAGGATCACCGGCACAAGACCAGCCGCATTGCCTGCTGCACTCATAATACGTTCCATGAGCGCTCCGGTCATATCCTCCGGTTGCTGGTCTACCATAGTGGTATTCAGCAGTGCCGTCAGCAGCTTTAGTTCGCTTTCTTCCACATATACGGGCAGTCGGATCAGCTTGTTGACCACTTCCTCATTGCTGAGCATGATCACCGCGATCACATTACCGCTTCCGGACGGGATCAATTCAAAGCGTTTTACTGTAGCAGCACTTTGCCGGGAGGCTACAGATACCGCAGGCAGATCTGTGGCCTGAGAAACCAGCTTCGCCACTTTCTCCACCAGTTTATCCACCCGTTGCATCTTTTCCTCAATCGCC
Organism: Faecousia sp.; assembly: GCA_045532105.1. Lineage (GTDB taxonomy): Bacteria > Bacillota > Clostridia > Oscillospirales > Oscillospiraceae > Faecousia. The sequence continues at coordinate 5,599 of JAZSFE010000040.1, forward strand.
GCATTGATGGAAGTCGCTTCATCCATGCTTAAGCGGTAATCCAGCATCAGCTCATCCACATACAGCCGATAGCCCGCAGCCGAAGGGACGCGGCCTGCAGAAGTATGGGGCTGCTCCAGATAACCCATGGTAGTCAGATCTGCCATTTCGTTGCGAATGGTAGCGGAGGAATAGTTCATATCCGGTAGTTCCGCGATGGCCTTAGAACCCACAGGCTCTGCCGTACGGATATACAGGTCTACGATACACCGCAGCACTTTTTTCTTTCTGTCGGTCAATTCCATGACTTTCCTCCTCCCTTAGCACTCATCATCTTTGAGTGCTAAGCACACTATAACAGAGAGTGCTAAAATTGTCAAGGGGTCGTTTTTGAATTATTTTTTAACATTTCAAAAAAGATATACCATCTGCACCTCTCTCAGATTTTTTCTTTGAACAGCCCAAGGATTCGCCCTTTACCGCGCTCTTTTTCTGTGGTAGTATATTATATAATGTATGTATTCACATCTTTTATCGGGGGAATACCATGAAATTACCGAAGCTCACCTACGGAAAATGGAATTATACCGCCATTGCCTTCGCCGTTCCTGCCCTATTTGTTTTGGTGGCGATGATGATCAGCGGCTGTACGCCCTTTGGGCAATTTTCCTGGCTGTATTCTGACATGTACCATCAATATTTCCCCTTTTTTAAAGCATTCCGGGAAGCTCTGCGCAGCGGGGAGTCCCTGCTTTACACCTGGAATATTGGTTTGGGCATGGACTATCTGGGCCTTATCGCCTATTATCTGGCCTCCCCCCTAAACCTTCTTTCCGTAGTTCTTCCGGAAAGCTGGCTGCTCCCCTACTTTTCCCTGCTGACGCCTGTGCGTATGGGCCTGGCCGGATTGTTTTTCGCCATCTTTTTAAAGAAAACCTTTGGTCGGGACGATCTCTCCCTGCCCCTTTTTGGCAGTTTTTACGCTCTATGCGCCTGGGCCTTAGGGTACCACTGGAACATTATGTGGATGGACGGCTTTGTTCTGCTGCCGCTGGTGGTGCTGGGAACGCTGTCGCTGTTAAAGGAAAAGAAGTTTTTCCTTTACACCGTCACTTTGTTCCTCACCATATTCTCCAATTATTATATCGGCTTTTTTGTCTGCATTTTTGTTTTGCTGACATTTATCTGCTATGAGATCTGTCGCTGCCGCAGTATAAAGAACTTTTTTGCAGACTTTCTTCGCATAGCTCTTTTCTCTGCCCTCGCCATCGGCATGACCGCTGTGCTGACCCTGCCTACACTGGATGCACTGCAGGACACCCAATCCAGCATCAACGCCTTTCCGGAAGACTTTTCCCTGAATATTGTCGCTTACGACGAGTATACCTCCGCCCGAGAAGCCTGGCAGGCATACCGCACCGCCACCGAAAACGGCCAAGCCTCCTTAGGCCTGTGGTTTTCCGCTCTGGGCAAATCCTTTCTCCCCATTTTGCAAGGCATGAAAGATGTGGCCGGCAATATGAACGGCGGCATTTCTCCCACATTAAAAGAAGGCCTTCCCAACATCTACTGCGGTATCGGCACACTGTTCTTCGCTTTTTTATTCCTCACCTGCAAACAGATTCGCCTGCGGGACAAGCTTTGTGCGGTCACTTTGCTCCTGTTTTTCATGCTCAGCTTTCTGCTGCGCCAGCTGGATTATGTTTGGCACGGTTTTCATTTTACCAACATGATGCCTTACCGCTTCAGCTTTTTGTACAGTTTCGTCATGCTGTACATGGCTTATAGGGCCTTTTTGCTGTGGCGCAGGATCAAGCTTTGGCAGATACTTTGCGCCGGCGCAGGCGCAGGCATGATCTTCCTGCTTTATCAAGACCTCTCAGACCCTATGTATCTGATCTACAACGGTGTATTTTTCCTGCTGTATTTTGGTACGCTCCTGTTTGCCGCCATAAAAAAGCCTGCTCCAAAAGAAGGGGATAAAAACGCCCTTCGCAGCCATATGCTCCGACACAAAAACAGAAGAGGCTATGCCGGTGTTCTGCTCACAGCGGTAATGACCATGGAACTGATCATGAACCTGGTCAATTTCGGCATTGCCTTCCCCAACACCTATATCGCCAACTATCCCAAAGGCACAGAATATACCGCTTCCATGATCCGCTATATGAACGAGCGTGAAGATGGCAACCTTTTTTTCCGTGCCGAAGTCACCCATTCTCAAACCCTCAATGACGGTGCTTTGAACGGCTACAACGGCATTTCTGCATTTACCAGCTCTGCCAATGTGAAGGTCACCGAGTTTATGCGCTCTTTGGGCTATGCCGCCAAAAACAGCTATAATCGCTACTGCTTTGAAGAAAGCTCCCCGGTCTCCAACCTGTTCTTAGGCTTAAAATATATGCTGGAGCGGGATGGGCGCGTGGAGGAAAATCCCTATTTCGATACTATCCACCACTACGGCGATGTATATCTGCTGAAAAATAATGCCTATCTTCCCCTCGGCTTTTTGGCAGAAAGCGGCCTTTCCGAACTTTCTTTCAACTCCGCAGATACGTTCTTCTTTCAAAACGCCCTGTTTTCTGCCGCCACCGGCCTGCAGGAAAATGTATGGGACACCGGCTCCGTTGCTGATCTGACCATTTCTTCAGAATTTGTAGAAATCAGCAGCGCTACGCCCTACGGTTATTGCAGCTATTCCGCTTCGGAAAGTGCAATTTTGAAATACACATACAGCATCCTTTCTGAAGGATTTCTATGTGTAGATCTGAACTTGCCTAATTGGAACAGCTTTTCCGTATGGAAAAACGGCAAGGAGCTTTACAGTGAAAATGTGAACCTGCGGCAGGCCTTAAGCGTATGTCAGGTCGTGCCGGGGGATGTGATCGAAATCCAGATCGTCTGCTCAGAAAACGAAAGCGGTGCCATGACCATTCGCTCCGGCCTGCTAAATGAAGCGCTCTTCCGCCAGGGCTACGAGATCCTGAGCGCCTCCACCATGCAGCTGGAAAGCTTTCACAACGATGAGATCCTGGGCACCATCTCCTGCAACCGGGACGGGCTGCTTTACACTTCCATCCCCCAAAACGGAAACTGGGTGGTATATGTAGATGCCCAGCGGGTAGAGACCACCACCGTGGGCGATGTCATGCTGGCGATCCCGCTGACCCAAGGAGAACACACCATTTATTTCCGTTACAAAAACAATGCCTACACCATTGGCGCATGCATTTCCCTTGCCTGTGCAGCCGTTTTTATTGGTCTTACCCTCCATTTCTACAAACATAAACTCAAACGGCAGCGAGGCAAATTTGAAAGCTAACACTTCCCCCGCACGGTCACAAGCCTTGCGGGGGAATTCCTGTATTATTGACATTTATTTTCGCAGGAAGTATAATACCAGTAGAAATTCACGTAAGGAGCATGCCTATGAAGCGCCTTCTTTTGCCCTGTATATTGACCATAGTCCTCGGCCTTTTGCTGTGCTCCTGCAGCCCGGCAGAAGCACCCTCCACGCCAACCCTCCCGGAGAATCCCGCAACTTTATACTCTGCCAGCTGCACACCCATTCGACTGGCAGACGATCTGGTTCTTAAATATACCGTAACCCAAGCGCGTACCATAGGACAGCAAAGCTTTACAGAAACCATTACCGGCACTGCTTCCTACAGCAGCCATTTGGACGTTTCCATGACCGCCATTGTAGAGGAGACCTTAAAATACGGCAGCTACGAAAGAACTTATGAAGAGCTGTACTGCAACGGCAATGCCTACGCCTCTTCCGCTGGAAATCACTTTTCCTGTTCTCTTACCCCTGCAGAGTTTTATTCCCGGCAGCTCCCCGCGATTTTGCTCAGCAGTAACCTTTACCGTTCCATTTCCTACATTGAAGGCGCAGAGTCTACCCAGATCCTGTTCTCAGACCCCATAGGTCTGGAAAGCTGGCTGAATGTTGACAGCACTGCCCTTTTGGTCTCCGCATCCGGAACAGCCAGTGTGGATAAAGACGGTGTACTGTCCGCTTCCACCTATGAAGCAAAATACACTGTAGGAAAAACCCAATATCTCTACCGCGTGGACCTGCAAGTGGCCATACCAAAATCTTTGGATCTTAGCGCCCACCATAGCGAACATCTGGACAATGCCACTCCCGTTTCCGACTTGAGTGTTCTGAAAATGATGATGCGCACAGTTGGCGATGTTTATAGTGCAAACACCTTGCTCTGCAAGGCTGTGGAATCCATTTACAGCGAAGCCATTCCCCTCTCCTGGACACAGACCGGCAAGTATCTCCTGCGGCAGGAATCCGGCAGACTGACCGCGCAGCTGGAATACAGCACCACCTCCTCCGACTACCGCGGCAACTTCTCCACCACAGCCCAGCTTGACCGATATGAAAACGGTGTATTCTACACCTCCGTTGACGGAAAAGAGCCGGAAATTTCGGAAAATGTAACTGACCAGGAAGTGGAACAACGCTGTGAAGATGCTGCGCTGTCTGCCCTGTTCGCCACCAAATACCTGTCCGGGGCAACCCTTCAGCGCGATGGTGACAGTTATCGTATTACCATGGTGGGAAATGAAACTTATGTAACTGACCTGATGCAAGGCATTGCAGACTTTTTGAAGATCGATCTTGATACCCATACCCAGGAGGGCGGCAGCACTGATGATGCCTCCGGCTATCTCGTCATAGATGCACAAACGGGGCTTCCCACCGACATGGGCCTTTCTTTAGAGCGTTCCCATGTGATCAACAGCGTGAAATATACCCTGAAATATAGCTTGGATCACACCCTTTCCCTCACCGAAACATAATAAAAACAGCGTGCTGCAAATCACTTGCAGCACGCTTTATCTTTATGCTTTTGCAGCTTTCATGGAGAGGCTAATCCTGTGACGCTTTTCATCCACTTCCAGGACTACCACATCCACCACATCGCCCACCTTCACCGCTTCACTGGGGTGCTTCAGCCGCCTGTCTGCCACCTGAGAAATATGCACCAAGCCATCCTGATGCACACCAATATCCACAAACACACCGAAATCAATAACATTTCGCACCGTGCCCGTAAGCTTCATGCCCGGCTTCAGATCCTTGATCTCCAAAACATCCTTGCGCAAAATAGGCGCAGGCAATTCATCTCTGGGGTCGCGTCCCGGTTTTGCAAGTTCCTTACAAATATCAAGAAGCGTCGGCTCGCCCACGCCGCATTCCTCTGCAGCCCGGGCCACGCCATATTCCTGCAATTTCCCAGAAAGCTGCCCGAGATCTTCTCCTTTGCGAAATTCCAATAACTTCAATAATTTTCCTGCTGCGCCGTAAGACTCCGGGTGTACACCGGTATTATCCAGCAATTCCTTGCTTTCCGGGATACGCAGGAAGCCTGCGCACTGTTCAAAAGCCTTGGGGCCCAGCTTAGGCACTTTCTTCAGCTGCACCCGACTGGTGAAAGGTCCGTTTTCCTCCCGGTATGCAACAATGTTCTTGGCCGTCACCGCAGTCAGGCCGGACACTTGCTGCAGCAAGCTGCCGGAGGCTGTATTCACATCCACGCCTACTGCATTGACGCAATCTTCCACCACGCCATTCAGCGCAGCATCCAATTCCTTTTGGGGGCAATCATGCTGATACTGACCCACGCCAATGGCCTTGGGGTCGATCTTCACCAGCTCAGCCAAAGGATCCTGCAATCTCCGGGCGATGGAAACCGCAGAGCGCAAGTTTACATCAAATTCCGGAAACTCCTCTGCTGCCAAAGGCGATGCAGAATATACCGACGCACCGGCCTCATTTACGATCATATAGCTTGCCTCAGGAAACTCCCGAAGCAGCTCCACAGTCATTGCCTCCGTCTCCCGGGAAGCCGTACCGTTGCCAATGGCAATATGGCGCACCGCGTACTTTTTCATAAGCCCGGCCAAAACAACAATGGCCTCCTGCTTTTTTCTCTCGTTAAAGGTAGGATAGACCACAGAAGTAGCTAACACCTTTCCCGTAGGATCCACCACTGCCACCTTGCAGCCATTTCGGTAACCGGGATCCAATCCCATGGTCACAAACCCCTTTACCGGCGGCTGCATAAGCAAAGGCTTCAGATTGAGTGCAAAATTCCGGATCGCACCCGTAGCCGCTCTCTGTGTCAGCTCACTGCGCAGCTCCCGCTGTACAGAGGGGAAGATCAACCGCTCATAGGCGTCCTCCGCCGCCGCCCGCACAAAAGCAGACACCTGTGCTGTAGGCTTCAACGCCGCCCGGCACACAAGGGCCGCACCTTCATTTCCGGGCAGGACAATATCCACCTTCAAAACTTCTTCCTTTTCGCCCCGATTGATGGCCAGGATCTGATGATCCAAAAGCCGGGAAACCGGCTGCTCTAAGGCATAGTAAAGCCTATAAACCGTATCCGTATCCGGATCTGCCGCTTTGCACACCATCACCGCCCGACGGTTCATCAGCTGCCGCAGATCCTTGCGGATAGCCGCATCGTCACTTAAATTTTCCGCAATAATGTCCGACGCACCGCTGAGTGCCTCCTCCACGGAGTTCACACCCTTTTCCGGGTTTACATAATCTTGCGCCAACACTTCAGGATCCCGACCATCCTGAGCAAAGATCGCCTCTGCCAGAGGTTCAAGACCTTTTTCCCGGGCAACCGACGCCCGGGTCTTGCGCTTTTGCTTATAGGGGCGGTACAAATCTTCCACCTCTGCCAGCGTAGCAGCTTGATCAATGGCAGAAGACAGTTCCTCCGTCAACTTCCCCTGATTTTCAATAGCATTTTTCACTTCCTCCCGGCGCTGCTGGAGATTGCGCAAATAATTTAACCGCGTCTCCAATTCCCGCAGGGTGGTATCATCCATGGCACCATGCATTTCCTTGCGGTAACGGGCAATAAAAGGAATGGTATTCCCCTCCTCCAGCAAGGCAATGACATTTTGCACATATTCCTGTTTTTGCTTCAGCTCAGAAGCCAATATTTCTGCTATGGAATGCATAAGCTTCTCCTTTTTTCCTTATTCTGCGCCTATCATACCACACCGGCAATAAAATGAAAAGCCAAAAACCACCTCTATGACAAAAAATACACCCAAAGAAAAAACAGATATTTTTGTTATTTTCCATAAAATTCATGTTTCCCCCTTGTAAATTCTGCCAAACTAGCGTATACTCTACCTATATTTTCAGTAAAGAGGAGGAGTAGGACATGCAGCTGCTTTCCGTGCGTGAACTTTTTAAGAACACAGCCAAATATGCCGGCCAAACCGTGCAGATCGGTGGTTGGGTGCGAAATCGCCGCCCCTCCAAGCAATTTGGCTTTATTATGCTCAGTGACGGCACTTACTTTAACCCTATTCAAGTCGTCTATGATGACTCCATCGAAAACTTCCAGGAGATCTCCAAGATCAATATCGGCGCTGCGCTGATCATTTGCGGCGAAGTGGTTCTGACCCCTGATTCCAAGCAACCCTTTGAAATTCAGGCCAAAACCGTTACCGTAGAGGGTGCTTCCACCGGCGACTTCCCTCTGCAGCCCAAACGCCATACCATGGAATTTTTGCGTACCATTACCCACCTGCGTCCCCGGACCAACACCTTCCAGGCCGTATTCCGTGTGCGCAGCTTGGCCGCTATGGCGATTCACCAATTCTTCCAGGATCGGGATTTCGTGTATGTTCACACGCCCCTGATCACCGGTTCTGACTGCGAAGGCGCAGGCGAAATGTTCCAGGTCACCACCTTGGACCTGAATAACGTCCCCAAGACCGAAGATGGTAAGATCGACTTTTCTCAGGATTTCTACGGCAAGCCCACCAACCTGACCGTTTCCGGCCAGCTTAATGGTGAGACTTTTGCTATGGCCTTCCGTAACATCTATACCTTTGGCCCTACTTTCCGTGCCGAAAATTCCAACACCACCCGCCATGCGGCAGAGTTTTGGATGATCGAGCCGGAGATCGCCTTTGCCGATCTGGCCGACGATATGGAACTGGCAGAGGATATGATCAAATATATCATTTCCTATGTTCTGGAGCACGCTCCCGAGGAAATGGAATTCTTCAACTCCTTTGTAGATAAGGGCCTTTTGGAACGGCTGAACCATGTTATGAACTCTGACTTTGGCCGCATCACCTATACCGAAGCTGTCAAAATTCTGGAAGAGCACAACGCAGAGTTTGAGTATCCTGTCCATTGGGGCAGCGATCTGCAAACCGAGCATGAACGGTATCTGACTGAAGTGGTTTTCAAAAGACCTGTGTTTGTTACCGACTATCCCAAGGAGATCAAGGCTTTCTATATGAAGCTGAACCCCGACGGCAAGACCGTTGCTGCCATGGACTGTCTGGTTCCCGGCATTGGCGAGATCATCGGCGGCTCCCAGCGTGAGGACGATTATGATATCCTGAAAAACCGCATCGAGGAGCTGGGCATGAAGCCGGAGGACTACGGTTTCTATATGGATCTTCGGAAATACGGCTCTGCCCGCCATGCAGGCTTCGGCCTTGGCTTTGAGCGCTGCGTCATGTACTTGACCGGCATGAGCAACATCCGGGACGTTCTTCCTTTCCCCAGAACTGTGGGCAACTGCGAACTGTAATCAAAAAGCACCACCCAAGGTGGTGCTTTTTTCATGGATTTTTTCGTTATTTTTTACTGATATTTTCACAGATATTTCGACACGCGATGTGCATCCTAAATTTCAGGGAGGGATGTATATGCGCTTAAAATTCTTGCTGCTTTTATTATTTGCGCTGCTAACCGGATGCACGCGTCAAAGCGCCTCTGCGCCACCTCTTTGTACTGTTGTTACCAAAGTCACCGTAACTTTTGATAACGGCCCGTTTCACGTGGTTCGGCACTATACAGATACGGAAAAGACCCGTCTGTTTTTAACATATCTTCGTCAAATTGACCCTTACGGCACGCCGGAAACAGATCCGCTCAAAATCACCGGCAACGACTACCGCATTGAACTGCATTGTTCAGACGGAAGTATAAAACATTATCGGCAAAAGGGCGAGCGCTTTATGCAGGATACAGATGGCATTTGGAAAAAGATCGATCCCAAAAAAGCGCAGCGCCTGGCTCTGCTGGTAGGCAGCACCAAAAGCGATGCTCTCTGAATCGCTCTTTACCAGTATATCCTGTCAGGGGAAAATCATACAAAAAAACAGGCGCAAATGCGCCTGTTTTTCTTATTGCTCTATGCGTTTTTCGTGCTGTGTGCCAAAGTAAAAACCAATGATCATGGTATATATGGTCAAAATTTCCTGTCCGGAGATCACCTGGTTCAATGCCAGCACCCCCACCACTACCGTTAAAAGTAAAGTCACAATACTTTTGATGGACAGCAGTTTTTCCAGTCTTTCCTTCATACGCTTCCTCCTAACCTATCAATCCTCGATCCTTACCGGCAGACGCTCTACCTGCTGCATCAGCGCATCCGCATCCCCATTACCGCCCAAACCCTCATGATACAACTCATGCCAATGGTGCAGCGATCTTCGCTCATCCAAGGATATCTCCCCTTCACGGATATGCTGCTTTGCCCGCTCCTGAATAATATACAGCATCAAATAACGAAGCGCCTTGCCACGCACATCCGTTTTTCCGGAGTTTTTATCTTTTCGATTGATGAAAAACTGCAACAACGCCACAATTCCACTGACCATAGCCGCGCCGCAGGAACCGCCGATCACCGATAGGATCACTTCCACTTTTTCTATCCTCCTACTTAAGACCCAACAATTTCTGCCAAGTCAATGCTCCTGCAGTGATCTCACCGTCAGCAATACAACCGCTATCCTTTTGATAACGCTTCACCGCGTTGGTAAATTTTGCCCCGGCAATGCCGTCAGCCTCACCAATCTCCGTATATCCAATGCCATACAGATATTCCTGCACCGGCTTTACCGCTGCATGCCGATTGTTCTTATTGGCAGATAACGTAACGGTCTTGGAAAGCGTCTCCGGGCCGGCAATGCCGTCCACCGTTGCACCACAGGCCTTCTGCACCTTGCGGACAAAGCGCTCTCTCGCCCCAATTTCCTCTTCATGGCTAAAAACGCAGTAACCGTCTTTGTCATACACCCTGTACCCCTTAGGGCAGGCGCTTACTGCATTTTCCAGCACCTGATACGCCCCGATCTGGCTGGCGGCATCCTCCCAACTTGTCCGCACCCGGTACATCTGCTCCGGCTGCAGCCTCCTGTTTACCTCTTCGGCAATATAAGCGAACTTTCCGCTTAAGTAAGGACCGGGGCAGCCGGTGGCCTGAAACCATTTGTGCATGGTCATATTGCCGGTCTTGTCGCCGGTAAAGTTCAGCTTTTTAATGCTGTTCCGGCGGCAAATATCCTCACACAGATCAATGAGCGATGCCAGCGCCTTATCAGAAACGTGCCAATCAGGCTCGCCCCCATCGTTGGCCACCTCAATGGTGATCGCTCTGTGATCGTTCTCCCGACTTCCGGTGCACCAGGAGCGGTTCTCCTCTTCCACATACAGGGCGATCCGACCGTCAGAGCCAATGCCGTAATTGGAACTTGCCTGCCGGTTGGAATCTGCGAAGATCTCACCGCACCGCTCTACCGTTAGATTCCCAGCCATGTGATGAATGGTAATGGTGTCGATCTTATGATTTCGCGGGTTGGTACTGTTAGGCGAAATTCTTGTATATACTACGATACTACTTTGACTCAAAGCATCTCCTCCTTTTGCTCCGCCATAATTACAGCATATTCTTCTTCAGTAATTTCGTTCCAGTTGTCCGGGCGATCATTCTTGCCCAGATACACGGTCTTTCCATAGGCTTCGCCGTTGGTCAGCACAAAGCCCTCGGAAGCAATCAGTTTGCGCAATTCAATCGTTTCCTGTGTCATGATAAAGTCCACCCCTTTTCCGTTGCCATTGCAATTTCTTCTTCAGTCAGTTTTGCAAGATTTTCATCCCCGAACGCGACAGTATATGCCGTACTGCTGCTGGAATAATCTTTCAACGCATTGATCACACTCATAAGGCTATCATGAGTTAACAATTTGGAATTTTGCAGACTTAACCCATTCGTTCCCAAAATCCCCTCCAACTCAAAATCCGTCAATGCGGTCGCATTGTTAAATGTGTTGTAAAAAACCACCGTTTCATTGATAATTACCTTCAATTGCTTAATGGCAGCACAGGAAAAAGAGCTGGTTAAGCGTACTGTCAACCCTGTACAATCAAATGTTCCAAGCCTTATCGGGACTAAAGCATTTAATGTTTGACAGCAATATTCCAAATTCGTAGCTTGCGAGGTATCCAGCACAATCCCTTGCCTTTCAAAAATTACAGGCAAATCTTCTGTCACTTCAAGATATCGAAACAAACTGGTTGCACTTCCAACTGCCACAATATCATACTTAGGCTTAAAATTTTCATCTGTCCAACCTCTTGTGCCAAATGCATAAGAATAAGTAGTTCTTGCACCACGATCTTGAAAGCGATCCCAAAACGTATCGTATTCCAACTTTTTACCCTGCTTGACTCCATCCGCCACTCCATCGTTGTAAGGCATTTCTGTGTCCACGGCCACCTGGACCGCACTTAAGCCGTTGCTCCAAAAATCCGGTGTTACGCGCCCATTTTCCGTAACCAGCTTTTCCTGCAATTTAAGCGCGACGGTAGGAATATTATCAATCACCTCAGGCATTTTTTCCAGCGGGATCGGTTCCCTGTTTCCGGTCTTTCTCCGGATCGCATCCCCAATTGCGGCCAGCGTCTCAGTAAGCGCCATTTTCAATTACCTCCAACTGTGCATTCAAATAATCCTGTACATCCAATCCGGAGTAATCCAGGCTCTTCCACGCACCAAATATCAAAATTCTGCACCCTGCTTTAGGATTGGCTGTCCCGTCCGTTTTTCTGGTAAACACTTTTACATAGTCATCGTAGGTTTGGCCTGCATAAAAACACGGCAATGTATCTTCAAGAATAAATGTTGGGCACACCGCCGTATAGCTGGAAGTGACCGTAAAGGGAAGCGCAATTTCCGTATCGTCCGTATGGCTGGTGCTAAAATAATCTCCCCACAATTCCGTCCTACCGCTCTGCCACTTTTTATATGACCAGATCACCCCACCGGCCACATCCTGCATTCCCTGCTCCACGATGTAATCGTTTGTCCGCAGATCCACATATTGCCGACTTGCCGTACTTAACGGCTTATCCATATCCGGGGTATTGTCCACCTGCCCCAAACCCAACTGCTCTTTCGTCACAATATGAGGGTTGTTTTTATCCAACACATGCTCATGTCCACCTGCGCCGCCAAACTCTGCCAGCCACGCTGCCAAATTGGTGTAATCTTCAGAATCTCCTTCACCCGAGAGCTCCCGTTCCACCTGCAGCACCATAGCAAAGGTGGATACCTGCAGCTGCCCCAAAACAAGAGTGATCTGCAGCGTCACCGGGCCTTTCACACTGCACACCTGGGGCGCAAGAGCCACAAACAAAGTATTCCCCTGTGCCCCCCATGCCTTTGTCCCATCCGGGAGGGTATCGTAACTTCCCCCTGTCCCGTCAGGTTTTTCATAGCGGATACAAACCGCCGCCTCCTGGGGGATCTGCCAAGGCTCGCCTTGGGCCAACAGCTCCAACTCCAACGCTCTTGCGCTGTCACCGTGTACGCCGCTGACCAAAATAGACTTTCCCTTTTCCGCCAGATCCACGCTTAACTTGTGTGTAACGATCATAATTTGCCTCCTTTTTTCATTTGGTCTGCTCAACCATGATGGAAAAAGCGCCTGACAGTTGCCCTATTTCGTGCAACTTTTGGAAATCTCCCCCAATATCCTTTAAAACGCCATGTTCCCTCTTGTTTTTTTCTGCGCAAAAGGTTATAATAGGCCAAGAAACCAACAGGAGGTCATATTATGGCTGTAAAAATCGAAAAAGAAACCATCATCGGTGATGTGCTGGATATTGCTCCTCACGCTGCCCCCTTGTTCTTTGCCATTGGCATGCATTGCCTGGGCTGCCCCTCTTCCCGGGGTGAAACCGTTGAGGAAGCCTGCATGGTCCACGGAATCGACTGTGAACCTTTCCTTGCCCAGCTGAATCATTTCCTGGAAGCCTACGAGGCTGACCAGCAGGAAAAGGCCTGATAATAACCGGCTGTGCCATCCCGTTTTGCCGGGATGGCACTTTTTTAGGAGGTATGTATGAAACTTCCCATTTCTCCCCGTCTGCTGGCCTGCGCTGGGTTTGTTGCGCCCGGCAACCGGGTTGCCGATATTGGGTGTGACCACGGCTACCTTTCCATTCACCTGCTTTCTCAGGGAATCGCCTCCGCTGTCATCGCCTCTGACCTGCGGGAAGGCCCGCTGCAAAGCGCCATGCGCAACGCGGTAAAATATGGCGTAGCTGACCGCATTCGTTTCTTCCTGTCCGACGGTGTCACAAATATCCCCCGGGAATTCGACACCCTGATCTGCGCCGGCATGGGCGCAGATACCATGATCTCTATTTTGAATGCCGCCCCGTGGCTGAAAAGTGACCGCTATCGCATGATTCTCCAGTGCCAGAGCAAGGTGCCCATGCTGCGGCACTACCTGTCGGATCACGGCTGGCACATTGAAAAAGAGACCGTTCTGCGGGACGGAAAATTCCTTTATACTGTTATGGAGGTCTTATTTGACCCTTGCGCACCCCGACTGACCCCTGCCCAAACCTATTTCCCCCCGGCCTTGCTGAAAGACCCCTCTCCGGAACTCCCCGCTTACTACAACTGGGTAACAGAGGGTCTTCACATCGCCACCGCCCACCGGCAAGAGCCCGTCCTTTCTGCTATTTTAAGCGAACTTTACGCAGACCCTACCCTTGCCTTTTTAAAGGAGGAAATTCTATGACCACCGTAGCCGATATTTTGGCATTTATAGAAACCTTTGCTCCCAGCTACATGGCAGAAGACTGGGATCATGTGGGCTTAAACTGCGGCCGCAGCGATGCCCCCGTCACGAAGATTCTGGTAGCACTAGATCCCTTTGCCGAGGCCATTGAAGAGGCCAAGGAAATGGGTGCTGAACTTCTTGTGACGCACCACGCCCTGATTTGGGACGGTGGCTTTGTGAACGACCAAACCGTATGGGGCAAAAACGCTTTGACTCTCATAGAAAACGGCATTGCCCATATCAATGCTCATACCAACTTAGATTGCGCACCCGGTGGCATCAATGATGTCTTGGCCGATCTTCTTGGCCTGCAGGACACATCCGTCATTTCCCCCATGGGCACGGATGATGCCGGACAGCCTTACGGCCTGCTGCGCCTGGGTACTGTAAAAGAGAAGCCTTTGGAAACTTTCCTTGACTCCGTCAAGGCCGCGCTGCACTGCGAGCATCTGCGTTATGTAAACCCCAATGCCACAGTCCACCGGGTAGCCGTAGGCGGCGGCTCCTGTGCCAGCGATTTGATGCTGGCCGTTCAAGCAGGCTGCGATACCTTCGTCACCGCCGATGCCAAATACAATCAGTTTCGCACCGCCTATGACCTGGGTGTCAACCTTATTGACGCCGGCCATTTCCATACAGAAAACCCCATCGTTCCGGTGTTGGCCCAAAAACTGGCGGCAAAATTTCCGGAAATCACCGTAAAAATCTCGGAAAAACACCGGGACCACATGAAATTCTATTGATTTTCCCCATTCCATCTGCTAGAATAAACCCGATATTTTTGAACAAGTACAGGAAGGAAGATACCTATGTCCGGACATTCCAAATGGCATAATATCCAAAAAACCAAGGGCGCACAGGACGCCAAGCGCGCTGCCGCCTTTACCAAGATCGCCAAGGAGCTCATCGTCGCCGTGAAAGAGGGTGGCGGCATCATTGACCCTGCCAACAATTCCCGGCTTGCCACGGTCATCACCAAGGCCAAAGCCGCCAATATGCCTAACGACAACATTAAGCGCTGCTTGGAAAAGGCTGCCGGTGCAGGCGGTGGTGACAGCTACGAATCCATCACCTATGAAGGCTACGGCCCCGGCGGTGTAGCTGTCATTGTTGAGACCATGACCGACAACCGCAACCGTACCGCAGGCTCCATGCGCCACCATTTCGACAAGTTTGGCGGCAACCTGGGTGCATCCGGCTGTGTTAGCTGGTCTTTCGACAAAAAGGGCGTCCTGGTCATTGACAATGAAGACGGAGATTATGACGAAGATACCGTTATGATGGACGCCATGGACTGCGGCGCAGACGATTTTGAGGCAGAGGAAGATTGCTACACCGTCTACACCACTCCCGATGATTTCAACACCGTGGCTGAAGAGCTGGGCAAGAAGTACACCTTCGCCTCCGCTCAGATCGAAATGGTTCCCCAGAACTATCAGAAGCTGGAAAGCGAAGAGCACATCAAGATGATGGAAAAGCTCATTGACATCATGGAAGATGATGACGATGTTCAAAACGTCTGGCACAACTGGGATCAGGACTAATTATTAAAAACACCGCCCTGTGGAACATCCACAGGGCGATTTTTATCTCCATTCTCTTGCAAACCTTGCACCGTATTCAAACATTTTATAGCCCAACTCTCTTTGAATCGTCATAAGAGAACTAATAATAACCTCCACATCATCATCCTCATCCACTACACCAAGTCTGTCACAAAGCCGTTCATACGCCTCCAACATATTGCTGTACTCCCGCATACATAAGCTTCCATCTTCAAATAAATTCTCAACATCGGGATAACCAAACCCCTGTTGCATCACACCTTGCAAAGTATCATAAATATCGGCTAAAAACTTTTCTTTCATAAAAAACTCCTCCAAACTCCCTAATGCAGAATTTATATTGATATACAAAGTATATTAAATATATCTATCTTTGTCAACAGCGAAGATATACCATGTATACGGGTGATATTTATGAAAAAGACAGAAAAACGAACAGAGTTTATTTCCTTCCGTACCGACCTTAACACAAAAGCGGCATTAGAAAAACTGGCGGAGGAAAAGAAATGGAGCATTTCCCAGACCGCTGAAGAAATCATCAAACAATGGCTTCAAAAGAAGCAATAACAAACTATAATTTACCGCCCTGTGGAACATCCACAGGGCGGTATCTTTTTATTCTGTTAGCAAAGTTTAGCGCCTGCGGGGATCGCATCATCCAGCATAATCAGATTCAGCTTTTCCTCACCCTTTTCTGTGTGCACCGCACTTAAGAGCATACCGCAGGAATCCTTACCCATCATCTTTCTGGGGGGCAGATTGGTAATGGCAACCAGGGTCTTGCCAATAAGCTCCTCCGGCTTATAGAACTTTGCAATACCGGACAGGATCTGCCGATCGTTGCCCGTACCGTCATCCAGGGTAAACTGCAGCAGCTTGTCAGACTTCTTAACGTTCTGACAGTCCTTCACCTTCACTGCCCGGAAATCTGACTTGCAGAAAGTGTCAAAATCCACAGTTTCTTCTGCATAAGGCTCGATCTCCAAAGCCGGCATAGCCGCCTTAGCCTTGGCTTCATTGATTGTGTTAATTTCTTCCATCTTCTTCTCCATATCCAGCCGTGCGAACAGGATTTCACCTGCACCCACTTGATTTCCGGCAGCCAGCACACCAAAGCTCTTCAAGCTCTCCAAACCGCCGTTTTCACAGTTGATCTGCCCCAAAATACGCTTGGAAGTATCGGGCAGGAAAGGCTCAAGGGCCACTGCCGCAAAGCGAATCGCTTCCAGCAGATTATACAGCACAGTACCCAGCCGGGGCTTATTTGCCTCATCCTTTGCCAGCGCCCAGGGAGCAGTCTCGTCAATATACTTATTCGCCCGGCGAAGCAGCACGAAGATCTCATCAATGGCATCTGCCACCTTCAGCTCGTTCATCTTTGCCTCTACCTTGCCCGGCATAGCCAGAGCCACTTCCTTCAGCTCTTCATCCAGCGCATCGGGAGCATTGGGCGTCATCACCTGACCGCCAAAATACTTATTGCTCATAGCCACCGTGCGGTTAACCAGATTACCCAAAATATTTGCCAGCTCACTGTTCACCCGCTCAATGATCAGCTCATAGGTCATAATGCCATCAGTAGCAAAAGGAATTTCATGCAGCACAAAATACCGCACTGCATCCACGCCAAACAGCTCCACCAGGTCATCGGCATAGATCACATTGCCCAAGCTCTTGGACATCTTATCGCCCTTTACCAGCAGCCAGGGGTGGCCGAATACCTGCTTGGGCAGTTCCTCGCCCATACTCATAAGGAAAATAGGCCAGTAAATAGTATGGAAACGCACAATATCCTTGCCGATAAGGTGCAGATCTGCAGGCCAGAACTTCTTATACTGCTCAGCATGGTTTCCGTCGGGGTCATAGCCGCAGAAAGTGATATAGTTGCTCAAAGCATCCAGCCACACATAGGTCACATGGCCGGGATCAAACTCCACAGGAATACCCCATGTAAAGCTGGTACGGCTGACGCACAGATCCTGCAGACCGGGCTTGAGGAAGTTGTTGACCATCTCATTTTTCCGGCTCTCCGGCTGAATAAACTCAGGGTGGCTTTCAATATGCTCCATGAGCTTGTCAGCGTACTTGCTCATCTTAAAGAAGTATGCCTCTTCCTCAGCATCCACGCACTCTCTGCCGCAGTCGGGGCACTTGCCCTCCACCAGCTGACTTTCCGTCCAGAAGCTCTCACAGGGGGTGCAGTACTTGCCCACATATTTTCCCTTGTAAATGTCGCCCTTTTCATACATCCGAGCAAAGATCTTCTGCACCTTGGTCTTATGCTCCGGGTCAGTGGTGCGGACAAACCGGTCGTAAGTGGTGTTCATCAGATCCCAAATGCCCTTGATCTGATTGCTCACATTGTCCACATACTCCTGAGGACTGATGCCTGCGGCCTCCGCCTTCTGCTGGATCTTCTGGCCGTGCTCATCCGTACCGGTCTGGAAATACACATCAAAACCCGCCTGACGCTTGTATCTTGCGATGGCGTCAGCCAGCACGATCTCGTAAGTATTGCCGATATGGGGCTTAGCCGAAGTATAGGCAATGGCCGTGGTAATATAATAAGGCTTCTTTTCTGTCATAACAAAACTCCTCCAAAAAGTAAAATCGCCCTTGAGAGACCTCAAGGGCGACAAAATTGACGCGGTACCACCTTGTTTCATGCATTTTACAATGCATCTTAAGCGGCGCATTAACGGGCGCACCCGGGACTGCTTACCTATCAACAGTCCGGCTCAAGGGCCATGTTCCGCAGCACCCGCAATATCCCCTCTCACCAAAATGGGGACTCTCTGAATCGCTTCCTCTGCGTACTCTCCCTATCACAGCTTTTGCATAATTGTCAATATTATAGCCATAAATATCCGGTTTTGTCAATACTTTCTCTCATGTTTCCCCTATAACCTGGGCCTGCCAGCTACTTCCGCCACCGCGGCGGCAAAGGCATTACAGGCCGCAGTGCAAGCAGATTGCGTGCCCGTAAGCAAACCTCCGCCGAAATTGGTCTCACTGGGAGGCGCGAATAGTTTACATAACTTTACATCGGCCGCCTTCAGCGCCGCATCCATAGCATACATACTCTCCAAAGGAGGCGCAATCAAATACGCCAGCGCTGAGCCTTGGGAAATCGCCGCCTCCCCCGACAAATACGAACCGCTGCTGCTTACTGTATGCGCCAGATACGGCACATTCCCAACTTCCTCAAAACCGATATGCCCCAGTGCTGCGATGGCCGCGTCCATGCCGCTGCGCACTGCCCCGGGTGTAGGCCCGGCCAGAATTCCAATGACCTCCCCGGCATTTGGGGTGGAGGCATTGGCGGCACCGGCATAAAAGCTTTTGGCATAGCACACCTTCACATCCGCCGCCTTGGTAGCCTCATCCAAAGCAATATAGGTGGCGTCATCACTGTCTGTGGTCAACATTGCTAAACTGGGATACCCCTTAGGCGCACCCAAAGCTTTGGCAAGTCCCTCGTCTGCCCCGGGTAAATACCGCACAGCCAAGATTTTCACCGGAATCATTTTTAACCCTCCAAATGCAGGCCCACACCGGAAACCTTTTTCTTCAAAATCGTTTCAATGAGTTCTGCAATATATGCGCCCGCCTCCGCCGCAGGTGTACCCTGAGCGTGGATATTACTGACCACTGTTCTTGCCGATTCCGATACACCCGTATGCGGTTTATAGGTGATATAAGCCGACATACTCTTGTCTGTCACAAGACCCGGACGCTCACCTACCAAAACGCAAACCAGTTCACAGCCGGTCACATCGCCCACTGCATCGCCCGCGCCTACCCGGCAGTAACGCACAAATAAGGACGTTCCCACATCAATCCCCCTGGCCTTTAAGCCATCTGTCATAGCCGCCATACAATCGGCTGCATTGGCCATAATAGCCGCGGAAGAAAGGCCGTCACCCACCACGATCTGTACCTTGGGCGTACCGGAGATGGCCTTTTTGATGATCTTTTGATTCTCCTCGTCAAAGCATCGCCCATGATCGGGCCGGGTCAAATATTCATCCTTGTCCTTGCAGCAAGTCTGCACCGGCACAAGACTGTGCTTTTCCGCATAATCCTCAGGGACTTGAGAAAATACCGCATCCTGAGCTGCAGCGTGATCTGCCCGAAAGCGCAGCATCGTCAAAGTCTTATACCGCGGGCCTGCTTTGCCGCTGCCTAACCGGGCGGGGGTCTTCTGCTTCATGCTGCGGTAGGTGTCCGGGTCTTTTGCCCCCTCTACCAGATAAAGCTTGCGCAAGTCCAAGGCCGAAACATCCGGCACAAAATCCCCATCATGATACCCCGAATCCTTTTGCTCCGGACCGGGATCTTTGGGGCGGTAATCACTGCCTTTGACCATGGGCTCACGCCCCATTTGGCCCAAAATTTCCGCCACCAGAGCGGTCAAATCCTGTTTATTCATATTCCCGCCCCCTTAAAACAACAAACTGGAACCATCGCCGGCCTTTGCCGTCAATTGTCCGTTTTCCACAAAACCCATTTTCTCCAACCACTTCTGGAACTCCGGAATAGCGGTCTTTCCGGTGAGTTCCCGCAAAGTAGCCGTCTCCCGGAAGCCGGTGGTCTGATAATTGAGCATGATGTCATCACCATGGGGAATCCCCATGAAATAGTTGCACCCGGCCATGGTCAGCAGCGCTGCCAGATTCTCAATATCATTCTGGTCTGCTTTCATGTGGTTGGTATAGCAGCAGTCGCAGCCCATGGAAATCCCGGTAAGCTTACCCATAAAATGGTCCTCAAGACCTGCCCGGGTAACCTGACGGGCATCATAAAGATACTCCGGCCCAATAAATCCCACCACCGTATTGACCAAAAACGGCGAAAACCGCTTGGCAAAGCCGTAGCATCTAGCCTCCATAGTCACCTGGTCTGCCCCATGGTGGGCATTGGAAGAAAGCTCCGAGCCCTGCCCCGTCTCAAAATACAGCACATTCGGACCCTCCGCCGTGCCGTCTCGCAGCAGCAGATCTCTTGCCTCGGCAATGGTTTCAGCATTAAACCCGAAAGCCGCATTCCCCGCCTCAGAGCCTGCAATGGACTGGAAGATCAAATCACAGGGAGCGCCATCACGCACCGCCTTCATCTGGGCCGTCACATGCGCCAGCACGCAGATCTGCGTTGGGATCTTCCAATGCTCCTGAATTTCCTTAAATCTTCTCAGCACCTTCCCCACCTGTTCCGGGCTGTCTGTCACAGGATTGAGTCCGATCACCGCATCACCTGCGCCAAAGCTAAGGCCTTCCAGCACCGACGCAGTAATGCCCTCCGGGTCATCTGTGGTATGGTTTGGCTGCAACCTGCAGGAGAGCGTTCCAGGCAGGCCGATGGTGGTATTGCAGTGAGCAGTGACCTTGATCTTATTGGCAGCATAAATCAAATCAAGATTGCTCATCAGCTTAGCCACTGCCGCCACCATTTCCGAGGTAAGTCCCCGGCTAAGCTTATGAATATCGTCACAGGTGGTATTTTCCGACAGTATCCACTCCCGAAGCTCCGCCACCGTCCAGTTTTTGATCCGGTTGAATGCCTTTTCATTCACATCATCCTGAATGATGCGGGTGACCTCATCTTCTTCATAAGGCACTACCGGATGTTCCCGCAGATCTCCCAGCGTCAGTGCCGAGAGCACCACCTTAGCCGCCACCCGCTGCTGGGCACTTTCTGCTGCGATCCCTGCCAGTTTATCTCCCGTTTTTTCCTCATTGGCCTTGGCCAGCACATCTTTAATATCCCGGAAAGCATACGTCTTTCCCAAAAGTGTAGTTTTCAGTATCATAAATCCTCCTGCAAACGCTGCTTCTTTTCCCGGGTCAGCAGCAAAGCCACTGCCACAGCACTGATGCCGCCTGCCAGTTTCCCAAGAATCATAGCAGGAAGCAGCTGGGGTGAAAATCCCGCAGTAAAACCAAGATGATCGCCAAATACAAAAGCAGCAGACACTGCAAAGGCAATGTTGACCACCTTTCCCCGACGATCCATTTTTTCCACCATTCCAAAAGTAGCGATAGAGTTGGCCAATGTGGCCACCAAACCGGCAGCTGCCGTATCATTCACACCCAGCAAACCCCCAAGTTTTAACAGGGGCTTATTCAGCAGCTTTGTAATGGCAAATACGAGCGGAAACGCACCGGCCAGCACAATGGCAATGCTGCCTACGGTTTGAAACCCTTCCTCCACACCGGCCATACCGGGGATCAGTACAAATCCTGTGAGTGCGTCCACGATGGCCGCTGCAAGACCCACGGTGATCACCGCCACCACGAACTTTCCAAAGACGGCAAATCCCTTTACCATAGCTCTTTCCGCTTTCCAAAGACCCAGGGCGATCAGTAGCGCAATCAGCACTATAGGCACCAAATTGCGCAGCACCATCATCACCGGGAAACCCGCCACCAGTCCACCTACTAAAATTCCTACGGGAATGGTGACGATCCCGCACAAGATCCCTTTTGCCATCGCTGGCCGGTCATCGGGATTTAAAATACCCATGGCCACAGGAATAGTAAACACGATGGTCGCCCCCAGCATAGAACCGGTGAGCACACCGCCCAAAAGTGCCGCTTGAGGATCTCCGGTCATTTCCTGCGCCAGCGCGCCGCCACCCATATCACAGGCCAAGATCGTGCCTGCAAACATAGCCGGGTCTGCCCCGAGGAAGCTGTATACCGGCACAACCACCGGCTTTAATAGATTGGCCAGCACCGGTGCCAGAGCAATGATTCCCACCATGGCCAGCGCCAGCGAACCCATGGCCAAAATGCCATTTTCAAACTCCTGCCCGAGGCCAAATTTATTCCCTAATATTCTGTCCAGCGCACCAAGAACTGCAAAGGCCGCCATCACAGCAATAAGGATCTCATGTGCAGACATGAAACTGCCCCTTTCTTATTCTTCTCCCGGGCAGCTGCGTTTGCCGCCCTGATCCAAAATAGCCACTACTGCCGCATCCACCGGTGCTTCCATGGAATATTTTGCTGCCACAGTTCCTGTGGCCAAAAGCACCTGATCGCCGCAGCCTGCGCCCACCTGATCCGCCGCCACAAGTTCCTCCGTTCCGGTATTGACCACCAAAAATGTCTGCCCTGCCAGGCAGTTTGCCTTTCTTGTGGCCCACACCGAGCCGGTCACCTTTCCTATCTTCAATCCGATCCCTCCAAAATTTCCTTTGCCAGGGGCGTCATCACAGCCTCCGGCCCGGGTCTTTTCCCCTGCTGACGCAAGTCCCTTGCCTCCTGAGCAGTAATCAGCCGCTTGCGCCCGCCGTCTGTAAAGATCACACCCCAATTTTTCAGCTCCCGCTGAGCTGCCGTAAGACTTGCGGCCAATGCCCGGTTTTTAGGACTTTCCGGCAAACCGGGAGTATATAAAAATACCTGTTTCCCTTGGGCAAGTGCCGTGAGCACCCTGCTATCAGAAAACCGAAGCAACTGCCCCAAATCCAGCGATCCAATCACCACCGAATCATACTCTCCCTCGGTCACATACTGATAACCCAAGGCAGCCGGCGGCTCTTTTCCTATGAGTAACGCCCGGCTCATGGCAATATCCTCCCCAAATCACCGGCAATGAAACCGCAGGCATTGGCCTCGTCATAATCCAAATGCACATAGGTAGCAAATTTGGGAGAGACCCGAATCTGCACATCCTCAAAAATCACCGGCCGTTGGGTATATACCTGTAATTTCACAGTCTGCTTATCCCTCACGCCCATTCGCGAAGCATCCTCCGGAGTCATGTGGATATGCCGCTGGGCAACGATCACACCTTGTTCTATCGTTACTTGCCCCCGGTCGGTTTCCAGCACCGCACCGGGACTGCCCGCCACATTGCCCGACAGACGCACCGGCGGCTGTACGCCCAACACTCGGGCATCTGTCAGAGAAATCTCCACCTGCGCTTCCTCCCGCTCCGGGCCAAGTACCGCCACGTTTTCAAATTTTCCTTTCGGTCCGATCACTGTCACACGCTCATTGGCCAAAAACTGTCCCGGCTGGGACAGAGGACGCTTTTCCGTTAGAGCGTGCCCGAACAGAACCTGCGCTTGCTGCTTTGTTACGTGCACATGGCGGCCGGATGCCTCCAGCTCCACAAAAATACGGGATAACACCGTTTGCACCATCTGCTCAACTGCCTGCTCCATAATTCCTCCTGTCAATTCTTGCCTTTTCCCTGCAGCATCAACAGATACAGCATACTGCTGACCCGATTGAGTGCCCGTAAAATATCCACTCTTGTGGGATTACCCTCTGCATCGGCAAAGGCCCGCACCGCCGCCAGCTCTACCTGCCGGGCCATACAGCGGCAGCGATTGAGCTGCAGCACCGCCAAACCGTCCGTATATTCCGGCATAAAATGGGGCTGACCGTAATACTCCTGGGGAAAATGGCTGTGCTGGCGGATCTGCTGCTGAGAAAGTCCGCAAAGAGGTTCTTCGGGAACGGCCTCCTCCAGAACATCACAGCGGATCAATCTTCGGCATAATGCCAGCACTTCCCCAACCTGTCCCCGAACCGGCTCTTTCAGCTGCATCTGGCACAGAAGCAGCTCGCTTTCCAGCATATCCATTTTGCCCCGAAACCCGATTCGAGGGTGAGTCTTATGCACCAAAACATTTCCGTGCAGATGGGTCATATGCTCCGGCTTTTCCCGAAGCTCGCCGCCACCTAAAAGCCGATATGCTTCCGGCTTTGCCAAAGCGGCATCCAGCACCTCAATATGCTCAGCGCGAAGAAAATCCCGGGCACCGGGAGTCAGCGTGTCCCCTTTGCCCAGGTAAAAAACACGCTTCCCCTCCCGATTCCGGATATTGTCCCGAACAATCTCCTGCGTATAGAGCATTACGCCTTAGGTGCTGCGCCGCCCTTGCGATCCTTGGGCAAAATAGCATCTACTTCTGCATGGGGTCTTGCGATCACATGAACGGAGATCAGCTCACCCACCTTTTCCGCCGCAGCCGCACCGGCATCGGTTGCTGCCTTGACTGCGCCCACATCGCCCCGCACCATAACAGTGACCAGGCCACCGCCTACCTGCTCCTTGCCCACAAGCTGCACATTTGCAGACTTGACCATAGCGTCAGCTGCCTCAATAGCGCCGATCAGGCCTTTTGTTTCGATCATACCCAGAGAATTTGTGTCCATAATTTTGTTCCTTTCCTAATTCAAATAATTTTTAAGCCATACCAGGCCGCTGTGTTAACGATCCAGCCGTTCCAAAATCTTTGCGGTGAGCAATGCCACCAAGTCCTCATCCACTACCCTATGCCCGGCAGTTTCCTGCAGCTCCTTGTCCCATGCCACCCGACGGATATTGATAAGATCCATAGGCGAAATATTGTTTGACGAGGAACTGCCGCCTACCGCACCGCAACCCAGCGTCAACGCTGGGAACAGGCTGGTAGTGGCGCCAATGCCGCCCAACGCTGCCGGAGTATTGACCAGGAATCGGGAAACCGGAATTTGCAGTGCAAATTTACGCACCACCTTTTCATCCTCGGCATGGATGGCAAATGTGTGACCGCTGCCTTCATGGGTCAGCACCTCGATAGCCTTTTCCAGCACCGCATCTTCACTGTCCATAACAAAAAATGCCAATACCGGGCAAAGCTTTTCCATGGAGTACGGCCGGGTCGGGCCTGCCTCCTGCTCCCGGGCCACCAGCACCGCCGTACCCCGGGGAACAGAAAAACCCGCCATCTCCGCCAAGGATTCCGCCCTTTTCCCCACAATTTGAGGGTTCAGCGTGCCGTTTGGCTTAAACAGCAGCTTGGCCAGTTGCCCAGCTTCCTGAGTGTTCATGAAATAGAACCCCTGCTGCTTAGCCTCCGCCCGAACCTTCTCCTCCATATCCTTTTCCACAATAATGCTCTGCTCCGAAGCGCACACCGTGCCGTAATCAAAGCTCTTGGACTTACGGATACAGGCCAGTGCCTTTTTCACATCCGCAGAATGGTGGATATAAGCAGGGCCATTCCCCGCGCCCACACCAATGGCAGGCTTGCCGGAGGAATACGCCGCCCGCACCATGGCAGGACCGCCGGTGGCCAAAATCAGCCGCACCTGCTGTGCCGCCATCAGCTCCTGACAACCCGCCATAGATGCCAAGCTCAAGCAAGATACACTTCCCGCCGGTGCACCGGCCTTCTCCGCAGCTGCCGCCACGATCCTCGCTGCACGGAGGGTACACTCCACCGCCTTTGGATGGGGGGAAAATACCACACTGTTACCGGATTTCAGCGCGATGATCGCCTTATAACACACTGTTGAGGTGGGATTGGTGCTGGGAACGATAGCAGCGATCACCCCCACCGGAACACCGATCTCCCATAGTTTTTCCTGGGGATTTTCTTTTAATACCCCCACAGTTTTCATTCCGCGCACAGCATCGGCAACGGTTTTTGAAGCAAACCGGTTTTTGACCACCTTATCTTCCGGATTGCCAAAACCGGTTTCCCTCACAGCCAGTTCTGCCAGCTCCACTGCCGCTGCAGAAAACTCTGCCGCCACCGCTTCCACAATAGCATCCAGCTGCTGCTGGCTCATTTGCGCCAGCTTTTTTTGAGCAGCCTCCGCCTGGGCGCACAAAAGCCGCGCCTCCTGCCGGGCCGCCAGATCCTTATCAAATTCCATTTTTACGCTCCTTCTCCTTTATCCCGCAGATCTTTCCTGCTTTTCGAAGATCAACATCTTCACCACCACCGGAAACGCAGGCCCTACCGGCGCGCCCACATCCAAAAAATTTTCCTCCTGCAGGAAAAGCCCGTCCATACACATCAGCGGTGTATTTCTTGGCAAATTCAGAGCCATTACCTGCCCCAACGCCTTGGCCATATCCTGCTCCATGGCGATGATGGCCGAAGACGGCAGTGCCGCAGCCAATTTTTCTCCCAACGCCTTGATCTTCCCGTATTCCCGGGGCGTTTGCCCTTGTAGGAACAAAACACATTGCCCGTCATGCCGATCTTCCTGCCGAGAAAGCCACCTCCGCAGCTCTTCTGGCGGCTTTTGCCAAACCTGCTCAGGTAAAACGATCACCGGCAAATTCTTAATAGGAAGCTCCATATTCTGGCAGAACACCGTACTTCCCGAAAGCTGCGTGCTGTGACAACCTGCACCGATCACCGTGGCCCGAATGGTCTCCTCTCCCAACCGATATTCCCCGTCACACAGTGCGCTTTCCCGAATCGCTTTTCCCAACACAGGCCCTATATCTCCAAATGCAAAGGGTTCTTGCCGGGTGTCTATACAATCCGCCACGCCCCCAGAAAAAGAAAGCACAACCTTTTCCTCGGGCGGGTTCATAGATGTTCCCTTTGTAGTAAGCTTCTCCAAAAGTCCTGTGGGCGATCTTAACCCTGCCGCCATTTCCAAAGCCTGCACCAATATGCCTGTCACTGCCTCTATTTGCGCTACTGCGGCCACCATGCCCGGCTGCAGACTGCAAATACCCTCCAGCACCGGTGAAGCATAGCTCACCACACCCGAGCTGTCCGTCTTAATAAGCCTGCCGCCCACATTCAGGCAGCCAGTCTCCACGATCTCTCCCTGCCGAATGAGCGCCAAATTGCTTGTCCCACCGCCAATATCCATGTGCAGCAACGTTTTTCCCGTTTTTCGGGAATATTCCACCGCACCTGCTCCCTTGGCCGCCAATACACTTTCCAGATCCGGGCCTGCCGTGGTCACCACAAAATCCCCGGCAAACTCCGCCAGCTGTTTTAAGACCGCCTGAGCGTTTTCCTTGCGCGAGGTCTCTCCGGTAATAATCACCGCGCCAGTATCCACCTGCTCCCGGGCAATCCCTGCCGCCTTATATTCCGCCTCTACAAGCTCCTTAAGCGCCTCAGCATCTACATGGCTTTCATCCAGCATAGGGGTAAAATGCACCGGACTCTTGTAAAGGATCTCTCTGTCCGTGATCTGCATTTTCGGAACACTGAAAGCCCCCGCGGTATTGTTCACCTGCAGCCGGGATACCACCATTTGGGTAGAGGTCGTACCAACATCCAACCCAACGCTGAGCAGCCGGTCAGACATGCCCCATCACCTCTTCCAGCACCTTCTGCACCATAAACCCTTCCACACCAATAGGGTTGGTCTGACAGCAGCTGTCTTGCAATACCGCCTGCACGATATTTCCCATATCCTGCTGCAGCCGGGCAGGCGCAATCCCTGCCTGAGCCAAAGTATCCGGAAGCTGCAGTTCCTTACGCAGCCGCATAAGGGCATTTTTGAGGTTACGCACCGCAATGGTATCCGCGCTTCCTCCCAAGCCCGCCCAGCGGGCAAGACTTGCATACTTCTCCGCCGCCGCATGGGCATTACAGCCGATCACCGCAGGAAGCAAAATGGCATTGAGCCTGCCGTGGGGAACATGGTACATTCCTCCCAGCACATGGGATATGGCATGACACATGCCCAGCCCCGCCTGAGTAAAGGCCATACCTGCCATGGTAGCCGCAACATGCACCCGCAGGCGGCATTCCTTCTTCCCTGCAAAAGATGCCGGCAACACACCGAAAACAGTGGAAAACGCATCCTTTGCCAAAGCATCACTAATCGGGCTTGCCTTGGTACCCACATAGGCCTCCACTGCATGGGCAATTACATCAAATCCCGCATCCGCCACCAAGCTTTTTGGCATATCCTGCAGCACCGACTCCTCTAAAATAGCCATTTCCGGGGCTATTTTAGGGTCTACCAGGGGATGCTTGATTCCCTCATGGGTCAAAATAGCAAAATCCGTTACCTCAGAGCCTGAACCCGAGGTGGTAGGAATTGACACAAACCGCACATCCTTGCCGCTGAAATATACCATAGCCTTGGCACAGTCCATGGTGCTTCCCCCACCAAGGGCCACCACCACATCCGGCTGAAACTCATTAACCAATGCCGTCCCCGACGCAGCCAGAGAAACCGTAGGATCAGGCGTCACATCCCGGAATATCTTAAATTCCTCCGCCCCGGAGATCTGCGCCACCTTCTGCGCCGTGCCGTTTTCTGCAAAATAGGGGTCTGTGACCACCAACAATTTGCGCGCCTTCAACTCTTTCAATGCTGACATGGCATTATGACCGTATACAATCCTGGTTTTACAGGAAAATTCTTTCATCCACCCACCGCCTTTTCATAGGAAGTATTCCCAGAAGTGCACAATTCATGTATCCACTTCCAGCAATAAAAAAATTAAAAAAAGTGGTAGGAAAACTTGAACAAATGTGCTATCATGTACAAAGAGGTGAAAAAAATGGACGAACAGCGCAACCAAACAGAGCAAACCGAGGAGATCTCCACCAAGGAAGCTTATACCCCCCGCCCTGCATGGCAAATCTGGGCGGCCAGAATCGGTGTCGTCATCGTGTTCGTTGCTTTTCTGCTGTATGTCTGGCAGATCGCAAACGGAGGTCTGTAATGCGGATCTTAGGTATCGACCCCGGCTACGGCATCACCGGTTTTGGCTTGATCGAAGCTGAGCGGGGCAACTCCAAGCTGCTACAGTGCGGCGCTATCACCACCCCGGCAGGCATGGATTTTTCCGCCCGGCTGGAGATCATCTATGAAGATATGCGAAAGCTCTTGGAAGTGGCAAAACCCGACGCAGTAGCCATTGAAGAACTTTTTTTCGGTCAAAATGTCACCACCGGTATTGGTGTCGCCCAAAGTCGCGGTGTGATTTTACTGGCCGTGCGCCAAGCAGGCCTTCCGGTCACTTCCTATAAACCCATGCAGGTCAAACAGGCCGTGGTAGGCTACGGCAACGCTACCAAGCACCAGGTGCAGGATATGACCAAGCGACTTCTTGGCCTTTCCCAGATGCCCAAGCCGGACGACGCAGCCGATGCCATCGCCATCGCTCTGTGTCACGCCCGCAGTCATACATCCTTACTTTCTCAAATTCAGAAATAACGGGAGGTTTTCCCATGCTTTATTATGTTCGCGGTATCGTTACCCTATTAGAGCCGGGCCTAGCTGTGATCGATTGCGGCGGTGTCGGCTACGGCTGCCGTGTCACCGCTTACACAGCCGGCCAGCTGAAGCTTAACCAGGAAGCCCGTCTTTTTATTACCGAATCCATTCGAGAAGACGCTTTTGACCTGTACGGTTTCATCGACCGGGAGGAACAGCGCTGCTACGAGCTTCTTACCTCCGTCAACGGTGTCGGTCCAAAAGCCGCCATGGCCATTCTCTCTGCCGGCACTCCTCAGAACTTTACCCTCGCTGTCATGACAGGTAACGAGAAAATGCTCACCGCCGCCCAGGGCATCGGCAAGAAGATCGCTCAGCGGATCATTCTGGAGCTGAAAGATAAGATCGGCGGCAACCAGACAGAGCTGGACTTTTCAAGTCCCTCTCCCGCCGCTCCCTCTTCCACCGGAAGCAATGCCGCTATGGCCCACGCCGCCTTGCAGGAGCTTGGCTATTCCCCGGCAGAAATTTCTGCTGCCCTCAAGGGTGTTGACGCCAACGCCTCCACCGAGGAAATGGTGCGCTATGCCCTGCGGCAAATGGTTATGAAGGGATAATTTCTACAATCCACCTTTTTGGAGGTCTGTATGAGCTTAGAATTTTCTGAAGAACTAAATACATCCCCCATCATATCTCCCACCTTTGCCCCTCAGGATGCCGGAGAGATCGGCCTGCGGCCCAAGCTGCTGTCGGACTATACCGGCCAGGAAAAGGCAAAGGGGAATCTATCTGTTTACATTGAAGCCGCCCGGCGGAGAAATGAGCCCCTGGATCACACCCTGCTCTACGGCCCTCCCGGTCTGGGTAAAACCACCCTGGCCGGCGTGATCGCCAATGAAATGGGCGCGGGTATCCGCATCACTTCCGGCCCGGCCATTGAAAAACCCGGAGATCTGGCGGCCCTGCTGACCAACCTGAACCCCGGGGATATCCTGTTTATTGATGAGATCCACCGCTTAAACCGGGTGGTAGAGGAGATCCTCTACCCCGCCATGGAGGACTTTGCCATTGACATTATCGTGGGCAAAGGCCCCAGCGCCAACTCCATTCGGCTGGATCTGCCTAAATTTACTCTTATCGGTGCTACTACCCGTGCCGGTCAGCTTTCTGCCCCGTTAAGAGACCGTTTCGGTGTCTCCCTGCGGCTAGAGCTGTACACCCCCGAAGAACTGGCCCGTATCGTCACCCGCAGCGCCACCATTCTTGGCATGCCCATTGACCCCGACGGTGCTATGGAGATCGCCTCCCGCAGCCGGGGCACACCCCGGATCGCCAACCGTTTCCTGCGTCGTGTAAGAGACTTTGCGTTGGTGCTTGGTGACGGTACGATCACCAAGGAAGCCGCCAACCTTGCCCTACAACGGCTGGAGGTGGACGAGCTGGGCCTTGACAATATTGACCGCCGGATGCTGGGTGCCATTATTCGCAATTATGGCGGCGGACCTGTGGGTCTGGATACGCTCGCTGCTACCATCGGCGAAGAAGCAGTAACGCTGGAAGATGTTTATGAGCCTTACCTTATGCAGCTGGGCTTCCTCACCCGTACCCCCCGGGGCCGCTGCGTTACCCAACTGGCATACGATCATCTGCATATCCCTTTTGATGGTCAAACACGCTTTGATTTGTAACCAAAATGCATACAGACCCTGTATTTTCTGAATTTTTTGTAAAAATTTCATGAATATAGGATTGACATTTCCTGTTTCTCTGTGTATAATTTTCCCTAGTGGGTTTCCACATTATTACTATTTGACTCCGCGTAAGACCCGCAGTTTGGTAAGCTTTCACGGGGCAAACAACCGAAAAGAGGTATTTTCCATGTACGAAGACAAGACTTTAGTTTGCAAAGAGTGCGGCAACGAGTTCGTTTTCACCGCCGGTGAGCAGGAGTTCTACGCAGAGCGCGGCTTCCAGAATGAGCCCCAGCGCTGCAAGGCCTGCCGTGACGCTCGTAAGAACGCTGCCCGTGGCCCCCGTGAGTTCTTCACCGCTACCTGCGCCCG
>JAZSFE010000004.1:0-25543 GCA_045532105.1 Faecousia sp.
TTGGTAGCGATCTCACCGGTGTATGCACCGGAAGCATTGGCGTTGCAGTTCTCTGCACCGATGCCCACCCGGGTCTCACGCATAGCGCGGACAGCAGCGGGGATGCAAACTGCGGGAACGCACAGAGCTACATCGCACCAGCGGCCCTTGGGCATAATATTCTTCAGCTGAGCCATAAACTCCTTGGTTTCGGAGGGGGTCTTGTTCATTTTCCAGTTACCGGCAATGACGGTCTTACGATACTTTCTGTTCATGTTTATTTCTCCTTTATAGATGCACCGCAAAGCGATGAAATTTTCAAAGTTATGGTTGGGGGCGAGGATTCGCCCCCTATTTATGTTTTTTAATTACTTATCCTGCAGACAAGCGATGCCGGGGAGCTCCAGGCCTTCCAGGAATTCCAGGGAAGCGCCGCCGCCGGTGGAAATGTGGGTGATTTTGTCAGCAAAACCCAACTGCTCGCAGGCAGCTGCGGAGTCGCCGCCGCCAACGATGGTCACAGCATCGGAATCTGCCAGAGCCTGTGCAACTGCGATGGTGCCCTTTGCCAAAGTGGGGTTTTCAAACACGCCCATGGGGCCGTTCCAAACCACGGTCTTGGCAGCCTTGGCAGCAGCAGCAAATTCAGCGCAAGCCTTGGGGCCGATGTCCAGACCCATCTGATCAGCGGGGATCGCGGTGCAATCCACATAATCAACAGGGATCTCAGCGTCGATGGGGTTGGGGAAGGAGGCGGAAACAGCGGTGTCAACAGGCAGCAGCAGGTTGACGCCCTTGGCCTTAGCCTTGGCCATCATTTCCTTGCAGTAGTCCAGCTTCTCGTTGTCAACCAGGGACTTGCCTACGGTGTAGCCCTGGGCAGCCAGGAAGGTGTATGCCATACCGCCGCCGATGATCAGGGTATCTACCTTTTCCAGCAGGTTATTGATAACATTCAGCTTGTCAGAAACCTTTGCGCCGCCCAAGATGGCAACGAAGGGACGCTCGGGGTTGGCCAGAGCCTTACCCATGATGGAGACTTCCTTCTGTACCAGATAGCCGGAAACAGCAGGCAGATAGTCAGCAACACCGGCGGTGGAAGAGTGGGCACGGTGCGCAGTGCCGAAAGCGTCGTTGACAAAAATGTCAGCCAGATCAGCCAGAGCCTTAGAAAGCTCGGGATCGTTCTTGGTCTCGCCCTTGATGTAACGGGTATTTTCGATGAGCATCACATCGCCGTTCTTCAGAGCAGCAGCCTTAGCCTTGGAGTCCTCACCGGCAACGTCGGATGCCATGATGACTTCCTTGCCCAGAAGCTCAGAAATGCGCTCTGCCACGACCTTCAGGCTCAGCTCGGGCTTCCATTCGCCCTTGGGCTTACCCATGTGAGAGCAAAGGATGACCTTGGCGTCATGCTCCACCAGGTACTTGATGGTGGGCATAGCGGCAACGATACGCTTGTCGGAAGTGATCTTGCCGTCTTTGGTGGGAACGTTGAAGTCGCAGCGGCACAGCACGCGCTTGCCGGCTACTTCAATGTCTTCAATAGACTTCTTATTGTAGTTCATAGTGATTCCTCCAAATATTCGGGGTCAACCCCGCATTTTTCCAAATGTAAGCAAGCCGGGGAACTGCAGCTGACGCAAAGCTTCGTAAACCGTGATGGCTACAGCGTTGCTTAAGTTTAAGCTGCGGGTGTCCGGCAACATGGGGATGCGCACACAATGATCGTAATGGGCATCCAGAAAGTCTTCGGGCAGACCTTTGGTCTCTTTGCCGAAGAATAGGTAGCAGTCCTGGGTATAGGCGGCATCTGTGTAGCTCATGGGAGCCTTTGTGGAAAGGCACCACATTTGCTTTACATCATTTTTGGAAAAGAAGTCGTCAAGGTTTTCGTAGTCGAAAACTTCCACATCTTTCCAGTAGTCGAGACCTGCACGGCGAACCGCCTTTTCGGAAATGTCAAAACCCAAGGGGCGGATCAAATGCAACCGGCAGCCGGTGGCAGCACAGGTCCGGGCAATATTGCCGCAGTTCTGGGGGATTTCCGGCTCTACCAATACGATATTCAGCATTATAGAAGCCCCCCCGGATGAACTTTTGCGCTTGCCCGTTTATTGTATGCGAAAGTTATCACAAAATCAATCCAAAAAAGTGAAATTTTACAACTTTTCATAGTATATACATAAAAAAAGTTTGAGAAGTCAGAAATTTGTGGAAATTGTGGACATCTTCTTTCAAAAATTCATCTTTTCTTTGCAAAAAACCTGCACGCCCGGAAAAATAAGGGGTTGTTTTGTACAAAATGATTCATAGGGAAGAAAGACACAGTTACAATTTTGCATAAGGAGACGAAAAGAAGCGGCTCTTGAGAAAACGCTGGGAACCGATTGACATTTTCGCGATTATATGAGAAAATAACCCAGTTAAATCATAGGAATAGAGGGGATTTTGATCATGACCCAATCCAGAACCCATAATTGCGGCGAGCTGCGGCTTTGTGATGCCGATAAAAAGGTCACCATCGTCGGATGGATGGAAAATATCCGGGAAGTAGGCGCTAACTTTGCGTTTTTAGTGCTCCGGGATTATTACGGAACTACCCAGGTGGTGGTGGATTCCGAAGAAATGATGCAGATCGTCAAGAGTGTAAATAAGGAATCGACTATTTCCGTCACCGGTACTGTACGGGAGCGGGAGAGTAAGAATACCAAGATCCCCACCGGTGAGATTGAAGTGATCCCTGAGAGGATCGAGATCCTCGGCAAGTGCCGCTACAATCAGCTGCCCTTTGAGATCAATAAGAGTAAAGATGCCGATGAAAATGTGCGGTTGAAGTACCGCTTTTTGGATCTGCGCAATCCTGCGGTCAAGCAGAATATTATTCTGCGCTGCCAGGTGGTTGCAGAGCTGCGCCGGCTGATGACGGAAAAGGGATTTTTGGAGATCACAACACCTATTCTGACGGCGTCTTCCCCCGAGGGTGCGCGGGACTATCTGGTGCCTGCCAGAAATCACCCCGGTAAATTCTATGCGCTGCCCCAGGCACCCCAGCAGTTCAAGCAGCTGCTGATGACCTCCGGTTTTGATAAGTATTTCCAGATTGCACCCTGCTTCCGCGACGAGGATGCCCGGGCAGACCGTACCCCCGGTGAGTTCTATCAGATGGATATGGAAATGGCCTTTGCCAATCAAAATGATGTTCTGACTACGCTGGAAGATGTGCTGGTTCCCGTTTTTGAAAAGTATGGCAAGTATAGTCGGATTTCTCCTGCGCCTTTCCGTCACATTCCCTTTAATGAGGCTATGGAGCGTTATGGCTCGGACAAGCCCGACTTGCGTATTGACTTGGAGATCGAGGATATTTCCAAGGAAGTCCAGGGCTGCGGTTTCGGTCCCTTTGAGGGCGCTACCGTTAAGGCAGTCGTGGTTCATGACTTTGACCAGGCCAGAAAGTGGATCGATAAGCTTTTGGTTGATGTGGAGATCCAGACCGGCAATAAGGCTTGCTGGATCAAGGTGGACGAGAACGGCCAGCTCACCGGCGGTGTTTCCAAGTTCCTTGCGGACTATACGGATGTACTGACAAAGAAGCTTTCCTTGAAGCCCGGTTCTTTCGTATGTATGGCTGCTGGCAAAAAGCCTGCTGCCCAAAAGACCGCAGGCGTGATCCGTACTCTGCTGGGTAAGCGCGTGCCCGGCCATTTTGATGAAGAGCAGTATGCTATTTGTTGGATCGTGGACTTCCCCATGTATGAGTGGGATGAAGAAAATGAGAAGGTGGAGTTCTGCCACAATCCTTTCTCCATGCCCCAGGGCGGCATGCAGGCACTTTTGGATGCCGAGGGCGACAATGAAAAGCTCCTGGCCATCAATGCCGACCAGTACGATCTGGTGGTCAATGGCTATGAATCTGCATCCGGTGCAGTGAGAAACCACGATCCCGAGATCATGGTCAAGGCATTCCAAATGGTGGGCCTTGGAGAAGAGGATGTGAAGGCAAAGTTCCCGGCAATGTACAATGCCTTCTGCTACGGTGCACCTCCCCATGCAGGCGCAGCTCCCGGTGTGGATCGCCTGATCATGCTGCTGACGGGTGAGGAGTCCATTCGTGAGGTTATTACCTTCCCCATGAATAAGAATGCACAGGACTTGATGATGGGCGCACCTACCTGTGTGGACCAGATCCAGCTGGATACCGTGCACATCGCTATCAAGGAAGAAGAATAAAGTGTTTTCGGGCGTGCTGCAATTGGCAGCGCGCCCGATTTGTTTAAAAAGCACCGCTGCCCAAGGGCAGCGGTGCTTGCTTTTTACTTCTTGGGTTTCTTGATTTTGTTGAGCTGAGCGTTCAGATCCAGGAGCTGCTCCTTGGTGAACTTGGCGTCCATCATACCGCCGGCCATAGTGATCAGCCGCAGCACGGTAAAGCCGTTCATCATAGTCATCATATCCGGAGTCATTTCAAAGCCCATGACCTTGCCGTCACCGCCATTGTCCTTTTTGCCGCCAAGCATCTTGGCCATCAGACCGGCGAAAATCAGCTTGCCGCGAACAGTGGAAAGAACGTCGCCCATCTTATCGTTCAAAGACAGGTAACCTTCCGGCTCGTTAATATCGAACCAGTTGAGAATTGCGCCCTCTTCCTTCATCCGGTAGGCTTCGTTAAAGGTGTCTACCTTGCGGATATTGCCTTCGTCCTTCAGGTCACCGGAAACGGCTACCAGGTGAGTTTCGCCTACATTGGGAACATCAAAGTAGAAGAAGTGGTCGGGAGCTTCCTTAACACCTAGGGAAGCTCCGTTGGCAAACAGCTCTACGGTCTTCTGGTTGGAGTATACGGTGACCTTGGTCACATCTTCCACCCGGTCGATGTAGCGCT
Source organism: Faecousia sp. (assembly GCA_045532105.1). GTDB lineage: Bacteria > Bacillota > Clostridia > Oscillospirales > Oscillospiraceae > Faecousia. The sequence continues at coordinate 4,862 of JAZSFE010000004.1, forward strand.
TGCCGCACAGGTGTACGAAAGGTTCATCGCTGAGCCATGCCTTGTAAGCATAGAAGGAATCCTTCTTATACTTGCGGTCAAAGGTCATCAGACCCTTGTGGTTCTGACCGTTTTCGCCGCCTTCAGATCTGGCGTCAGCACCGAAGTCAAACATATTCCATACATGGGTTGCCCACATATACTTACGGGTGAACAGCTGCTTGATCAGTTCCTCGTGGTAGAAAGCCTGATATTCCTCGGTGTAGTCGCCCTGGCGGGGATCGGAGGTGTGCCAGTTAAGTGCTTCACAGCCGTATTCAGAGCAGCCGATGGGAATGTTCGGGTGCATGGCGTGGAATTTGTCGAACCAGGGGCCGTTCATGGAGGTGTCGCCGCCGTACCAGCCGAAGTAATGGTTGTAGGAAACCACATCGGGAATCTGCAGATAGGGGTCTTCCATTTTGCACATGGAAACGGCTGCAATGGTGGTCAGACGGGTCTTGTCCATCTCATGGCACAGATCGTTTAAGATTCTGTGGTTTTCCAGCAGGTCATCGTCGCTGCCGCCGATGGAGATCTCGTTAGAAAGACCCCAAACCACGATGGAGGGGTGGTTGTAGTTTTGAGCGATCAGCTCCTTCATCTGGCTGATGGTGTTTTCCCGGCCGGTGGGCATATGCTTGGAAATGTAGGGAATCTCAGCCCAGATTACCAGACCCTTTTCGTCGCAAAGGTCGTAGAAGTACTGGTCATGCTGATAGTGGGCAAGTCGGATAGTGGTTGCGCCCACTTCGCAGATCAGCTCAATGTCTTCTTCGTGGTCGGCATGGCTCAAAGCGTTGCCCTTGCCCCAGCGATCCTGATGGCGGGAAACACCGCGCAGGGGATATTCTTCACCGTTGAGGATAAAACCGTTATTGGGGTCAATGCGGAAGCTGCGGCAGCCAAAACGGGTGCAGACATTGTCAAGGACGGTTTCGCCGTCAACCAGCTCGGCCTTGGCAGTGTAGAGATAGGGGTTCTTGCGGCCATGCCACAGAGTTACATTTTCAATGGTGAAATCAACCTTGGTATCGTTGCAGGTGGTCTGAGCTACAACATTGCCCTCGGCATCCAGCAGAGTATAGCGGACATCCTGACCCAACTTGGAGTTGGTGATGAAAACTTCTACTTCAACATTGGCATTTGCGCCGTCTACAACGGGGGTCACCTTGATGCCGGGTGCGCCGTAGTAGTCAAGATCAAAGTGGGATTCGGAAACCGCGATGATATTCACATCCCGGTACAGACCGCCGTAGAAGGTGAAGTCTGCCATCTGGGGGTAGACGGTCTCGTTGGCGGAGTTGTCAACAGCCAGAACGATCATGGTGTTTACGCCCAGGTGCTCGGTAATGTCGCAGCGCCAGGTGGAGTAGCCGCCGTCATGGTGAGCCAGCTTCTTGCCGCCCACATACAGATCGGCAGAGGAATTGGCACCTTGAATCTCGATGTAATAGCGGTCCGCTGCAGGCAGAGCTTCCTTGCTCAGCTCTTTTGCATAGATGGCAGTGCCGCGGTAGTAGTCGTTGCCGCCGTCCTGACCGTCAATAGCGTTCCAGCAGTGGGGGATGTTCACAAAGTCCCACTTGGGGTCAATGGAAGCGGGGATTTCGGTGGTCTGCTTGGTAAAAGACCACTTGCCATTAATGTTAATAATCTGTCTCAAATGTTAAGTCCTCCTAAGAATGTGGTTGATGATTTCTGCGCGTATGCGTTTAAATCGCTTTCGAAGGGCTTTTGCGCAAATTTCTATCAGTATAATATACTAAAAAAGAAAATTTTTCAATGATAAAATTAGGGAAGATCCGGCATTTACAGATTTTTTACAAAGAATGTTACAGAATTGCAAATATGTCCCACACAGAAAAAACATGATTTGGGCCTTTGGTTTGTCGTTACCTGTTGATTTTTTAGGGGGATGCGTTATAATGGTTAAAAATAGGGAAAGAAATTGATTCTGTTTATTTGGCGGATGAGAAAAGGAGGCGATATAAATGATTATCACTCAGAAAAAACCTGTGGAAGAAGTTGTGGCCATGGTCGGCGATGCAAAGACTGTTGCTATTGTCGGCTGCGGTAGTTGTGCCACGGCCTGTCAGACCGGCGGCGAAGCACAGATTGCGGAGCTCACTGCTGTTTTGGAGCAGGCGGGCAAAAAAGTTGTAGCTACCACAGTGGTGGATTACTGCTGTATGAACCTTGGTGTAAAGGCCAAGATGAAGCCTATAAATGCAGCACAGCCGGATTGTGTGGTCTGTATGTCCTGCGGTGACGGCGTTCAGTGTGTGGCGAAGAATGCGGATAATAAGCCCGTGTATCCGTCCAATAATACCATGTACTTAGGCGAAGCTGTGAAGTTTGGTGTTTGGGAAGAGGCCTGCCGCTTCTGCGGTGAATGTGTGCTGGGTCAGACCGGTGCGATCTGCCCCATTACCCAGTGTGCCAAGAGCCTGGTCAACGGCCCTTGCGGCGGTCAGAAGAACGGCAAATGCGAAGTCAATCCTGAAAATGATTGCGCATGGATCAAGATCTATCAGCGTCTTGAGGCTACCGGTCAGCTGGAAAAGCTAACCCAGACCCGTAAGGATAAGGGCTACGGTGACTTTGCCTATCCCAGAACCATTAGCTTGAGGGGGAAGAAATAATGAGTATGTTGAAAGATGCGCTGGAATCCGGCAAGTTTGGTGTTACCGCCGAAATGGCGCCCCCTAAGGGTTATGATTTTTCCGAACAGATGGAAGCTGCCCAGCTGCTTAAGGGCAAGGTTCACGGCGTTAACGTTACGGATATGCAGTCTGCCAGCTTGAAGGCCACGGGCCTGGGCTTGTGTATTAAGCTGAAGCAGGCGGGCGTGGAGCCGATTTTGCAGATGACCGGCCGTGACCGTAACCGTATGGCCATTATGGGCGATATGCTGGCTGCTGCCAGCTTCGGTATCGACACCATGCTGGCACTTACCGGCGACCATCCTGTGGTGGGCGACTGCCGGGACGCCAAGCCTGTTTACGATCTGGATTCTGTGGGCATTTTGAAGATGCTGAGTCAAATGGAAGAGACCGGCTGCGATTGTGGCGGTAATGAGCTGTCCGGCGGCGCACCTAAGTTCTATAAGGGTGCATCGGTCACTCCCGTATATGAGCCTATGTTCCTGCAGATCAACAAGCTGCGCCAGAAGGTTGAGGCTGGCGCTATGTATATCCAGACCCAGGGCATTTTTGATCTGGATCAGTTTAAGCGTTTCCTGGAAATGGTGGACATGATGGGTATCAAGACTCATATTATGGCCGGTATCATTCCCTTGAAGTCTGCGGGTATGGCCAAGTATATGAACGAAAATGTGCCCGGTATCGACGTGCCTCAGGATATGATCGACCGCCTGGCCGCGGCTGCTGCCGAGGGCAAGGAAAAGGGTGTAAAGGGTCTGCCTGTGCAGCTGGGTATGGAAATGGCTGCGGAAATGATCGCCAAGATCAAGGATGAGCATCTGTGCGACGGCGTACATATCATGGCCATCGGCGCAGAAAAGAATGTACCCACCATTCTGGAAAAGGCCGGTATCACCATCTAAATAAACTGCGTTTTGGGAGTTTTCTTCGGAAAGCTCCCTTTTTGCTTGCAAAAAAGCGTGGGGGAGGGTATAATAGCAAACAGAAGACAGGAGGCGCAGGAATGAAACCGTGGCAGCATTTTATGACCATAACCAGGCACCGCTGGATCGTGATGACCGGGTGCTTTCGGGTAGGCCTTTATTGGCAGGGCTTGATCCATGATCTTTCTAAGTATTCCTTTACGGAATTTTGGCAGGGGGTAAAGTACTATCAGGGCAACCGCAGCCCCAATGTGGCAGAGCGTGAGGAAAAGGGATTTTCCGAGGCGTGGATGCACCACAAAGGACGCAATCGCCATCATTATGAATACTGGACGGATATGAACCGGGAAACCCGGATGTACCAATCTGTTCCTATGCCGAGAAAATATCTGGTGGAGCAGATCATGGACCGCCGGGCGGCCTGCATGGTCTATCAGGGGAAAGATTATACGGACGCTTCTTCGCTGGTGTATTTTCTGAAAAGCAGGGAGCGGGATCTGATACACCCTAAAAATAAGCAGGAGCTGGAGTTTTTGCTGACCATGCTCAAAGATCAGGGGGAGAAGAAGACCTTCCGTTACTTGCGGAAAAATGTTCTTAAGGGCAAACCCTTTCCCTGGGAGGAAAAGCAGGTATAAAACCCCATGGCGCGGGAAAACTGCTTATGGAAGAAAAAGAGAAAAACAGGAAAAAACTTCTTGACATTTTTTTATTGGTGCGTATAATAATATCCGTGCCTGCGATAGAGGATTTGTGTAACGGTAGCACACCGGACTCTGACTCCGTTTGCGGGGGTTCGAATCCCTCATCCTCTGCCAAAAAGAAAGCCACACCATTCGGTGTGGCTTTCTTTTTGCTATTGGATTCGGGAGGGATTCGAACCAATCTAAACGCAAGGCTCCGGGGGAGCCTTGCTCGCCGGGTAGGGGCCCGGCGACACATTGATTAAATCGAATCCCTCATCCTCTGCCACATTCTGCCGATTCTGCGCCACTACTTGACGAAATGCTTGGTTCTTCATATAATAATATTAAAAATAGAATCCCGAGGTGTAATATGAGAAAGAAACTTTTGTGGATTACAGAAACTGCGATTATGCTGGCTCTGCTTGTAACATTGCAGTGGGCAACAAAGCCTTTGGGTCAGAGCGTTACCGGTTCTTGCGTGAATGCTGTGCTGGCTGTGAGCGCCTTGCTTGTGGGACTGCCTGGTGGACTGACAGTTGCGCTTTTGTCGCCTGTTTTTGCGTTTTTATTTGGCATTGCGCCCAATCCTATTACGGTTCCCGTTATTATGGCGGGAAATTGCTGCTTTGTGGCGCTTATTCGGCTTTGCCGTAAAGATGCTTTGCTGTATAAGATCGGCCTTATGCTGGCCGCAGCAGTGGCAAAATTTGCGGTTATGTATGTGCTGGTGCAGTGGGTGATCTGCGGTGCGCTGGCACAGCCGCTTTTGGAACAGGGAATATTGAAAAACCCGATGTTGACTGCTTTGCCTGTAACTTTCGGGATCTTGCAGATGGTAACTGCCTTGATCGGAGGCAGTGTGGCACTGCTGCTGGTGCCGGCATTAAAAAAAGCGCTTCACAGGTAATACTGATAGGATAAGGAGAAAAACTATGCGGGGAATACCTTCCTTAATTACAGATATACGGAAAAAAGTTTTTACAGAAGTGGCCAGAATGGCTTATAACGGTGGGGATTACTCCAATGCGGAAGATTTGCCGTATATCATCGTGCCCGGCGATCGGCCGCTTCATCGGGAGTCCGTATTTTTGGAGCGGGCTATTGCCGGTGAGCGTGTGCGCCTTGCTATGGGCCTGGGTGTGCGTCCTGTGCAGACCCGCAGCCTTATGACTGACGGTATGGACGAGGCCGCTGTGGCGGAGGCTTACTATGAGCCGCCGCTGGTCAACATTATTCCCTACGCTTGTCACGCTTGCCCTACCAATCAGTATAAGGTAAGCAACTATTGCCAGAACTGCCTTGCTGCTTCTTGCCAGAAGGTTTGTCCCAAGGATGCTATCTCGTTCCGTAACAATCGTTCCTATATCGATCTGGATAAGTGCATTCGCTGCGGAAAGTGCGCTAAGGCATGCCCTTATAACGCCATCGTTCATTTGCAGCGGCCCTGTGCATCTGCCTGTGGTATGGATGCCATTAAGTCGGACGAGCATGGCCGGGCGGTTATTGACCAGGATAAGTGCGTCGCCTGTGGTCAGTGTCTGGTATCTTGCCCCTTTGGCGCCATTGTGGACAAGGGCCAGATTTTCCAGACCATTCAGTCTATTATGCAGGGGGATAAGGTGGTTGCCATTGTTGCACCTGCATTTATCGGCCAGTTTGGAAAACATTCCACTCCCGGCAAGTTTATTGCTGCCATGAAGCAGCTGGGCTTCAGCCGGATCGTGGAGGTTGCCGTGGGCGCAGATATGTGTACCATTGAGGAAGCAAGGGACTTCCTTGAAAGGGTGCCCAAGGAACAAAATTACATGGCCACTTCCTGTTGTCCGGCATGGCATTCTATGATCTATAAGCTGTTCCCGGGTGAAGCGAAGAATATTTCCATGACCTTGACGCCTATGGTGTTTACTGCTCGGTTGATGAAGCAGAAATATCCTGATTGCAAGGTGGTATTCGTTGGCCCCTGCGCGGCAAAAAAACTGGAGGCCATTCGGGAGGATATCCGCTCCGATGTGGACTTCGTGCTGACTTTCGAGGAACTTCAGGGTATGTTTGAGGCTAAGGAGATCGATTTTGAGACCATTGAGCCTATGTATGACCTGAATGAAGGCACAGCTGCCGGCCGCGGCTTTGCCGTTTCCGGCGGTGTTGCGGGTGCGGTGGAAAAGCTTATCCGGGAAACCAATCCGGAAGTAGAGCTGAAAACTGCCCGGGCAGAGGGTTTGCGGGATTGCCGGAAACTTATGGCCATGGCTAAGGCGGGCAAGTATGACGGATACCTTTTGGAAGGCATGGCTTGCCCCGGCGGCTGTGTTGCCGGTGCAGGAACGCTGCTTCCCGTGGAGCTTGCTGCCAATGTGGTAGGCAGGTATCAGTCCGAGGCGGATGCGGAAAGTCCTCTGGAAAGCGCATATCGGGATAAGGGAAAGACCCTGGACTGAGCAGAGGACAGGGGACCTTATGGAATATAATGATATATACGATGCCCAGGGTAACCGTACCGGCAAGGTGCATCGCAGGGGAACGCCCTGGAGACAGGGTGAATACGGCTTGGTGGTCTGTGTGTGGGTTTATGATGGGGATGGGAATATCCTTATGACCCGCAGGGCCAAGGGAAAGAGTTTTGCCGGCACCTGGGAAAATTCTGGTGGCGCGGCCAAAGCAGGGGAGGACAGTCGTCCTGCCATTGCTCGGGAACTCTTTGAGGAAACGGGCATTCAGGCAGACCCGGAGGAATTTGAGTTAATTGGTGTGGATACGGATGCGCATACACATTATCATTTTTACTGTTTGCAGCGCAAAACTCCCATTTCGGAGATCGTGCTGCTGCCCGGTGAAACGGATGATGTTAAGTGGGTGACTTTTCCTCAAATTCATGAGATGATCCGTACGGGACGGATATGCAAAATCATTTCCCGTCAGTTTTTGCGCCAGGAGCAGGATCTGCGCCTTCGGCAAAATCCACAACCTGCAGTATAAAATTTTGGATGAGATAACGAACTTGTTTTTCTTGCTTTTTCTCTATGGGTTAGGTTATAATGAAAAAAAGCGTTTTTCATGCATCCGGCGAAAACGCTTGTGCCGGATGGGAAAATCGCTTTTTCTTTTTTATTTTAACCGGGAGGTACTATATATGATCGAAATGATGAATCTGCCTATTAGACACGGAAAAGCACCGCTGCGTATTGCGCGTGGCCACTTTGCCACAAATCACAGCCACATTAACTACTATATAGATATTACATATCAAAAGACTCGCATCAGTGAGGCCAAGGACAGCGCCCATGAGCTGGTGAGCCATTTTATCAACAATACACCGGTGGATACGATCCTTTGCCTGGACGGCACTGCCGTACTGGGTGCGTATGTGGCCGACGAGTTGACGAAAAGCGGTTTCCGTACCATGAACCAGCATAAGACCATATATGTGGTAGAGCCGGAGTATAGCTCTAATTCTCAGATCATCTTCCGGGACAACATCCAGAATATGATCCGGGGAAAGCATGTGCTGATCCTCATGGCATCGGTAACAACGGGATATACGGCCAAGCGGAGCATTGAGGCTATCAGCTATTATGGCGGCGAGGTGGCCGGTGTGGCTGCGATCTACCGTGCGGTGGATGAGATCCTGGGTTATCCGGTTCGCTCCGTTTACAGCCTGGAGGATATTCCGGATTATGCAAGCTACGATTTCCGGGATTGCCCGTTCTGCAAGCAGGGGAAGAAGCTGGATGCCCTTGTGAACAGCTTTGGCTATTCGTCTGTGTAAATATTTATAGCGGATATAAAGGAAAAGCGCCTGCCGATGATCGGCAGGCGCTTATGCATTGTGACCCGAAAAAGGGCATAAAAAAACCCGGCCAAAAGCCGGAAAATTGCAAAAATATGGATTGACAAAGCTGTGGAAATGTTGTACAATGGATTTCCATACTGTGATAGTATGCCCTTTTATGCCAATTTATCCATCGTGGGCATTGTAACACAGTTGGTGGCGGTTGTCAATAGCATGTGCATTAAAAATGACAACTGCGCCAAGCGTATCATATTTTAAGCAACACACATTCCGGCGAAAGCCGAAAGAAAGGCTGTGATGATCCATATGGCAATGGTCAAGGACGTGAAGTTCGGCAAGACCATGCGTAAGTCCTACGCAAAGTACGATGAGATCCTTCAGATCCCCAATATGCTGAAGATCCAGAAGGACTCCTACCAGTGGTTCCTGAAAGAGGGACTGCAGGAAGTATTCAAGGATGTGGGCACCATTACCGACTTCTCCGGTAAATTGGAGCTGAGCTTCCTGGATTACTCCATGGACGAAAAACCCAAGTACACCATTGAGGAGTGCAAGGAGCGGGATGCTACTTATGCAAAACCCATCAAGGTGCGGGTGCGTCTGCGCAATACGGAGACTGACGAGATCAAGGAGCAGGAGATCTTCATGGGTGATTTCCCTGTGATGACCAACGGCGGCACCTTCGTCATCAACGGCGCAGAGCGTGTTATCGTTTCTCAGATCGTCCGTAGTCCCGGTATGTACTACGGCCATGAGGTGGACAAGGCTGACCAGCATACCTATACGGCGACGGTCATTCCTTACCGCGGTGCATGGTTGGAGTATGAGACTGACAACTCTGATGTGTTCTGGGTTCGTATCGACAAGAACCGTAAGATCCCCATCACCAGCTTGATTCGCGCTATGGGTGTGGACACTGATGAGAAGATCAAGGAAATGTTCGGCGATGACGTGCGCATTGCCGTTACTTTGGAAAAGGATCCCTGCAAGACCCGCGAGGAAGCATTGCTTGAGATCTACCGCCGTTTGCGTCCCGGTGAGCCTCCTACGGTGGAGACTGCCATTGCGCATCTGGAGGGTCTGCTGTTTGATGCCCATCGTTATGATGTGAGCAAGGTGGGCCGCTATAAGTTCAATAAGAAGATGGAGCTGTGGCCCCGTCTGTCCGGCCAGGAATTGGCTGAGCCTATTGCCGATCCTATGACCGGTGAGATCCTTGCTATGCCCGGCGACTTTATTACCCGGGATATGGCCAAGGAGCTGGCTGCCAAGGGCGTTTGTGAAGCTGCCGTTAAGGTGGGCGATCAGAAGGTCAAGATCTTCTCTAACTATATGGTGGACATGGCCGGCTTTGTGGACTTCGATCCCGCTGAGTACGGCATTCGGGAGAAGGTGCGCTTCTCCGTTCTGAAGGAAATGCTGGAGACTGTTCCTGCTGATGGCTGGAAGGATGCCATTTTGGAGCGTTACGACGAGCTGATCCCCAACCATATTATTGTGGACGACATCATGGCCTCCATCAACTATCTGAACTGTGTGGCTGTGGGTATCGGTGTTGCTGACGATATTGACCATCTGGGCAACCGTCGTCTTCGCTGCGTGGGCGAATTGCTGCAGAATCAGTTCCGTATCGGCTTCAGCCGTTTGGATCGCGTGATCCGTGAGCGTATGACCGTGCAGGATCTGGATGCTGTCACGCCTCAGAGCTTGATCAATATCCGCCCTGTTACTGCGGTTATTAAGGAATTCTTCGGCTCTTCTCCCTTGAGCCAGTTCATGGATCAGAACAACCCCCTGGCTGAGCTGACTCATAAGCGCAGACTTTCTGCACTGGGCCCCGGCGGTTTGAGCCGTGAGCGTGCATCCTTTGATGTGCGTGATATTCACTATACTCACTATGGCCGTATGTGTCCCATCGAGACTCCCGAAGGTCCTAACATTGGTTTGATCAACTATCTGGCAACCTTTGCTAAGATCAACGAGTACGGCTTTGTGGAAGCACCTTACCGTAAGGTGGACAAGGCTACCGGTAAGATCACCGACATCGTGGAGTATATGACTGCCGATGTGGAAGATGACTACTATATCGGTCAGGCCAACGAGCCTTTGGATGAAAACGGCTGTCTGGCGAATGCCCGTATTACCTGCCGTCACCGTAATGAGATCATTGAAGTGGATAGGGAAGTGATCGATTATATCGACGTTTCTCCCAGAATGATGATCTCCATTGCTACTTCTTTCATTCCTTTCCTGCAGAACGACGACGCAAACCGCGCACTGATGGGCGCGAACATGCAGCGTCAGGCTGTGCCTCTGCTCACCACCGAGCCCCCTGTGGTCGCTACCGGTATCGAGCATAAGGCTGCAGTGGATTCCGAGGTCTGTCTGAAGGCGAAGAGAGCCGGTGTCATCACCGCTGTTTCCGCCGATGAGATCACCATCGCTTATGACGACGGCGAAATCGAGACCGAGCGTTTGACCAAGTTTGCCCGCAGCAATGCCGGTACTTGCATCAACCAGCGTCCCATTGTGGAGGTTGGTGAGCGTGTTGATGCCGATCAGATCATTGCTGACGGTCCTTCCTGCTCTGGCGGTGAGATTGCTCTGGGTAAGAATGTGCTTATCGGCTTTGTTACCTGGGAAGGTTACAACTACGAGGACGCCATCTTGCTGAACGAGCGTCTTGTGAAGGAAGACGTCTTTACCTCTATTCATATTGAGGAGCATGAGACCGAGGCTCGGGATACCAAGCTGGGACCTGAAGAGATCACCCGGGATATTCCCAATGTGGGCGAAGATACTCTGAAGGATCTGGATGAGGATGGTATTGTCCGTATTGGTGCTGAGGTTCGTGCAGGCGATTACCTGGTTGGTAAGGTGACCCCCAAGGGCGAGACTGAGCTGACCCCCGAGGAAAGACTGCTGCGCGCTATCTTTGGCGAAAAAGCAAGAGAAGTGCGTGACACTTCTTTGAAGGTGCCTCACGGTGAAAGCGGCATCGTTGTGGATGTTAAGGTGTTTACCAAGGAGAATTCCGACGAGCTGGCTCCCGGTGTTACCAAGTCCGTGCGTGTTTATATTGCCCAGAAGCGTAAGATCTCCGTGGGCGATAAGATGGCCGGCCGTCACGGTAACAAGGGTGTTGTTTCCCGCGTTCTGCCTGAGGAAGATATGCCCTTCCTGCCCGATGGTACTCCTTTGGATGTGGTGCTGAACCCCCTGGGCGTGCCTTCCCGTATGAACATCGGTCAGGTTTTGGAAGTTCACTTGGGTTATGCTGCCAAGGCTCTCGGCTGGAATGTGGCAACACCTGTGTTCGATGGCGCCAACGAGAAGGATATCCGTGATACCCTGAAGCTGGCCGGTCTGCGGGAAGACGGTAAGACTGTTCTGTATGACGGCCGTACCGGTGAACCCTTCGACAACCTGGTCACTGTTGGCTATCCTTACTATCTGAAGCTGCACCATCTGGTCGACGATAAGATCCATGCCCGTTCCACCGGTCCGTACGCACTGGTTACCCAGCAGCCTCTGGGCGGCAAGGCTCAGTTCGGCGGTCAGCGTTTCGGCGAAATGGAAGTTTGGGCTCTGGAAGCTTACGGCGCGGCTTACACCCTGCAGGAGATCCTGACGGTGAAGTCTGACGATGTTACCGGCCGTGTAAAGACCTACGAGGCAATTGTTAAGGGCGCGAATATTCCCAAGCCCGGTGTGCCCGAATCCTTTAAGGTTCTTGTTAAGGAACTGCAGGCTCTGTGTCTTGACATCCGCGTGCTGGATGACAAGGGTAACGAGATTGAGCTGAGAGATGACGATGAAGATGAGGATATGATCTATTCCTCTGAGCTGGACAGCCGCATGGTTGTGGATACCAACGAGGTGCTGGAGTCCGGCTACAACATCGACACCGATGGCCCTGAGGATATTATGGACGTGTTTGGCGACATTGAAGATGACGCCGACGCAGATGAAGAATAAGGAGGCGAAGTTATGGCAGATGCAACTTTTGATGCCATTAAAATTGGCATTGCATCGCCGGAGATGATCCGGCAGTGGTCCCACGGCGAAGTGAAAAAGCCGGAGACCATTAACTACCGTACACTGAAGCCCGAGCGTGATGGCCTGTACTGTGAGAAGATCTTTGGACCGACCAAGGACTGGGAATGTCACTGCGGCAAGTATAAGAAGATCAAATATAAGGGCAAGATCTGCGACCGTTGCGGCGTAGAAGTGACCAAGGCCAAGGTTCGTCGGAAGCGGATGGGCCATATCGAGCTGGCCGCTCCCTGCAGCCATATTTGGTATTTCAAGGGAATTCCTTCCCGTATGGGTTTGATTCTGGACGTTTCTCCTAAGGTTTTGGAGAAGGTTCTGTACTTCGCTGCTTATATCGTTACCGATCCCGGTGATGCACCTCTGGCACGCAACCAGGTGCTGACCGAGAAGGAATACCGGGATATGCGGGAAAAGTACGAGGACGATTTCCGTGCAGGAATGGGCGCAGAGGCTGTTAAGGAGCTTCTGGAGCAGATTGATCTGGAAGAACTGTCTGTGCAGCTGCGTGAAGAGCTGAAGACTGCTTCCTCCCAGAAGAAGCTGCGTCTTGTAAAGCGCTTGGAAGTGGTGGAAGCATTCCGTGAGTCCGGCAATAATCCTGCCTGGATGATCATGGATGTTCTGCCCGTGATCCCGCCGGATATCCGGCCTATGATCCAGTTGGATGGCGGCCGTTTTGCCACCTCTGACCTGAACGACCTGTACCGCCGGGTCATTAACCGTAACAACCGTCTGAAAAGACTGATTCAGCTCAACGCGCCTGATATTATCGTCCGCAACGAAAAGCGGATGCTGCAGGAAGCTGTGGACGCACTGATCGACAATGGCCGTCGTGGCCGTGCCGTTACCGGTGCTAACAACCGTGCACTGAAGTCCCTTTCCGATATGCTTAAGGGTAAGCAGGGCCGTTTCCGTCAGAACCTGCTGGGTAAGCGTGTTGACTATTCCGGCCGTTCCGTTATCGTTGTCGGCCCTGAGCTGAAGTTGTATCAGTGCGGCGTGCCTAAGGAAATGGCTATCGAGCTGTTCCGGCCCTTTGTTATGAAGAAGCTGGTTTCCGACGGCCTGGCAAACAACATCAAGTCCGCAAAGAAGATGATCGATAAGGGCAAGACCGAGGTTTGGGACGCTCTGGATGAGATCATTAAGGACCGTCCTGTTATGCTGAACCGTGCACCTACGCTGCACCGTTTGGGCATTCAGGCCTTTGAGCCCATCCTGGTAGAGGGCCGCGCATTGAAGCTGCATCCTCTTTGCTGTACTGCATTTAATGCTGACTTTGACGGCGACCAGATGGCTATCCACGTGCCCCTGAGTGCAGAGGCACAGGCAGAAGCAAGACTTTTGATGCTGTCTGCAAATAACCTCTTGCGTCCTCAGGACGGCAAGCCTGTTACCGTTCCTACTCAGGATATGATCCTTGGCGCTTACTATCTGACCTATACCCGTCTGGGCAAGGCAGAGAAGGGCGCAGAGGAAGTCTTTGTTACCGATGCCGGTCAGACCAACCTGCCCTGCGGACAGGTGGTAGATGCGGACGAGTTCTTGGCAGCCAACAAGGCAGCCAAGGCGGAGGGCAAGGAAATTGCCAAGTTCCGTCCCGTGCACAACTATTCCAGCGTGGAAGAAGCCATTGCTGCCTATTCTGACGGCACCATTGGCCTGCACGCTCCCATTCGTGTGCGCTACGGCAAGGAGATCGACGGAACTATGCAGTACCGCATCATCGATGCCACTGTGGGCCGCCTGATCTACAATGAGCCTATTCCTCAGGATCTTGGCTTTGTGGATCGTAACGACCCCGAGCATGCATTTGATCTGGAAGTGGACTTCCTGGTGGGCAAGAAGCAGCTGGGCAAGATCATTGACAAGTGTATCCGCCGCCATGGCTTTACCATTGCAACGGAGATGCTGGATAAGATCAAGGCTTTGGGCTACAAGTACTCCACCAAGGGCGCTATCTCCGTATCCATTGCGGATATGGTGGTGCCTGAGATCAAGTATGAGCTGGTTAAGCAGGCAGAAGGCAAGGTCGTGGAGATCGAGCAGTTCTACCGCCAGGGCTATATCACTGATGAAGAGCGCTACCGCTTGGTTGTTCAGCAGTGGGAAAAGACCACGGCAGATGTTACCAATGCGCTGTCCGGCAACCTGGATGAATTCAACCCCATCTATATGATGGCGGATTCCGGCGCCCGTGGTAGCATGGCACAGATCCGTCAGCTGGCCGGTATGCGTGGCTTGATGGCCGATACCGCAGGCCGTACCATTGAGATCCCTGTTAAGGCTAACTTCCGTGAGGGTCTGAGTGTTCTGGAATACTTCATTTCCTCCAGAGGCGCCCGTAAGGGTATGACCGATACCGCACTTCGTACCGCTGACTCCGGTTACCTGACCCGCCGTATGGTGGACGTTTCCCAGGATGTCATTATCCGTCAGCATAACTGCGGCACTACCAACGGTATTTGGGTGGGCGCAGTGTATGACAAGAACGGCGATGTTGTGGATTCCTTCGGCAACCGCATTCGCGGCCGTTATCCTGTTAACGATGTACTGCATCCCGAAACCGGCGAGCTGCTGCATTCCAAGGATGTCATGATGATGCCTGAGGATGCTGCCAAGTTTGAGCAGGCCGGTATTGACAAGGTCTATATTCGCACTGTTTTGGGTTGCCGTGCAAGAAGCGGTGTATGTTCCCGCTGTTACGGCATGAACCTGGCCACCTCCAAGGAAGTGGATCTGGGCGAGGCTGTCGGTATCATTGCTGCACAGTCCATCGGTGAACCCGGTACTCAGCTGACCATGCGTACTTTCCACTCCGGCGGCGTTGCAGGTGACGATATCACTCAGGGTCTGCCCAGAGTTGAAGAATTGTTTGAGTCCCGCCGTCCCAAGAAGATGGCTACCATTTCCGAGATCACCGGTATCGTCAGCGTGGACGATACGCACCGCACCGCTTTGCGTAACATTACTGTTACTGCAGATGACGGTGAGGTGAAGGTCTACCAGGTGCCTTATTCTGTGGGTCTTAAGGTGGTTCACGGCAAGACTGTTCAGAAGGGTGAACCCATCACCGACGGCGCGCTGTATCCCCAGGATGTTCTGCGGATCTCCGGCGTGGAGGCTGTGCAGGATTATCTGGTGCAGTCCGTCCAGGCTGTGTACCGTCAGCAGGGTGTTGAGATCAACGATAAGCACATTGAAGTCATTATCCGTCAGATGATGCGCAAGGTGCGCGTGGAAGAGCCCGGTGATACGGAGCTTCTGACCGGTACTGTCATTGACACCTTCGAGTTTGAGGATGCCAATGCCGCTGTTCAGGCCCGGATCGATGCCGGTGAAGAGGATCTGCGTTTGGCAGAGGCTTCCGCTGTGCTGCTGGGTATCACCAAGGCTTCTCTGGCTACGGATTCCTTCCTGTCCGCTGCATCCTTCCAGGAGACCACCAAGGTTCTGACTGATGCTGCTATCAAGGGCAAGGTTGACCACTTGATCGGTCTGAAGGAAAACGTCATCATTGGTAAGCTGATCCCTGCCGGCTCCGGCTTGATGGCTTACCGGGATTTCGAACCCGGCGAGACTCCCGAACCCGAGAGCAGTGAAGAGCTGATTGAGGCTGAGGCTGAATAAGCTGTCAAAAATAACAGAAAAACTCCCGTGGCTGCGGCCATGGGAGTTTTTTATGTAAAAATGCTAACTTTTTTGCCAAAAATGAGAAAGGAGGGGAGGAATCGACAAAGTACTGCTGTACCAGTCACTTTTTCCGTGAAAAAGCTGTATGTTTTTTTGGAATTTTTGTTGACTTTTTCAAAATTATGCTTATAATATAATCCTGTATGGATATGACTAGATCACAAAAGCGTCATGATCTGGACCCTCTTGCCGGCCTGAAAAGCCGCAAGGTAATCGTGGGTGCCAAGCAGCTGAAGAAAGCATTGCTTACCCGGCGTGCCACTCAGGTATTTCTGGCAGAAAATGCAGATCCTGCGCTGACTCAGCCCCTTGCAGCCATGTGCTGCAGCAATAGCATACAGTGCGTCTGGGTCTCCAGCATGGAGGCGTTGGGCCGCGCCTGCGGTATCGATGTGGGCGCAGCGGCGGCAGCGGTCGTCGCAGAAAGTTGATTCTTACGGGAAACCCCGTGGAATAAATACCACCTTCGGGTGAGAATGAAAGAAAGGAGAAAATTGATGCCTACTTTTAATCAGCTTGTCAAGAATGGCCGTAAGCAGGCAACCTACAAGTCCACCGCTCCTGCTCTGCAGAGAGGTCTGAACACTCTGGAGAACAAGGCTACTACTCTGCCTTCCCCTCAGAAGCGTGGCGTTTGCACTGCTGTTCGTACCACCACCCCCAAGAAGCCGAACTCCGCTCTGCGTAAGATCGCCCGTGTGCGTCTGACCAATGGTATGGAAGTTTCTGCTTACATTCCCGGTGTTGGCCATAACCTGCAGGAGCACTCTGTGGTGCTGATCCGCGGCGGTCGTGTTAAGGACCTTCCCGGTGTGCGTTACCACATCATCCGCGGCACTCTGGATACCCAGGGCGTGCAGGGTCGGATGCAGTCCCGCTCCAAGTACGGCGCAAAGCGTCCCAAGGCAGGTAAGAAGTAATTCCTGACTGCAACTAATTTTGAATTTCCCATGCCCTTTCGCAAGGCAAGGCCTTGCCATGAAGGTTTTATATAGATGAAACCTCTGGCCAGGCACAACGAAAGTGTGACTTTCGAGTACCGATGAAATCATTATAATATGAAGGAGGGAAGCAAAGTGCCCAGAAGAGGTAATGTTCCCAAAAGAGAGGTTCTTCCGGATCCTCAGTATAACTCCGTTCTGGTTACCAAGCTCGTAAACAGCGTCATGCTCGATGGCAAGAAGGGTATTGCCCAGAAAGTCGTCTATGGCGCATTTGAAATCGTCGAGAATAAGACCGGCAAGAACGGCCTGGAGGTCTTCCAGCAGGCAATGGAAAACATTATGCCCGCTGTGGAGCTGAAGGCTCGCCGTGTTGGTGGTGCTACCTATCAGGTGCCCATCGAAGTTCGTCCTGACCGTCGTCAGACCCTGGGTCTGCGTTGGATCACTCTGTATAGCCGTAACCGCAGTGAAAATACCATGCGTGAGCGTCTGGCAGCTGAGATCATGGATGCCGCCAACGGTACCGGCGCATCTGTGAAGAAGCGCGAGGACGTGCACAAGATGGCCGAAGCCAACAAGGCATTCGCCCATTTCCGCTGGTAATGAAGGAGATCGTCAATGGCTAGAGAGTATTCCCTGGAAAATACCAGAAATTTTGGCATCATGGCTCACATTGATGCCGGTAAGACCACTACTTCCGAGCGTATCCTGTTCTACACCGGTAAGAATTACAAGATCGGTGAGACCCATGACGGCTCTGCTACCATGGACTGGATGGCTCAGGAGCAGGAGCGTGGTATTACCATCACTTCTGCCGCAACCACCTGCTTCTGGAAGGGTTGCCGGCTGAACATCATCGACACCCCGGGCCACGTGGACTTCACTGTAGAAGTGGAGCGTAGCCTTCGCGTTCTGGACGGTGCTGTTACCGTTTTGTGCGCAAAGGGCGGTGTTGAACCCCAGACCGAGACCGTTTGGCGTCAGGCCGACGAGTACAAGGTCCCCCGTATGATCTATGTTAATAAGATGGATATCATGGGTGCTGATTTCTACCGCGTTCTTCAGATGATCGATGAACGTCTGAAGTGCAACGCTGTTGCCATCCAGCTGCCCATCGGTTCCGAAGCGTTCTTTAAGGGTAACGTTGACCTGGTTGAGATGAAGGCAAACGTCTTCTATGATGACCTGGGTAAGGATGTTCGCGTTGAGGACATTCCCGAGGACATGGTCGACCTGGCCAATGAATACCGCGAGAAGCTGATGGATGCTGTTTCTACCTTCGACGATGACATCGCTATGATGTATCTGGAAGGCGAGGACGTGCCTGTTGACATGATCAAGGCTACCATTCGTAAGGCTACTCTGGCTAACGAGATGGTTCCTGTTGTCTGCGGTACTTCCTATAAGAACAAGGGCGTTCAGCAGGTTCTGGATGCTGTGGTCGATTATATGCCCAGCCCCCTGGATAAGAAGGGCATCAAGGGCGTAAACCCCGACACTGAGGAAGAGGATTTCCGTCCTGCTTCTGACGAAGCTCCTTTCTCCGCACTGGCATTTAAGATCGCCACTGACCCCTATGTTGGCAAGCTGTGCTATTTCCGTGTTTACTCCGGTATTCTGGAGAAGGGCAGCACCGTGCTGAACTGCACCAAGGGCACCAAGGAACGTTTGGGCCGTATTCTGCAGATGCACTCCAATCACCGGGAGGACATTGATATTGTCTATGCCGGCGATATTGCAGCTGCTGTTGGTGTGAAGAACACCACCACCGGCGACACCTTCTGTGATGAGGATCATCCCATCATTCTGGAATCCATGGTATTCCCCGAGCCCGTTATCTCTGTTGCTATCGAGCCCAAGACCAAGGCAGGTCAGGAAAAGATGGGTATTGCGCTGGCTAAGCTGGCAGAAGAAGACCCCACCTTCCGGACCTACACTGACCAGGAAACCGGTCAGACCATTATTGCCGGTATGGGCGAGCTGCACCTGGAGATCATTGTGGACCGTTTGCTGCGTGAGTTCAAGGTGGAAGCCAATGTTGGCGCTCCCCAGGTTGCTTACAAGGAAACCATCCGCAAGGAAGTGGAACAGGATACCAAGTATGCCCGTCAGTCCGGCGGTAAGGGCCAGTACGGTCATGTTAAGATCCGTGTTGAACCCAACGAGCCCGGCAAGGGTTATGAATTTGTCAACGCTGTTGTGGGCGGTGCGATTCCCAAGGAATATATTCCCGCTGTCGATGCAGGTATTCAGGGCGCAATGGAAGCCGGCGTATTGGCCGGTTACCCCGTTGTGGACGTGAAGGTTACCCTGTTCGACGGTTCTTACCACGAAGTTGACTCTTCTGAAATGGCATTTAAGATTGCCGGTTCTATGGCATTCAAGGAAGCCTGCAGAAAGGCCAACCCCGCGATCCTGGAGCCCATCATGAAGGTTTCCGTGACTGTTCCTGACGAGTATATGGGCACCGTTATCGGTGACATTACCGCTCGCCGTGGTAACATTCTGGGTCAGATTACCCGTACCGGCGCGGTTCAGATCGACGCCAACGTGCCTCTGTCTCAGATGTTCGGTTACGCTACCGACCTGCGTTCCAAGACCCAGGGCCGTGGCAACTACGCTATGGAGCCCAGCCACAACACCGAGCTGCCTAAGTCTTTGACAGACGAGATCATTAAGGCTCGCGGCAAGGACTAATTTCGCAGAAAATTAAAATTTCTCTTGTGTTTCTGTGCGGAATGTAGTATCATGTATATGATGTGCGGAAGCGCAAGAATTTGGAAAATCAAAAAATTTTTAACATTCAATAAACAGGAGGAAATTTCAAATGGCAAAGCAGAAATTTGAAAGAACCAAGCCCCACGTTAACATTGGCACCATCGGCCACGTTGACCACGGCAAGACCACTCTGACCGCAGCTATCACCAAGTATCTGGCTCTGAAGGGCCAGGCTGACTTCGAGGACTACGCTTCCATCGATAAGGCTCCCGAAGAGAAGGCTCGTGGTATCACGATCAACACCGCTCACGTTGAGTATCAGACTGACCTGCGTCACTATGCTCACGTTGACTGCCCGGGCCACGCCGACTATATCAAGAACATGATCACCGGCGCTGCTCAGATGGACGGCGCTATCCTGGTTATCGCTTCCACCGACGGCCCCATGGCTCAGACCAAGGAGCACCTGCTGCTGGCTCGTCAGGTTGGCGTGCCCTCTATCGTTGTCTTCATGAACAAGGCTGACCTGGTTGACGACGAGGAGCTGCTGGAGCTGGTCGAGATGGAGATCCGCGAGACCCTGAGCTTCTACGAGTTCCCCGGCGACGACACCCCCATCATCAAGGGTTCCGCTCTGAACGCTCTGATCTCCGAGTCCAACGATCCCTCCGCTCCCGAGTATGCTTGCATCAAGGAGCTGATGGATTCTGTTGACTCCTTCATCCCCACTCCCGACCGTAAGGCTGACCAGCCCTTCCTGATGCCCGTTGAGGACGTGTTCACCATCTCCGGCCGTGGTACTGTTGCTACCGGTCGTGTTGAGCGTGGCGTTATCAACAAGAACGACAAGGTTCAGATCGTTGGTCTGCGCGACGAGATGAAGGAAACTGTCTGCACCGACATCGAAATGTTCCACAAGCTGCTGGACTACGCTGAAGCTGGTGACAACATCGGCGCTCTGCTGCGTGGCGTTGACAAGAAGGAGATCGAGAGAGGCCAGGTTCTCTGCAAGCCCGGCTCCATCAAGCCTCTGACCAAGTTCGCTGGCCAGGTTTACGTCCTGTCCAAGGAAGAAGGCGGCCGTCATACTCCTTTCTTCAACAACTATCGTCCTCAGTTCTACTTCCGTACCACCGACGTTACCGGCATCATCAACCTGCCCGAGGGTGTTGAGATGTGCATGCCCGG
>JAZSFE010000034.1:0-76158 GCA_045532105.1 Faecousia sp.
TTACTGAAAGCCAGGAAGATGATGGACAAGAAACGCCCTCAATGAAAATGACTTGATTGAGGTGATATCTTTTTCGGTTCTCAATAAAAAGGGACAAGAAAGATCATCAACTATGACACGCACCGAGAAAAAATATAAAAAGTCCGAAAAAGCCTTGTCACAAGCGGATTTTCCTAAAAATTCGGTGATATCTTTTTCGGTGCGACGTGCCAGATAAGAGAAACAGTCACCGGAAGGTGGCTGTTTTTCTTTGGCTATCTAAACATTATTAAGGTAGACAACGCTTAGTAGTTCAAATACATAAACTCAATTTTATAATCATTTTTGAATTTTAGGGTTGTCTGTTCGGCCAATTAAATAATCAACAGAAACATTAAAATAATCTGCTAATTTAATAAGCTCGTTAATTCCGGGTTCGCGTTCGCCCGTTTCGTACCGACTAATTGTGTTTTGTGTTGTGTTAAGATCCATTGCGAGTTTTAGCTGAGAAACCCCCTTGGCACGCCTTATTTCACGTAGTCGCAAGCAAATCACCTCTTGACATTATTATCCCAAATTGGTATATTAAAAATATCCCGATATGGGATATTTCTGTTTAGATAATTAACGAAAGAAGGATCCTATTATGAAGAAATGTTTATTCGTGGTAACAAGCATATTTATTACGCTTGCCATAATGTTATCAGCTTGCAGTGCGCACATTTGCCACAAATGCGGCAAATCTATCGAAGATGATCCGGTTGAGGCTGGCGGTCGTACCTATTGCAGTTATAATTGTTATATGAACGAGCTTTTTAATTAAGAAGGAGCGTGAAATGAAAAAAATTATTAGCTTATTTTTATCAATAGTTTTGCTATGTGCTGTGTCTCCTCAACTTATACCGGAAACATACGCTACGGAAGCTCAGTCCGCCAACTTTGTCAATCGTAGCGACGGCGTATGGCTATGGCCAACAACATTTTACGCAGTCAGCGATTGGGCAGGATGCAACGGTGCTTGGGCTTGCTGTTTTCATGCTGGTGACAATCACGGCGGTTGTTTAGCTCCACACGAAACATCGAACGGATGGGGGCATAATGGCATTGACATACCAGTAAGGAACGCAGAAGTTTATGCCGCCGCCTCTGGTACACTGTATTGCACAAACTATGATTGGCCATCTAGGGGAATTACCGCGGTAGTAGAACATCCCATAAACGGAACAAATTGGTCGTATTACTCTGTGTATCAACATCTTCAATCAACGGTCACATCAAAGAATGGCTCGGCTGTTGCCGCAGGCGAAGTAATTGCATGGTCGGGCAATACAAATGGTTATGGTGGCGGCGATTTTCATTTACACTTTAGCATTCTTATGGGTGCTAGCGGCCAAGGTAACGCTCTAGCGCAAGCGCCAAATTCTAACATTACAGCTATTGAAAACCCCGGCTGGATAACTGCAAGTGGTTTTACAACAGGAAGAATATTGCCTAATCCTGCGTTAAATTCCCCTGCTGGAACCCCAACCTATACAGACGGGTGTGAAAGCAACGTCCGAATGCATGCAGGTTCTGTCATGTATACACGCAATCCATCCGAAGTCTCTATTGGGGAAATGCCAAAAGAGTGCAGTCACAATTATACTTCAACCAGCACCCCTGCGAATTGCACCCAAGATGGGCTACGGGAATATACTTGCCCTTCCTGTGGCGATACTTACTCTGAGCCGATTGAGGCACTTGGGCATAATTACATTGGTGTCAAAACAGATGCGACCTATAACACTGCCGGATATACGACCTATACATGCAATAGATGCAATGATAGCTATGTAGAAACCGAGACTGGCTGGTATGAACAATCCTCGAATAACGATCTAAGCGGTCTTACTGTGAACAACGCCATCATTTCCCCTACATTCAATGCGGCAACCACCAACTATACCGCATCCGTTCCCTTTGACGTAACCCAGCTGAATGTCACCGCAACTACGGCAGACAGCAAGGCAACCGTTTCTATTAGTAACCCCAACCTGATCCCCAACGAAACAATCAATGTTAAAGTAATGGTTACTGCAGAAAACGGGGCAAAAAAAACGTATACCATTGCGGTCACCCGGGCACAGATCCCAAATCCTGTAGCAAGCAGCAACAACAATCTTTCCAACATTAATGTAAGCGGCTTCCTGCTTTCTCCTGAATTTTCTGCCGATCAGACACAGTATGTTATTTACCTTCCATATGAAACAGAAGCACTTACTATTAACGGCACGCCCGCAGACAACAAGGCCAGCGTTACCATAGAAGGCTGTAACGACTTGATTGCCGGTGCGGATAATGAAATCAAAGTGATCTGTACTGCAGAAGACGGCACGCAAAAAGTTTATACCGTGATTGCTAAACGCGCAGCAGCTCACGACGATAATGCAGAACCCATCGAGCCTGACAATGCCGAACCCGAAAAACCGCCCATAGGAACTGAAACAGAACCCATCGAAGCGAAAACAACAAGCGGTATTCCCTGGTGGACACTGCTGATTGTTGGAATTGTCTGCCTAGCTGGTGGCTTTGCCGGCGGATTCTTCGGTAAAGATTTTATCAAAAAGAAATAAGCAAAATGGCCTCCCTTAAGGGAGGCCATTTTCTTTGCCATTCTGACGCCAATCATTGACGCCAACGCTGGAGCTTTACAAAATTACTATTAACATAGTAAGGCATAAAAGCGCCTAATATCATTATTTGCATACGAAATTAGAACATATTATGCCAAAAGGCATTGGGTGCATTTCCTCATAACCCGGAGGTCGTAGGTTCGAGTCCTGCCTCCGCAACCAACAATGCGAACCGAAAAAGATATCGGTTCGAAAAACCCCGAAACCACAACGGTTTCGGGGTTTTGTTTTGCCATTTTTAAGGTGAATTTTAAAAGATATCATTTCCCCAAAATGACCTTTGGGGAGGACTTGAACCAAATTCAATAGATATCAAGGGCAGATTTTGCGATTTGTTTTGCAGGGTCTGCTTCCTTTTTGATTTCTTTTGACGCTTTTGTAAATCTATTGACAAAAACAATACTTCGTGATATGATATATTGCATAATAGGAGGTATTCTATGGATATTCAGTTAAAGCGGGGTCTTTTAGATGTATGTGTGTTGGCTGCGATTAAAAGCGAGGATTCATATGGATATAAGATCATTAAAGATATGAAGCCGTACATTGAACTTTCTGAATCCACTTTATACACCATTTTGAAACGCTTGGAAATTGCAAATATGCTGACCGTCTGCACCGCCGAGCACGGCGGCAGACTTCGGAAGTATTATCACATCACTGATGAAGGTTTGAAGCGTATTGAAGATTTCAAGATCGAGTGGAAAGAAATTCTGTCTATATATCGATTCGTAACCAAGGAGGATAATGACAATGAATAAACAAGAGTTTCTTGTGCAATTACGCAAAGGATTGTCAGGCTTCCCCCAAGAGGACATTGAGGAACGCGTGACGTTTTATAGTGAAATGATAGATGATCGAATTGAAGAAGGTATTACGGAGGAAGAAGCTGTTGCGGCAGTAGGCACGGTTGATGAAATCGTTAAACAGGTAGTAGCGGAAACGCCCCTTGCAAAAATCGCAAAGGAAAGAATCAAACCTAAAAGACGGTTGCGTGCGGGTGAAATTGTCCTCTTGGTTCTCGGCTCTCCAATATGGCTTTCTCTTCTGATTGCCGCATTTGCCGTAATTCTTTCGCTTTATGCCTCGTTATGGTCTGTGGTAATTTGCTTGTGGGCTGTTTTCGGTTCGCTTATTGGCTGTGCGTTTGGCGGCGTTGTAGCAGGGGGTGTTTTTGCTTGTAGTGGCACTGTCCTTTCGGGAATCGCCATGCTTGCCGCAGGTATTGTATGTGCAGGGCTTTCCATCTTTATGTTCTACGGCTGCAAGGCGGCTACAAAAGGCATTTTGTTGCTTACAAAAAAGATGGCTTTAGGTATTAAATCTTTATTTGTTGGAAAGGAGGCAGCAAAATGAGTAAAACAACAAAAATATGGCTCATTACTGCGACGGCGCTCGTCACACTTGGGGCGATACTCTTTGCAGGCGTGATGGCACAATACGATTGGGACTTTACCAAACTTAGTACTGTTACATATGCAACTAACACCTACGAGGTTAGCGATGAATTTGACAAAATATCAATCAATGTGGACACAACGGAAATTGAATTTGTACCTACCGAGAATGAGACTTGCAGTATCGTTTCCTTTGAAGCAGAAAAAGTAAAACATTCTGTTGCCGTACAAAACGGAACGCTGATAATCAGCGCGGTCGATACACGAAAATGGTATGATCACATCTGCATTTCCCTCAGCTCTCCCAAAATGACCGTTTACTTACCGCAAAATGAATACGCTTCATTGATCATAGAAACGGATACCGGAGATGTTAATATCCCTAAAGATTTTGCCTTTGATAAAATTGAAATAGACGGTGACACGTCGGATGTAAGTTGCTTTGCCCCTGTGGCCAATGTTCTTGATGTCGAATTAAGCACCGGAGATATCATTATAGATGGCATTACAGCAGATCAAGTAAAGCTTACTACAACAACGGGCGAAATTGCTGTCAACTCTGTAACCGCCAAGAATAACATTGATATTGAAACAGATACAGGAAAAGTAAAATTGTCGAACGCTACTTGTTCAAACTTTGTAGCAAAAAGCGATACAGGCACCATAACCTTGAAGAACGTTATGGCAACGGGTACTATTTCTATTGAAAGCGATACGGGTGATGTGAGATTTGAAGGTAGTGACGCTACCGAAATATCTGTAAAAACCGACACCGGTGATGTTACCGGCACATTGCTTTCAGAAAAGGTTTTCATTACGGAAACCTCTACCGGCAGGATCAACGTTCCTAAAACAACATTGGGCGGAAAATGTGAAATCACAACCGAAACCGGCGATATTAACATAAGCATAAAGCAGTAAACAAGCCGATATCTTTTTCGGTGCAACTTGCCATGTCGAGTAGTCGTAACGGATTTCGTTACGACTACTTTTTTACTCGTCTAATCCGTTATCTCCCCTCGTATCAAAGAAAGGTTCCAAGAACCTTCCCGGAATGCCGGAATGTTTGATACATAGGCATTGTATTTTCCATTTTTTGTTGTATAATGGAAGAAAAACCAGACCGGGGGATGGAAAATGTCGAAACTTTATTTTAAATTTGGCGCTATGGCATCCAGCAAAACTGCCAACGCTCTCATGACCAAATTCAACTATGAAGAAAAAGGCAACCGGGTATGGCTCATTAAGCCGGACTTAGACAACCGGGATGACTATATCGACGAGCAAGGCAAAGCCGTAACCGTAGTAAAATCCCGCATCGGGCTTTCTGCCGTGGCCGATGTGATCCGGCAAGACGAGGACCTGCTGACACGGTTTAAAGCCATGCAAAATACCGCTCCGGTGGATGTGATCATCTGCGACGAATGCCAATTCCTTACCGGCGCACAGGTTGACCAGATGAAGCAGATCGCCGAATACTGCGACACACCGGTTCTGTGCTTTGGCCTGCGGTCGGACTTTCAAACCAAGTTGTTTGATGGCTCCAAGCGGCTTTTTGAGATCGCTGACAGCATCACTGAAATCAAGTCCGTATGCCGCTGCGGTAAAAAAGCCATTGTCAACGCCCGCCTAAATGAGCAGGGACGGGTCATCGTGGAAGGCGCACAGATCTTTATTGGCGGCAACGACCGGTACGAGGGTATGTGCTGGGGCTGCTGGCAGGAACGGATCGCCAAAGAAAAAAGCGAATAAAACCGAATATATCACAAACCCCCGGGAGAAAATTTCTCCCGGGGGCATTGCTTTGCATATCCTGCGTTTCTTATTTTTGACCGAACAGCATTACGGCATTATTATAGAAAATATCGCTGATTTGTGTCTGATCCAGATCCAACAAAAGAGCTGCGTGATAGAACGCCATAAGATTCTCAGCAGCGACCATCGCCCGCTTGGGTCCTTGATAACAATCCCCTGTAAGCCAATTCTGCCCGCTGCCCACGGAAACCGCACGCCCACGGCGCATGACTATAGGATAATCACTGCCCCACAAGGTACGCTGACCCGCATTTTTTAAAATACAGCTCGCCATAGGGCCACTTTCACAAATACCAGACAGGTCAAACCAAATATTTCCGCGGTCTTCCAACTCTTTGATCGACTTCATCATCGTCCAGGCCGCAAAACCTCTGGCGCAGTGACAAAGCACCAGCTGCGCGTTAGGATAACGATGCGCCATCGTTGTGATATATCGGAAATTATCCGGATCTGACAACGCATCTTTACGGAAAAGGTGCAGAAAAATAGGCAGCTTTAACGTATTCGCCACGACCCAGGCAGTTTCCGGCAAATACTGCCCGATCTCTACTGCTTCCGGATCTCCCTCGCCAGCCAAATAAGCGTAGCATTTCAGTCCCCTGCAACCTGGCTGCGCAGCCAGCCGAAATAGAAATTCTTCCGAATCGCCCAGCAGGATCAACGGTGTGGCTACATGCTCCGGGCATAATTCATGCGCCCGAATAATATGTTCATTGCCCAAATCCCGCAAACCGTTTTTACCGTCACGCAATGCCCGCTCAGAAGGCATAGGAATCATATTCAAACGAATTGTTTCTACACCGGGAAGCAAAGGTCCCATGTCGCGCATATAATCTTCCGGCATATAATCCCGAATATAGACGTCCTTGCCGGCTATACTGGGCAATGACGGCAAATAAGGCAGATGCATATGCGCATCAAATACCTTTTTGGGCAGAAAATCTTTATATTGATTTACCAGAAATACATCGCTCTCCTGCATATCAAAACTCTGCTTCTCCACAACTTATCCTCCTATAATTTCTCACATAGTTTGAAAAATGCCGATCTTTGCTTTACTTGCTATTAAACCACATGCCGGGGTTAATGACTCTGGGATCAATGTTATGGAATGCATGATGGATCTTCTCCATCTGCTCGTCTGTCAGTTTTACTATCTGATCAAAAAGCTTACAATTGGCCTCTACCTGATCAGCAGTATCACAGCCCATCACAGCCTGTGTCACTCCGGGCAAGGACAGCACGAAGGACAGCGCCAGTACAGCGGGCGAGAGCTCAAATTCTTTATAAAGCTCAATAAACCGGTGCAAATACGGAAAGCAGAAGTCCATACGAGGATCCAGGTCCTCAGGAGTATGGAATACCATCCCCTGCAAAAAGACACTTCTTGTAAAGATCATCATGCCGGAATCTTCCAGTTTTTTAAGCCCGCCGTTTTCGATCTGTGTCCAGTCAAATACATTCAACGGAATCTGCGTTGCATCGAAACCGGATTCAGCGATCACCCCGTAATCATGGTGGGAATAGGCAGAAATAGCGCTGTAATCATATACACCCTGTGCCTTCAGCTCTGCAAAAATCTTTTGCATTGCGTCCCGATCGGCTAGATAATC
The DNA here is from genome assembly GCA_045532105.1 of Faecousia sp. Lineage (GTDB taxonomy): Bacteria > Bacillota > Clostridia > Oscillospirales > Oscillospiraceae > Faecousia. Next base: position 7,477 of record JAZSFE010000034.1, read on the forward strand.
TTCACAATTATGAAGCATCAGACAATCCAATTTATCAGTATTAAGCTGTTTTAAACAATCTTCCACCTGCCGCAGAGCATCATCCCGAAGAATATCAAAAGAGCCATGCTTCAACGGGCCGATTTTTGTAACTACCCAAGGCAGCGTTTTTCCCTCAGCCTTACGTTTGGTCAACCAACGGCCGATCACCGCCTCAGAATCGCCGTAATTATTGGCAGTATCCAAGGTATTCACGCCCAGGCTCACCGCCCGATCCAAGATCCCAAAAGCCACCTCTTCCGTAGGCTTTGCGCTATACTCTCCCAAGCCATAGGCTCTGCCTAACTGAACCGTGCCTAACCCAAAGGTGGACAGATTCAAGCCTTTTGCCTCTACATATTTCATAAAAACGTCCCCTTACCAAATAGTCCAGCCGCCGTCCATAACCAATGTTGCACCCGTAACGTAATTTGCCGCTTCCGATGCAAGAAAGACAACCGGTCCTTTAATATCATCCTCATTCGCCCAACAACCCAGCGGCGTATTGGCAATATAAGTTTCCACAAATTTTTCCTTCATAGGATCATCGGAAAGGCCCGGATTAAAACCACCCGGAGCAATGCAATTAACCCGGATATGATGCTTGCCGTAGCGGCCCGCCATGTACTTAGTAAAACCTACCATCGCCCATTTTTCTGTAGTATAATTTACAGGCTGATCTCCCCATCCCTCGGGATAAAACGGGAAATGCGGGCAGTCCAGTCCGCGTATGGAACCGATATTGATGATACTGCCGCTTTCGGCTGCAACCATGTGCTCCAGCACTGCCTGACTCAGCAAAATCTGACCCTGTAGGTTCGTATCCATAGATTCCTGCAGCTTCTGCCGGCTAGCATCCTGCAAGCTCACCATATTTCGACGGTCAACAGCATTGTTGACCAAAATATCGATCTTACCGTAACGATCCATAACTTCCCTGACCAACGCTTTAATGGAATCATCGCTGCTCAAGTCCAAAGAAAGGCCTATGGCCTGATAACCCTGCTGGCGAAGCGTTTGCGCAAACTCCTCACAAGCTGCGCCGTTTCGGGACGCAATCACCACAGTTGCTCCCATTTCACAAAGTCCCGTTGAAATGGATGCGCCATACAGCCCGCGTCCACCGGTTACGATCGCGACTTTATTTTGCAAGCTAAACAATTCTTTTGCGTGCTTCATTTTATTTCTCCATCAGATTATTTTTGGTTTTTTGTATTAAAAGGGAAACTCATGATAAGCGCCCGCCTTATTGGTTTTATACAATTATAAAATATTAAAGAATATTTTTAAACTTTTTAACTTGACACATTTTCGTATAGTATGTCTGATTTTAGTAGTAATTGATTGCATTTCGTGACATGCGTGCTATAATGGTTAAAACGAGGTGATGCATCATGAGCCAATTACAGCACAAGTATACACTTGAGCTTAATAACAACTTATTACAAGTGCGTATTTCCGAAAACTTTAAAAAGCACAGATACAACTGGTCTACCAATCGGCATTGTAATGCCGAATATGAATTGCATATATTGTTAAATGGCAATATTCCGGTAGAGATAGAAGGCAATAACATCACTCTAGAAGCAGGTGAAGGGATTTTGATTCCTCCCGGTCGGTATCACGCGCCGCTGATACCAAATGGCCCTATCGAACATTTCGCTGTCAGTTTTTTTGTTTCTGACAGTGGGTTTGCCTCTGAGCTTAATGAAAGGATCTCAGATTACAATCATTTTATTATTTCTGAGGATCTGGCGAAAACCTGTCGGGAAATATATCGGGAATGCGAAAATATCGGCTTGTATCGTAACGAAAAAATCAAAGCGCTGCTTACGGATATCATGATCTCTGCTTTGAGAATTTTGGACCTTAACAAGGAAGCTACAACTGATTTTTCTGCAATAGAACCGGAACGAGCTGATATTATAGATAACTTTTTTAGCTTATATCTTGAATGCAAACAAGGCGCAAAACAGCTGGCAGAACAATTACACGTTTCTGAGCGTCAACTAAACAGGATTATACGGCAGCTTTACAAAATGACCTTTCAACAAAAAATGACCCAGACGAAAATGGAGCGGGCTGCATGGCTGTTAAAAACAACAGCCAAGAAAGTAGGAGAGATCGCGCAAGCCGTGGGATACGGTTCGGAACCCGCCTTTTATCAAGCATTTAAAAAATATTTTAAAGTTACCCCGCAAGAATACCGAATGTTGAAAAATTATATTCATAAATAATGTCATAGGCTCTTTGTCCGGGGTTGCTATCAATGGAAAACCGTGGTATTATAAGAGAAATTTCCCAAAAGGATCTGATACATAGTGGATCTCGTTTCCCTGTTGGTATTTGTGGCCGTTATCGTGCTGGCCTTTGCCTGCAAGATCAACTCCGGCCTTTTGGCCATCGCCGCATCCTTAGTGCTGGCCCGCTTCGCAGGCATCAGCGACAAAATGCTCCTTGGCATGTTTGACAGCAAAATGTTCATCATGCTGCTGGGTGTCATGTATATCTTCTGCATCGCTCAAGAGAACGGAACGCTGGATCTTTTGGCAAAAAAGGTGCTGACGCTGTGCAAAAGCAAAGCTCAGCTGTTCCCCGCCCTTTTGTTCCTGCTGGCAGCGATCCTTTCTGCCATTGGCCCCGGTTTGATCTCCGTCACCGCCCTGATGGCGGCCATGACCGTTGCGTTGGCCAAGGAGATCGGCGTACATCCTCTAAAACTCTTGCCCTTTGCCACCCTGGGTGCGTTTGCCGGTGGTCTTTCCCCTATTACCCCCTCGGGCATTGTGGCCATTACCAAAGCTACCGAAGCCGGTATCACCGGTCTCGAATGGCCCTTGATGATCAAAATGGCTCTGACCAATGTGCTTTATGCAGTGATCCTTTACTTCTTCGTGTTCAAATGGCACAAAGTAAAGGGCGCAACCTCCACAGAAAACAAGGCCACCCCCGCTTTCTCCTGGAAGCAATGGGCAACCCTTGCCGGCATTGTTGTAACAGCACTGCTGACTGTCCTTCTGGATATTAACGTAGGCCTTGTGGGCATCGCTATCAGCGTGATCCTCACCGCCATCGGTGCAGCAGAGGAAGGAAACGCACTGAAAAAGATCCCCTGGGGCACACTGATCATGATCGCCGGTGTGGGTATCCTCATCAGCGTAGTTACAGAACTGGGCGGCATCGACCTACTCACCCGGTGGCTGTCCAGTCTGATGAACGGCGTCACGGCCAGTCCGATCATCTGTGTGCTTGCCGGTGTGATGAGCTGGTTCTCCTCCGCCTCCGGCGTGGTAATGCCCACCCTGATCCCCACTGTGCCGGGTCTTGTGGCAAATCTTTCCGGCGTCACCGCCCTGGGTCTTACCATCAGCTTGTGCGTAGGCGCACACCTGGCCGCTTTGAGCCCCCTATCCAGCTGCGGCGGCCTGATGCTGGCGGCATACTCCTCTGACGAAACGGTAGATGCAACCGCCCGAAATAAAATGTTCGGTCAACTCTTTGCACTGTCTGCCTGCGGCGTTTTGTTTGGCGGCATACTTGCATTGCTGGGACTTTATTAAAATAAAAAAGGTACTGCCCTAAGGCAGTACCTTTTATTTTATCTTATTCCAGTCATCTTTTGTGATAGCATACACAAGCAGCTGCTCGTCCCCGTCTGTATATTCCTTGATCTTCTTCATGCCGATCTTCTCCGCCACGGAGTAAGATCCAACATTGGTGCGATCCATATAAGAATACAAACAGTCATAGGCGGTATTTTCAAAAGCCCAGTCTCTTACCGCTCTTGCCGCCTCGGTGCCAAAACCCTGTCGCCAAAACTTTTTGTTGAAGTGATAGCCGATCTCAGGTAGCTTTGCCCCATCAATATTTTGGATGGTAACACCGCAATCTCCGATCATCTCCCCTGTTTCTTTTAAAATTACCGCCCACCAGCCGAAGCCGTGTTCCCGATAATTTTGAAAACTCCATTTCAGCCATCGCCATGTACCCTCCTCGTCATAGGGTTTGGGGTAATGCTCCATGGTCACAGGATCTGACAGGATCTCAAACAACGCGTCAAAGTCCGCTTCCGTATATTCTCTTAAAAAGAGCCTTTGGGTTTCTAAAATCATACGCTTGTTAAATGCCCGTTACAGCATCAATGGGCAGGGACATGACGATACCCTTAGCCTTGCTGTGCATACCGCACCGCTCGCCAATGCTCTGCATAATGGGAATTTTATCCGCAGCCTCGGCGATGATCATAACGATCTCCTTTTCTTCCTGCATGCTAAGACCCCAGAAGCCGGTGGCCTCATCATTGGCGATCCGACGGCTGTGGATCACAGTGCCGCCCTTAGCGCCAACGCTCTTGGCCGCCTCCATGACATCACCGCTAAATCCGCGGTCTGTAATTGCTACGATCAGCGCGTGTTTCATTTCTGCCATTTCCACTTTATCCTTTCCTTCCGAGCTTAAGCCGCTGTCCTCAGCATTTTGTGTGAGAATGCGAAGAATCAGATTGTTGATGCCGCTCAGCGGCACAGTAAAGGCGATGCCGCTGTTCACAGCGTGCATTTGCAATTCTGCTTTCAATTTTTTCAGCATGCTGTCTGCCAGTTCCTTCGGCAGCAAACTCATAAGCACGCATTTGTCAATGCTGCCCAATCCCAGCATATCCATGATCTCGCTGGAAGCCGTGCCTTGGGCATTAAACCGGTACTGCAGCGGAGACTGAACCTGCTTGAATATATCTGCCGCCTCTTCGGCAAGCTTCGGGGTGGTGATCAACGTGAACAGCCGATACGCTGCTTTCTTCTGAATGTTCTCCACAGTTCAACCCTCCTCGAGATCCACAATGACATCGCTGTCGTCGGGAAGTTCTGCAACCTGCTCCACCTGCTTTTGCTGCTTGCTGGTCTTGATCTGATACACAAGTCCCATAAGCTGGATGGCAATAAGAGGTGTCAGCGCAACCAGCGCCACTACACCAAAGGCATCTGTCATCAAATTGCCGCCAAGGGCATCGCAGACACCGATACTCAAAGGCAGCAGGAATGTGGATGTCATCGGTCCGCTGGCAACGCCACCGGAGTCAAAGGCAATACCCACGAAAATCTTGGGAACAAATCGTGACAGCACCAGCGCAATCAGATAGCCGGGAATAACGATCCACTGGATGGAAATGCCCGTAAGTACCCGCAGCATGGCAAGACCCACACTGATGGCAACACCGATGGACATGCAGCGGTTCATCATCTTTACAGAGATCGCGCCATCCGTTACGCTTTCCACCTGGTGATTCAGCACCTGAATAGCAGGCTCCGCTTTGACGATGTAATAACCAATCACCATGCCAATGGGGATAAGTACCCAATTATAAGGCAAAGATGCCAGTTCTTTGCCCAAAGAAGAACCCACCGGAGCAAAACCGATATTCACGCCGCAAAGGAACAGCACCAGACCGACATAGGTATACACCGTACCAATGATGATACGCTTGACCTGCCGGGCCTGATAACGATGGGTACTGAGCTGGAAGATCACAAAAACCGCCACGATAGGGGCAAGAGAAATAAACACCTCACCCACATAGGCAGGAATGCCTGTGATAAAGATCTTTACCACATCCAAAGTAGTGACCACCGTGGCCACATCCGCCAAAGTGAAAACCGCCTCCGTAGGCTTATAGAAGCAGCCTAAGATCAGCACCGCCAAAATCGGGCCGACGCTGGAAAGCGCCACAAGGCCGAAGCTGTCGCTGGCAGAGTTTTGGTCGCTTCTGACTGAGGCAAGACCAACACCCATGGCCATGATAAAGGGCACGGTCATAGGTCCTGTGGTAACACCGCCGGAATCAAAAGCCACAGCCAAAAACTCCTGAGGAATAAAGAAAGAGCCGCCGATCAGCAGTGCATACAAAACGATCAAAACTGCTGACAAGCTGATCTTATACCGGATACGGATAATGGCAAGTGCCAGGAACAGACCCACGCCTACCGCCACCGTTAAAATCAACACTTCATTCGGAACGGAAGGCACCTGCTCTGCAAGCACCTGAAGATCCGGTTCAGATATGGTAATGATCGCGCCCATTATAAAACCAATGAGCAGAACCATCCACAATTTTTTGGTTTTGGAAATTTGAACACCAATACCCTCACCCAAAGGGGTCATGGCAATTTCTGCGCCCAACTGGAAAAAGCCCATGCCAAAAATCAGCATAATGGCGCCTACGAGGAACATTACAAATTCCCCCAGCTCCACCGGGACAAAGAAAATGCTGATAAACAGCACGATACCTGTAATAGGAAGAACGGCAGAAAGCGATTCCAATGTTTTTTCTTTTAATTTCGGATTCAAAACTACACCGTCCTTTCTGAAAATTACAAAATTCTGCTTAACGAAGTGATTATAACATAGAAACCAAAGGAAATCTACCCTTCCCCTTGGGTAAAAGTTAATATTTATGCAGAAAAAGCGGCATCTTTTATGATGCCGCTTTCCTTATTCTTTTCCTTTGGAACAGTTTTTGCAGTTGCTGCAATTCCCACTGCAACCGCCTGTCTTTCGACTTTTATACACGCTGCGGGCACAGAATACCACAATAACGGCCAAGATTCCGATCACAAGAAGATCTCCCATAAGAACCTCCTTACACCTTCGCGGTCAGCTTTTCCCGACTATACCCCTTGCGCAGCAAAAGGTACGCAAGTGCAGCCAGCGCACCCACAGCAAGCACAGTAAAGATGCCAAATGTCGCTTCCCCTGTGAAAAGGCCGCCCAGCTGATAGGATATCAATGCCGCCGCATAGGCAAAGGCGCACATGTAGCCAATGGTGAGCCAAGTCCACTTGACGCTGCCCATTTCCCGCCTAATAGCACCGATGGCCGCAAAACAAGGCGCGCACAGAAGGTTAAAGACCATAAAACTGTATGCCCGGGCAGGCCCGAAATCCGCTGCCACCAAGGCCCAGATCTCATTGCCCGATTCACTAAGCTCCCCGGCATAATTATACAGCGTGCCAAAGGTCATGACCACTTCTTCCTTGGCGATCAGGCCGGTCACCGAAGCCACAGCTGCTTTCCATGCCATATCCCCTGTCCAGCCAAGGGGATAGAAGATCCACGCGATCGCCTTGCCCAAAACCGCAAGCAAGGACTGATTGTTATCCTCCACTGCCCGGAACGCTCCGTCTACCACACCATAGCTCTGCAAGAACCACAGCACCATGGAGCTTAAAAGCACGATGGTGAGCGCCCGTTTTACGAAATCCCAGCCACGCTCCATGGTAGAGCGGGCCACATTGCGCAAAGAGGGCATATGGTAAGCGGGCAGCTCCATGACAAAGGGCGCAGGCTTTCCTGCAAAAGTTTTGAATTTCTTAAGGATCACACCGGAAAGGACCACAGCAGCAATACCGATGATAAAAGCAGATACCGCCACCAGGGGAGAATTTCCAAATACCGCACCGGCAAACAAGCCGATAATGGGCATTTTTGCACCACAGGGGATAAAACCCGTGGTCATAACAGTGATCTTCCGGTCATTTTCCTGCTCAATGGTGCGGGACGCCAAAATTCCGGGCACGCCGCAGCCTGTGGCCACCAGCATGGGAATAATGGACTTTCCGGAGAGGCCAAATTTGCGCAGGATCCTGTCCATGATAAAAGCGACCCGGGACATATATCCCACATCCTCCAATATGGACAGCAGCAGACTCAGCACCAAAATCTGCGGCACAAAACCAAGCACCGCTCCCACGCCTGCCATAATGCCGTCAACGATCAAGCTGTACAGCCAGCCGCTGACTCCCAACGCTGTCAGCACAGAGTCCAGCAAACTAGGTATCCATTGCCCAAACAGCACATCATTGGCCCAATCCGTACCCATGGTGCCAATGGAAAACGGGAAGCTTCCCATGGCAATGGCGTACATCAAGAACATAACGCCTGCAAAAATGGGCAAAGCCAACACCCGATGGGTAAGCAACCGGTCTACCCGGTCGGACATGGTCATGGCATGCTTGGGCGCTTTCTTTTTTACCGCCCGGCTCACCACATTGCCAATGTAAGTATACCGCTGGTCTGCGATAATGCTTTCCGCATCATCATCCATTTCCTTTTCGCAATCCGCAATATGCTCTTCCAGGTGATCCAGCAATTCCTGAGAAAGCCCCACTTCCCTACGCACATGCTCATCCCGCTCAAAGAGCTTAATGGCAAAGTAGCGCAAATAGTTATCCGGTACTTTCCCCTCCACGGATTCCTCGATATGGGCCAACGCATGCTCCACACTTCCGTTGAACACATGGGGCATCTGACCGTGGGTATGATCCCGTGCCAGCTCCACCGCCTTTTGCGCCGCTTCCAGACAACCTTCGCCTTTCAGCGCGCTGATCTCCATCACTGTACAGCCCAAGGCCCGACCCAGCTTTTCCAAGTCTACCTTATCGCCGTTTTTCCGCACAAGGTCGATCATATTCACCGCCACCACCACCGGGTGACCCAGTTCAATAAGCTGGGTGGTGAGATATAGATTTCGCTCGATATTCGTTCCATCCACAATGTTCAAAATAGCATCGGGATGCTCATTGACAAGATATGTACGGGTAACCACTTCCTCCGGGGAATAAGGGGACAAAGAATAAATTCCGGGCAGATCCTGAATGATCACATCCGTCTGACCTTTCAGCGCGCCCTCTTTCTTCTCCACCGTAACACCCGGCCAGTTGCCCACATACTGATTAGATCCTGTGAGGACATTAAACAGCGTGGTCTTTCCGCAGTTGGGGTTGCCCGCCAAAGCAATTTTGATCGTTTGCATCATACAATCTCCACCATTTCTCCGTCGGCTCTGCGCAAAGACAGCTCATAGCCCCGAACATTGACCTCAATGGGGTCACCCAACGGCGCAACTTTACGAACATAAACCTCCACGCCCTTGGTAATACCCATATCCATAATCCTGCGTCGAACCGCACCCTCCCCGTGGAGCTTCACCACGGTGACAGTCTGGCCCACCTTTGCATCCTTTAATGTTCGCACAGGAATCCCTCCTTATCATTGTTAGCATATGCTAACCGATTGCAAAAAATTTAATTAGCCTCCGCTAACTTCCTGCCTATCATACTCTTTCCCCCGCAGTTTGTCAAGAAATTTTTTGAAATTTTTTCCTTTTTAAGAAAATATCTTTCTAATTTTAGGCAACAGTTCCTTGGAATGACAACGGTAATTTTCTCCGCCTTTTTTTGTGTATTGTGATGAAAAAACTTTGGAAAAGCCTTGATTTGCTCTTGCTTTTTGTGCGTTATACCTTTATAATAAGGATAAACTGTTAACAAGGAGGCGAAGGCTATGGGCGAACTGATCGCTGTGCTGTCCGGTAAGGGCGGTACAGGAAAAACTTCCGTCTGCGCAGGCCTTGCCACCGCCTTGGCGCAAGCAGGCCATCGGGTGCTCTGCATCGACTGCGATATTGGTCTCAGAAACCTGGATATTGCCCTTGGCTTGACCGAAACTGCCCCCATTTCTTTTCTGGACGTCTGCCGGGGAGATTATCAGCTGGCAGATGCGCTGAAGCACCCCATGTTCCCGGAACTGTATTTTCTTACCGCACCGGTCAACTGCCGGTCTGACCAGATCGACCGTACTGCTTTCAGCAGCATGCTGCGTCAGGCCCGGGAAGAATTTAAGTATGTATTCCTGGATGCCCCTGCGGGTATCGAATTAGGCTTTTCCCTTTGCGCGTCTTATGCTGACCGGGTGCTGCTGGTCACCAACCCCGAACCCTCTGCCATCCGGGATGCTTCCCGAGCAGGAGAGGCGCTGGAGCTCATGGGAAAATCTGATGTGCGTCTGATCATCAACCGAATCGGCAAAAAAATGCTTGCCGCCATGGATCTGACTGTAGATGATATTATGGACGATGCCGGCCTTCCTCTGCTGGGCATCATCCCCGAGGATCCCAATGTAACCCTGGCCGCCAGCTTTGAAATACCGCTGCTGCGGCAATCCCGGCGGGGCGCAGCCGCCGCCTGCCGGCGCATCGCCAAAAGGATTCAGGGCCAAAAGGTCCCTGTTCCCTTCCGGTAATGAGATAAAGGAGTGAATCTTGCGTGAATATTGCATTTCTGGCCCACGATAAAAAGAAAGAACTGATGGTTCAGTTCTGCACTGCATATAAAAGCGTTCTTTCCCGCCACAGTCTGTACGCCACTGCCACCACCGGCAGGCTGATCGCAGACAACACGGGACTCCCTATCACTCTGCTGCTTTCCCATAAGCAGGGCGGTCATCAGCAGATCAACGCCCGCATTGCCTATAACGAGATCGATTTGGTGCTGCTGTTCTGCGACCCCAACGATACCGACCCTGGGGACGACAGTCAAACCTTGGAAACCATCCGCTTCTGCGATAAGCACAATGTTCCCATCGCCACCAATCTCGCCTGTGCGGAAATGCTCATTATGGGCCTGCAGCGCGGCGATCTGGACTGGCGGGAAATGCTCCACCAGAAGCCGAAATATTGATATTTCCATGAGGATACGGGGCATTTCCCCGTATCCTGCATCTTTTTACGGAGGAATGATTATGAACATCATCAAACCCCGGACACTGTCCGGTTTTATGGAACTGCTGCCGGAAAAGCAGCAGCGCTTTGAACGCATGATGGAGATCCTGCGCACCACTTATGCATCCTATGGCTTTGCTCCCTTGGACACCCCCGCCATTGAGGATGCCCAGATCCTGCTGGCCAAGGGCGGCGGCGAAACAGAAAAGCAGATCTACCGCTTCCAAAAGGGCGACAGCGATCTGGCTCTGCGCTTTGACCTGACTGTTCCGCTGGCAAAGTATGTGGCGCTGCACTGCAACGAACTGGCCTTTCCCTTCCGCCGCTATCAGATCAGCAAGGTCTACCGTGGCGAGCGGGCACAAAGAGGTCGTTTCCGTGAATTTTATCAGGCAGATATTGATATCATTGGCGACGGCAAGCTGGACATTCTCAACGAGGCAGAGATCCCGGCCATTATTTACAAGGTCTTTAAGGGATTTGGCCTGAACCGCTTCCAAATTCGGGTGAACAACCGGAAAATTCTGAACGGCTTTTATGCCATGCAGGAACTTACGGAAAAAAGCGGCGAGATCATGCGCACCGTGGACAAGCTGGATAAAATCGGTGCAGACAAGGTTCGTACCTGTCTGGTAGACGATTGCGGCATTACCGCAGATCAAGCCGATGAGATTCTGAAATTTATTGCCATCACCGGCTCTAATGCTGAAGTTTTGACTTCCCTGGAAGCTTACACAGGCAAGAACGAACTGTTTGACCAGGGCCTTGCCGAGCTGAAGGCTGTTACCGACAATTTGGCCGCCTTTGGTGTGCCGGAGGAAAACTTTGCCGTGGATCTGACCATCGCAAGAGGTCTTGACTACTATACCGGCACGGTTTACGAGACCACGCTCCTGGACCATCCGGAGATCGGTTCTGTATGCTCCGGCGGCCGCTATGACAATCTTGCCGGCTATTACATTGAAAAAGCACTGCCGGGCGTGGGCATTTCCATTGGCCTTACCCGACTGTTCTATGTGCTTGATGAACAAGGTCTGCTGAACCCTGCTCTGCCCAGCGCCCCCTGCGACGCTTTGGTGCTGCCCATGACGGAAACCCCCGCCCCCGCCATCGCATTGGCGGAAACCTTGCGCAGCAACGGCCTGCGGGTACAGTTTTACGGTGAACAGAAGAAGTTTAAGCAAAAAATGGCTTATGCCGACAAGCTGGGTGTGCCCTTTGCGGTGCTCTTGGGAGAGGACGAAATCGCTGAAAACAAGTGCTCTGTGAAGAACATGGCCACCGGTGAGCAGTTAAAGCTGACGGCAGAAGATGCCGCTGCGTATATCCGCAGCACATTAACGAACAACCGCGGCCCGATCATCCTGGAAAAATAAAAATATGAGGCGTACCGAAAGCCGGTACGCCTCATTTATTTTATCCAAAAACCTTGTCGAATTCCTGCCCCAGCTGACCGTTATAGGTCATATGCGCCTGAAGCTGAGAAAGCATTTCCGGGAACAGCTCCACTGCCTTTTCATAGCAATTCAGAAGCCCTTCATCCAAATGGGCACAACGGGGGTTCGCCTCAGCAGTCATCACCATTCCCAGCAGCTCTGGTGCAAGCAATTTCATGCTCTTTTCCACCAGCGTTCTGCGGTGTCCCTCCGGCGCTGCCAATAATTTCACAGTAGCGGCCATGCTGCGCAGGGCATTGCGCACCTCCGCACTTCCTGCAGGGGGATAAAATTTTGCCACAGTTTCGCATTCTCCGGGAGTCAAATGCAAATGGGGGCTGAAATCCTGGCAATGCGGAGGAACTTTTCCGTCCAACTCCAATAAAAACCGGTCAAATTCCGTCTCCACCTCCGCATGGCTGGCTTCCAAGGTTTGATCCGCAAGGTAGCTATGGCAAACACTGTCCAGCACATAGTGGCAAAGCAAGCCGTACAAATATGCCTGTGATGCCTCGGACTTTTCAAGTCTTGCCATGCGGCAGACCCGCTGGAAGAATTCCCGCCCGGTCTGCTCATGAAATTTGATTCCCAAAAAGCCGGCTTTTGCATTCAGCACATTGGTATGATAGTAAAAAATATCCGGGCCGTGAAGACCCACATCGTACAACGACCGAAACCTCTGGATGGTCCGGCGGGCATCGGCAGGAATGGTGGGCAGCAACGCCACACCAAAGCGATAATGGGCATATACAGTGGGCATGAGCTCCCTCCTTACTTAGGCGCATCCTCTCATAAGTTTATTCTACACGAATCCATTTAGAAACGCTAGTGTTTTTTAGGAAAATTTTTACAATATCATTGCTGTAAATTTGATTTTCCCCAGGCCGTGTGTTATAATGACGAAAACTGGAGGGATATGTATGCCGACCCGGAAGCTATATTACGAAGATTGCCATATAAAAGAATTTTCCGCCCGCGTCTGCGCCTGTGATGCAGCAGATGGCGGGTTTTCCGTGATTTTGGACGCCACCGCTTTCTACCCTGAAGGAGGCGGCCAGGCCTGCGATGTGGGCAAGCTTGGAAATGTACAGGTGTTGGATGTGCAGGAGCGGGGCGACGAGATCGTACACCTGTGCGACGGCCCACTGGAAATCGGCAGCACCGTCACCGGAATTCTTGACTGGGAACGGCGATTTGATCTGATGCAGCAGCATACCGGCGAGCATATCCTCTCCGGTCTGATCCACAAAGCCTTTGGCTACCACAACACCGGCTTTCACGTGGGCGCAAAGGTTATGGAAGTGGACTTCGACGGGGTGATCCCGGCAGACGCTTTGGGCGAGCTGGAATTGCAGGCAAACCGAGCTTTGTGGGAAAATATCCCGGTGCTTTGCAGCATTCCCTCCGCTGAGGAACTACCAAAAATCCTCTATCGCACCAAGCGGCAACTGCCCTGGCCGGTACGGCTGGTGCAGATCCCCGGTTACGACAGCTGCGCCTGCTGCGGTGTACATACCGCCACCACCGGTGAAGTAGGTATTCTGAAAATTATTTCCTGCACCAAACTGCGCCAAGGCGTTCGGCTGGAAGTGGTTTGCGGCAAACGGGCTTACGAATATCTCTCTGCTGTCTTTGAACAAAACAAACAGGTCTCCCAAAACTTTTCTGCAAAACCGCTGGAAACCGGTGCTGCCGCCGAAAAAGCGAACGAAGCTTTGGCTGCAGAAAAATATCGCTCTGCCGGTCTGCAAAATCAGATTATAGAACTGCTCGCAGAGCGTTATGTAAACCAAGACAAGATTCTCTGCTTCCAGGAGAATTTATCCGGTGCCCAGCTGCGCCTGCTTACAGAAAAAATCGCCCCCGGCTGCAAAGGGTATGCAGCAGTATTTTCCGGCTGCGACGGCAATTACAGCTACTGCATTGCCGAAACCGGCACCGACTCCCCCCGGTTAGGACAAGCCATGAACGACGCCTTGGGCGGTCGCGGCGGTGGAAAGGGCATTTTCCGTCAGGGTACCGTGCCCGCCACAAAAGCGCAGATCGAATCCTTTTTCCAATCCATTTAACAAAAAGGCCTTATGCGGCAAACCGCATAAGGCCTTTTTTGAATTTTCTTACTTGGCAGTGGAGGTGGAACGCAATGTGACATCGTGTGCGCCGCCTTCAATAATAGAAGTGGCGGAAACCAGAGTCAGCTTTGCCTCCCGCTGCAGGTCGGGAATGGTGATCACACCGCAGTTGCACATGGTGGACTTGACCTTGTACAGGGAAGCCTCCACATTATCATGCAAAGAGCCTGCGTAGGTAACGAAGGAGTCCACGCCCTCTTCAAAGCTCAGCTTGGAAGAACCGCCCAGATCATAACGCTGCCAGTTACGGGCACGGTTAGAGCCTTCGCCCCAGTATTCCTTCATATATGCACCATTGACCATGACCTTATTGGTGGGAGATTCGTCAAACCGGGCAAAGTAACGGCCCAGCATGAGGAAATCTGCGCCCATGGCAAGGGCCAGAGTCATGTGATAGTCGTGAACAATACCACCGTCAGAGCAGATGGGCACATAAATGCCGGTCTCCTTGAAATACTCGTCCCGGGCAGCTGCAACTTCGATAAGCGCGGTTGCCTGACCACGGCCGATGCCCTTGGTCTCACGGGTGATACAGATAGAGCCGCCGCCGATACCCACCTTAACAAAGTCTGCGCCTGCCTCAGCCAGGAAACGGAAGCCATCCCGATCTACCACGTTGCCCGCACCGATCTTGACGGTGTCACCGTAATTGTCACGCACCCACTTAATGGTCTTTTCCTGCCAGCAGGTATAACCCTCGGAGGAGTCAATGACCAGCACATCCACGCCGGCATTCAGCAGAGCGGGGATTCGGGTGGCATAGTCACGGGTGTTGATACCTGCGCCAACGATGTAACGCTTCTGGCTGTCCAGCAGTTCCTGGGGATTTGCCTTATGGGCTGCATAGTCCTTACGGAATACGAAGTACATCAGATGGTCGTCGTCATCCACGATGGGCAGAGCGTTGAGCTTATTGTCCCAAATAATATCATTGGCCTGCTTTAAGGTAGTATCCTTAGGAGCGGTGATCAGCTTTTCCCGGGGGGTCATGAAGGTCTTGACCTTCTCAGCGGGGTCCATTCTGGACACGCGGTAATCCCGTCCGGTCACCAAACCCAAAAGCTTGCCGTTGGCTGTGCCGTCATCGGTAATGGCCACAGTGGAAAAACCGTTGGCTGCCTTCAGATCCAGCACATCCTGCAGAGTGTTCTCGGGAGTCAGATTGGAGGCAGAGGTCACAAAGCCAGCCTTATGTCCCTTAACTTTTGCCACCATTGCCGCCTGAGACTCAATAGACTGAGAACCGAAAATAAAGCTGATGCCGCCCTCCTTAGCCAAAGCAATGGCCAAGGTATCATTGGAAACCGCCTGCATAACTGCAGAGGTCAAAGGAATATTCATACTGATCGCCGGTTCTTCCACGCCCTTACGATACTTGGTCAGGGGGGTGCGCAAAGATACGCGGTCGGGCACGCACTCTTCGGAAGTATAACCGGGGATCAAAAGATATTCACTAAAAGTGCGGCTGGGTTCAGACATGTAATGTGCCATTGGGACTCCTCCTAAATTTATTTATATAGAGATAATACTTACAGATTAAATTCCGGTACCCTCACCGGGATCCAGATATTCCCGGGTCAGATTACCCTGGTTGTCCATGTGCCGGAAATTGCCCATGACCTCGTTGACAGTATTGACCACCGCAAAGGTTCCGGGCACGCTGCGAATAATGGCCGCCAGCCGATATGCCTGGGATTTATTCACCACGCAAATCAGAACATTGGTTTCCTCGCCCCGGTATAGGCCCTTTCCGGGGATCACTGTGGCACCACGATGAAGCTGGTGCAAAATGGCCTCCGCCAATTTTTCCGGTTCCGGCGTGGTGATCTCAAAACGAATGGCGCTGCGCCCGGCTCTGTCAATCTTATCCATCACCGTGCTGGACGCAAAGCTGCACAAAATGCACATAAGCACAGGCTCGATCTTATGGCCATACACAAAATACGAGATCCCCGCCACCACGCAGTTCATGGCAAAGGAAGCGTAATAAAAATTGATATCCGGACGGCGCTTATGAATCAGGGAAGAAATAAAATCCAACCCGCCTGTATATGCTCCGGCTTTCAAAAGCAAGGCTGTGCCTGCACCGCCAATAATACCGCCCACCACCGGGCCGATAATGGCACTGCTGGTAGTCAAATACTGAAACGCAGACAAATCTACCTCATCCAACACCACCAGCAAAACCGAGAATAGCGCCACGTAGGTCATAGCACGCACCGCCAATGTCTTACTGATCTTCTTATACACCGCCACAGCCAGAGGCAGGTTCAGCAAAAAGCTCAAATAACCCATGCTAAGTCCGGTCACATACTGGAACATGGTACACAGGCCGTTTAGGCCTGCCGGTGCAAAATTATTGGGGAAAATAAAGAGTTCAAAATTCAGCGCATTGACCAGCGCGACCATTGCAATCACAAAATATGTCAGCAATTTTTTGCCCTTATTCATAACTGCTCCTCTGGTACAAATAATGTGGATTATTCTGTTCCCTATAATATACCACAGCCTATTCCCGGGGTCAAGTACACATATCGGCTAAAAACCATTGAAAAAAACAGGCATAGAAATAGGTATTTCCACAAGTTCCGGAAATGTTCGGGGAAATGATTGCTTTTTCCCCCATCTTGTGATATATTTTTAAGGTTAAATGAGAACAATAAATTGATTATATACAGAAGGAGTGCTGCGATCATGGCTGCACAGGAAAATATAAGAAATATTGCCATTATTGCCCACGTTGACCACGGCAAGACCACCCTGGTAGACGAAATGCTGAAGCAGGGTGGCATCTACCGGGAGAACCAGGCCACTACCGAGCGAGTGATGGACTCCGGTGATCTGGAGCGTGAGCGCGGCATTACCATTCTTGCCAAGAACACTTCCATTTATTATAAAGATACCAAGATCAACATCGTAGATACCCCGGGCCACGCGGACTTTGGCGGTGAAGTGGAGCGTATCTTAAAAATGGTCAACGGTGTCATCTTGCTGGTAGATGCTGCTGAGGGCCCCATGCCCCAGACCCGGTTTGTTCTGCAAAAAGCTCTGGAACTGGGCCATAAGGTCATCGTGGCTGTGAACAAGGTGGACAAGCCCGATGCCCGGGTACACGAAGTCATGGACGAAGTATTGGAGCTTCTGCTGGACTTGAACGCTACTGACGAGCAGTTCAACTCTCCCACCGTTTTCTGCTCCGGCAGGCAGGGCACTGCCTCTTATGGCCCGGACGAAGCAGGTACGGACCTTATCCCCCTGTTTGAGACCATTGTCAACTATATCCCTGCCCCCACCGGTGACAAGGATGCGCCTTTGCAGCTTTTGGTCTCCTCTATTGACTACAATGAATATGTAGGCCGGATCGCCATCGGCCGTATTGAGCAAGGCACCATCAAGACCAATCAGGAAGTGGTGATCTGTGATTTCCACGACGAATCCGTGCGGCAAAAGGGCAAGGTCGTAGCTCTCTACGCCTACGACGGTCTGGGCAAAGCACCCATTACCGAGGCCTCTGCCGGTGAGATCGTTGCCCTTTCGGGCATTGCGGACATTACCATCGGCCGCACCCTCTGCGCCCCGGAGAATATTGCTCCCCTACCCTTTGTGAAGATCTCTGAGCCTACTATTGAAATGACCTTTGCCGTCAACGATTCTCCTTTTGCCGGCAGAGAGGGCAAGTTCGTCACCTCCCGGAATCTTCGGGATCGGCTGGACAGAGAACTGATGAAGGATGTGTCCCTCCGGGTGTCCGAGCAGGGCACGGACGCATTTAATGTAGCCGGCCGGGGCGAAATGCACCTGTCCATCCTTATGGAGACCATGCGTCGAGAAGGTTTTGAATTCTCCGTATCCACCCCCAGAGTGCTCACCCGGCAGATCGACGGCAAAACTTGCGAACCCATTGAGCGCATGGTGGCCGACGTGCCGGAAGAATGTATGGGCGCTGTGATCGAAAAGATCGGTCGGCGCAAAGGCGACCTGCTTTCCATGACCCCCATGGGCAGCCGCTACCGTTTGGAATTTCTTGTGCCCTCTCGGGGTCTGTTTGGCTACCGCAATGAATTTTTGACCGACACCCGTGGCGAAGGCATCATGTCCAGCATTCTGGACTCCTACGCTCCCATGAAGGGCGAGGTAGAACGCCGGCTCACCGGCAGTTTGGTTGCCTTTGAAACCGGAGAAGCGGTGACCTATGGTCTTGCTGCCGCCCAGGAACGGGGCGCATTGCTCATCGGTCCGGGCACACCGGTATATGCCGGCATGGTCATCGGCATCTGCAGCCGAAATGAAGATATGACCGTAAATGTTTGCAAGAAAAAGCAGCTGACCAACATGCGGGCCTCCGGCTCTGACGATGCCCTAAGGCTCACCTCTCCCAAGGTATTCTCCCTGGAGCAATGCCTGGAATTCCTTGCCGACGACGAGCTTCTGGAATGTACGCCCAAGAGCCTGCGCATCCGCAAGCGGGAGCTTGATCACTCCATCCGTATGCGCAACCTTATGAAAAAGCGGGCGCAAAACGAGAAATAACAAAGAAAGGCGGTATGCCCATGAAATCAAATATTCGGCTTCTTGCGGCATCCCTAGCCCTTTGCCTGTTACTCAGCGCCTGCACCGGGGCTGTGCCGCCTCAAGATAGCCCCACCCCTCAAGGGCCCGGCACAGAAACCCCCAACATCGACACTCCCGTCGAATCCCCCGACCCTGTGATTCCCGAACCCGAGGCAGAAAGCTTTATCCTCTCCTTTGCAGGCGACTGCACTTTTGGCAACAATTACGACGCAGAAACCGCCTCCGGTACATTTCGCTCCGTGGTAAAGGACAACTATGCTTATCCTTTTTCCAATGTCAAGCAGTATTTTGAAAATGACGACTTCACTTTCGTAAACTTAGAATGTGCTTTGACAGAATCCGACCCCACCGAAGAAGAAATGGTGGAGCTTTCTGAGCACCAATTCCGTTTTCGCGGGCCGGCAAGCTATGCCAAAATACTGGTGGAGGGCGATGTAGAATTTGCCAGCTGCGCCAACAACCACTCCAAGGACTACGGAGCGCAAGGTCTTTATGACACCTGGGATGCGCTGGAAGCGGAAGATATTTATTATGCCAGTTTCAACAAAACCTGCCTTGCCACCACGGAAAGCGGTTTGAAAATCGGTGTCATTGCCATTTTCTTTAACTTTACCGACGCATCCATGCGCAACCAGATCAAAGCGCTGAAAGATAAGGGTGCTGAGCTCATCGTGGTTTCCATTCACTGGGGTGACGAGGGTACTTATGAACCAAATTCCCTGCAGCAATCCCTGGGCCGGCGGGCCATCAATAACGGTGCCAACATCGTTTTCGGCCACCACTCCCACACCCTGCAGCGCATTGAACCCTACAACGGCGGTGTGATCTACTACAGTCTGGGTAACTTCTCCTTTGGCGGCAACCGCAACCCCAGCGACAAAGACACCGCCATTATCCGCCAACAGGTGCTGCGCTACACCGACGGCAGCATTGGCTTGGGAGATCTGGAAGTCATCCCCTGCCGGGTCAGCACAGTGGACAACTGGAACGATTTTCGTCCCACACCCTACGAAAAAGACCACCCCGGCTATAACCGCGTGCTCAGCAAGCTGGAAGGAAGTTTTAACGATTTCACCTTAAAAGACGAAGTTTTACCTGCTTCATAAGCAAAAAAATTCATTTTCCCTGTTTTCTTTTCCTACTTTTGTAAAAAAACTGTTGACCCGGTTGCAATTTTCGGTTATAATACCCTAGCATGACCTATTATGGTCACTGACTATGTGTCGCTGCGGCCCTTCGGGGCTGTCGAGCATATTGATTTTTGAGGAGGTGTATCACCTATGAAGCGTACCTATCAGCCCAGCAATCGTCATCGTTCCAAGGTTCACGGTTTCCGTCAGAGAATGGCTACCGCCAATGGCCGCAAGGTTCTGGCCCGCCGCCGTGCAAGAGGCCGTAAGGTTCTGTCTGCCTAATTAAGGCAGTGGTGCTGCCACAGCATACATCGCTCTATGCGAAACGGGAGCAATAAGCGGGGCGAAGAAATGTTCGCCCCGCTCCCTTTTTATTGAGGGCAAACTCTTAAATCTTTTTTTCGGCAACACAGCGGTCCTTTTGCCACGATTCTGCACAGTCCGGCCCTTGAAATACACAAAGTATTCCATCAAGCCGTGCTGCTTGCCTCATAGCAAAAATCCTCGCTGCCTGCTCGTAAAAAAGCTTTTGCGAGCTTGCCTGAGTATCGCTTGATACATGGGAGTTAGTATGAAATATTCCGGTTCATTAAAACTCAATCACATATTCCGCCGTTTGTACTCTACCTCCGGCTTTGCCAACGGCCTTCTCGTGCTGTACGCACGGAAGAATCGGACAGACACCAATCGGGTGGGCATTACCGTCAGCAAAAAGCTGGGTCATGCTGTGGTCCGCAACCGTATTCGCCGTCGCCTGCGGGAGGTCTATCGGCTCAACGAGGAAAAATTCCTCCCCGGTTGGGATATTGTGGTAGTCGCCAGGACAAAGGCACTGAATAGCTCCTTTTGCCAGCTTACCGATGCCTATTTATCTCTGGCAAACAAAGCCGGAATCTTAAGAGAAGAAAGCCTATGAAAAAAGTTTTTCTTTCCCTGATCCGTTTTTATCAAAAGAACATATCCCCGTATCGCGGTCCCTGCTGTCGGTTTCGCCCCACCTGTTCCGCCTACGCCTATGAAGCCATCCACAAATACGGTGCCATAAAAGGGGGCTGGCTTGCCCTGCGCCGCCTGCTGCGGTGCAATCCCTTTTATAAGGGAAGCTTTTATGACCCCGTTCCGTGACTATCACAAGGAGAGTGTCCATGACTAAAATTATTACCATTCCCTTTGGATACCTGCTGGACTGGCTGTACCAGTTCACCAGCAGCTACGGCCTTTCTCTGATCTTTTTTGCCTTGATCGTGCAGCTGGTCATGCTGCCTATTTCTGCCAAGAGCAAAAAGAGCATGATGAAAATGTCCCGTCTGCAGCCCCGTATCCAGGAGATCCAGCGCAAATACGCCAACGACAAGCAAAAGCAAAATGAAGCCATTCAGAAGCTCCAGCAAGAAGAAGGCGCCAGCATGGGTTGCGGCGGCTGCCTGTGGAGCTTGGTTCCCATGCTGATCCTGATCCCTCTGTACAGTGTGGTCCGTCAGCCTATTACCTTTATGCTCCACCAGGGTGCTGATGTGGTAAACACCATTGTGGATACCGTCAAAACGTCCCTGCCGGATTTGTTCACTCAAAATGCTTTTTACAACGAAATGATCACCGCTGCCAACATTCCTCAAGTGGCTGATGCCATTAAGGAAAAGCTTCCCGAAATCAGCGAACGTGTGTTGGAAGGTGTTAACTTCAGTTTCCTGGGCATTGACCTGGGTTCTGTTCCCAGTTTTAACATCTTTAGCGAAAGCTGGAAGTGGGATTGGGCTCATATTGGCGGCGTATTGATCCCCCTGCTGTCTGCTTCTCAGCAGATCATTGCCATGAAAGTCTCCCAGCACGCCAACAATTCCGTAGTCACTGATGAAAACGGCATGGAGGACAAGGAGACTGCCAGCAAGTCCCAGGCAAATCAGACCAGCAAGATGATGACCTGGCTGATGCCCATTATGTCCCTGTGGATCGGTTTTACCGTTCCCTGCGCCTTAAGCTTGTACTGGCTGGCCGGCGGCTTGGTAAGAATGGTGGAAGATATTCTGCTGACCAAGCACTACCGCAAGATTTATGATGCCGAGGACGCCATTCGTTTGCAGAAATACAATGCCGAACTGGCTGCCGAAGAAGAAAAAGAGCGCATCCGTGCAGAAAGACGCGCTGCCAACCCCGACGGCATTACCGAAAATACCAGCAAGAAAAAGCTGCAGAAAAAACAGCAGCAGGCAGAAGAAGCTGCCCGCGCAGCTGCTGCCAAAGAATATGCCGCAAAGAAGGGTGTAGTGGAGGAAGAAAAGGCCGAAAACGCTCCCCTGTCCGGCATTGCCGACCGCCCCAACTGTAAGGGACGGGCCTATGATCCCAACCGTTACAGCCAAAACAACACGGAGGAATAAAAATGGAAAAAACCATTGTAACCACCGGCAAGACCATCGACTTGGCCGTTGAGGCCGCGTTGGCGCAGCTGGGTCTGGACCGCGACAGCGTATCTGTGCAGGTCCTGTCCCAGGCAAAGCCCGGTTTTTTGGGTATGGGCGCACAGCCCGCCCGCATTCAGGTGACCTATGAAGCACCCGATCCCGCTCCCGAAGCTCCTAAGAGCGCCCTCGGCTCTGCCTCCCGCAGCAAGCCTAAGGCAAAGCCTGTTGCACAGCCTCAGCCCAAGCAAGAGGCTCCCAAGCCTGCACCCAAGCAGGAAGCTCCCAAGCCTGTCGCCGCTCCCAAAGAAGAAGTAAAAAAGGCTCCCAAAGAGCCCAAGGTCTATGCAGCGGCCGAGGCCGGCAGCGTAGAGGAAAAGATCGAGGTCTTCCTCAAAGGCCTTTTGGAACACATGGGTTCCAATGCTGTGCCCCATGCCTGGTGCGCAGAGGGCAATAACTACAAAGTAGATTTGGTGGGCGAAGATCTGGGATACCTGATCGGCCGCCGGGGCGACACTCTGGACGCTCTGCAGCATTTGGCCAATTACAGCATCAACCGGGATGTGGAAGGTCACATCCGCATCAGCGTAGATGCAGAAGAATATCGTGAAAAGCGGGAAGAAAGCCTGCGCCGGTATGCACAGAAGAAGGCACATCAAGTGCTGAAAGCACGCCGCCGCACCACTTTGGAGCCTATGAACGCCTACGAGCGGCACATTATCCATGCCGCCCTGCAGGAAACTGAGAACATCACCACCCATTCCACCGGCACAGAACCCAATCGCCGGGTAGTCATTGAGTATGTTCGCTAAATAAAAATAAAAAGAGCAGTGTCTTAAGGACACTGCTCTTTTTGCCAATCTCGCAACACATAATAAAACCCCTCCGCAAAAGCGGAGGGGTTTTTGCATGGGGTGGCTGATGGGACTTGAACCCACGATCTTCAGAGCCACAATCTGACGCCTTAGCCGACTAGGCCACAGCCACCATATACAATTTGCTGAACCCGCACTTAAAAATGGCACGCCAGCTTATTTCGCCCTCTGTCCTGCCAAACAAGTTTGGCACGCCAGGAGGGACTCGAACCCCCGACCTACTGCTTAGAAGGCAGTTGCTCTATCCAACTGAGCTACTGGCGCATTTCTATGGAGCGGGTGACGGGAATCGGACCCGCGTATCCAGCTTGGAAGGCTGGTGTTCTACCATTGAACTACACCCGCAGATCCACAAAATCGGCTGTTTCAGCTAGAAAATTCTAGCACAGGAACAATCACTTGTCAAGGCTTATTTTCAATATCTCCGGAATTTTTTCATAAATCACTTCTGCTACTGCTCCCTCGCCGCAAGGACACACATTGGGAAATTCTGCGGCGATCACACCGTCCGACGGACAAAATGCATAGTCTGCACCCCGGAGCATGGTCAGATCATTTTCCGCATCTCCCACGCACACCAAAATCTTTCTTCCCAGGGTCTGCTGCAGCTCCCTTGCGCCACGCAGCTTGCTCACGCCCTTGGCATGCACATCCAAAATCCGGGGTGCAGCACGGAACGCATCCACCTTATCCCCGTATTTTTCGTTAATCCAGCTCTCCAGTTCCTCCATACGGGCCATTTCCTCATCCGTACCGGTAAAGTACTGACCCATCTGGTCATTCACAGTTTTCCCAAATAAGGAGAATTTGATAAACGGGCCCACATCCATGCCCGGCCGGGCTTTGCCGTAATTCCAACCGCAGGCTTCGTAAAAATGCACAAAGCTTTCTTCAGCATGGTAAAAATAATGAATCCGATCTCCTTGAATCTCCAAATTCATTTCCGGAAACGCTTCGTGCACTTCCTCCATGGTTTTCCAAATATCCAAATCAATGGTCTTTACCTGATGTAAGGATTTGGTCTCCGGGTCATAGGCTGCGCTACCGTTGTACAGCAAAAAGGGAGCATTCACCGGGATCATATCCAACAGTGCGCCCATAGTATTGGTGCTGCGGCCGGTGTTCAGTGTAAATTTACCGCCATTTGCCGTAAAAAAGCGGATGGCTTCCAGATTGCGCTCGGGGATCTTGGAATCCGGACCGGTAAGAGTACGGTCAAAATCCACGGTCAGCAATACATCAGAAAACATGTTGCGAAAGCTCCTCACTCCAAAATATGCGCACCCTCAAATTCCAAATGCAACGGGATCATTTCCCAAGTCGCCTCGGTGATGGCATTTAGCTTCTTGGCAAG
Source organism: Faecousia sp. (assembly GCA_045532105.1). Taxonomy (GTDB): domain Bacteria; phylum Bacillota; class Clostridia; order Oscillospirales; family Oscillospiraceae; genus Faecousia. Next base: position 31,951 of record JAZSFE010000034.1, read on the forward strand.
CTTTTCTTCCAAACCGGGATCCCGGGTGATGCAAAGCAGGGTCGGGCCTGCGCCGCTTAAGCAGAAAGCCGCGCCGGTGGTGCGGATCAAGCCTTCGATCTTTTCATAATCCGCGATCATGCTCTTGCGGTAAGGCTGATGAATGCGGTCCTGCATAGCGTTACGCAGCAGCTTTTCATCGCCCAATTCCAAGGCTTTCAGCACCATAGCACCATGAGAAATATTATACACCGCATCTGCCCGGCTATACTGGGTGGGCAGCGCCTCTCTGGCCACGGTGGTAGGCAGATCAAAATCCGGCACCAGTGCCAAAAATTCCCAATCCGGGTGCAGGGGGAAGCTCACCGTCACCGGCAAGCCATTGTCCACCATAGAAGCGGTCAAGCCGCCAAAAAAGGCAGGAGCAAGGTTATCAGGATGGCCTTCCATGGCGTTGGTAATATTCAAAAGGCCCTGGGTGGACAGTTTATTGCCCCGAAGCACATTGGCGCCCATAGCACCCGCCACCAAAAGAGCGGCAGAAGAACCAAGTCCCCGACAAACAGGAATATCAGAGCGGATATGAATTTTTACACCGCGAACCTCCTCGCTCAAAGAATTCAGCACAGCGCAGTAGGAAGTATACGCCAAATTATCCGGGCCGGCATAGGCCTCATCACAGCCGGTGATCTCCAGGCCGGAATCTGTTTCCTCAAAAGTCACATCCGTGTAAAGACTCAAAGCACAGCCAAAGGCATCAAAGCCGGGGCCAAGATTCGCCGTGGTGGCAGGAACTCGAATGGTAACGCGTTTCATGGAATTCATCCTCTCTTTATAGCGATTGTACGAAGTGGAGCATATCGTCCTTGGCAATCACATCAGTATGCAGCTCCGGCATTTCCTTAAGGCCGGACAGATTCTTGGGTACAGGAACGCCTGTCAGCTCCGAAAGACGCTCCATCCGGGCAAATTCATCACCGGACAAGTCGCCACCCAAGGCAGCCAGTACTGCCGCGGGGAATTTATAAGCAGAAGCGGTGGCCAGCACAACTGTGGGGCGATCATCGCCGGTTTGGTTTACATAATCTTCTGCCACTGCCCAGCCTGTAGCAGTATGAGGATCACAAAGATACCCCTGCTCCCGGAAGACCTTATAGGTGGCCTTTGCTGCACCGGCATCGTCACAAAAGCCTGCCCAGAATCCGGTTTGGATCTCACGCAACAGCGCATCCGGCACGCGGTAGCAGCCTTCTGCATCCAGCTGGCCCATGAGCTTAGCAACCAGTTCGGTATCGCCGCTCATCAGGTAAAGCAAACGCTCCAAATTGGAGGAGACCAAAATATCCATGGACGGAGAATCCGTTTTATACAAGGGTCTGCGCCGGTCATAAACACCGGTACGAATAAAGTCCGTAAGTACATTATTGGCATTGGATGCACAAATAAGCTTGCCCACAGGAAGGCCCAACTTCTTGGCAAGATAACCTGCTAAAATATCACCGAAATTACCGGTGGGAACGCAGAAATTCACTTCCTGCCCCATAGTGATCCGGCCCGCGGCCAGCAGATCCCGATACGCCGTAAAATAATAAGTAATCTGAGGTACCAAACGGCCGATATTAATAGAGTTTGCAGAAGAAAGGCGGAAAGGCAGATCGCCATCCTTGCAAGTGGAGAAGATCCGCTTCACGCCGGTCTGAGCATCGTCAAAATTGCCCTTTACCGCGCACACAGATACATTGTTGCCCTGCTGGCTCACCATCTGCCGACGCTGCACCTGAGAAACGCCGCCATCGGGATAAAACACACAAATGCGAATACCGGGCACGTCCTGGAAACCCACCAAAGCAGCCTTGCCGGTGTCACCGGAAGTTGCCGTGAGAATCATGATCTGCTCATCCTGCCCCTGAACCGCAGCCGCAGCGGTCATGAGCTGAGGCAGCATGGAAAGCGCCACATCCTTAAACGCACTGGTAGGGCCGCGGAACAGCTCCAGCACATACATATCCCCTACCTGCACCGTAGGTGTCAGGTTATCTGTTTCAAATTTTCCTACATATGCATTACGCACCAATTTCCCCATTTGAGGAATATCCGGCAGAAAAGCGGAAAGGATCTTTTCTGCAATGGAAAGGGTATCCAGCTTCACACATTCCTGCCAATCCAGCACGGGAAGGCTCTTGGGAAGATAAAGACCGCCGTCCGGCGCAAGGCCCTGAAGCACCGCCTGAGCGCCGTTGATCAGGGGCGTATCAGACCGGGTGGAATGATATTGCATAACTTCCTCCTCTAAAAAAGCCTTTTTCTTTGTCACATGCACAAAAGATAAGGTTTTTTTGAAAAATACTTGGTTTTTGATTGGGTATATGATATACTGTTTTCGGTGAAAAAGCAAGTGTTTTCCTTGATGACACATATTCTTTCAACGGAAGGAACGGATGACGATTATGAAAATCGGTTTGCTGGGTTTTGGCGTTGTGGGACGCGGTGTTTATGAGATCGCTGCTGCAAGGCCCGATATGCAAGTGACCAAGGTAGTCTGCCTGGAAGATGTGCAGCTCCCCGACGCAGAGGTTACCAAGAATTTTCAAGATATTTTAGAGGATGCGACCATTGACACCGTGGTGGAAGCCATGGGCGGTCTGCACCCTGCTTACGAATTTGTAAAAGCCGCTATTGAAGCCGGAAAGAATATCGTCTCCTCCAACAAGGCGCTGGTGGCCAGTTTTTACGAGGAACTGATCCCTCTTGCCCAGAGCAAGGGCGTATCCTTCCGCTGCACCGCTGCTGTAGGCGGCGGCATCGGCTGGCTCTCCGAGCTGGAACGCTCCCGCCGGGCGCAAAACATGGTTCGGGTGGGCGGCATTATGAACGGCACCTGCAACTATATTCTTGACAACATGACCCGCAAGGGTCTGACATATGCCGATGCACTGGCTCAGGCCCAAGCTTTGGGTTATGCTGAGGCCAACCCCGCCACAGACGTGGAGGGCATCGACACCTGGCACAAGGTCATCCTCTCCTCCAACATTGCTTTCGGCGTGCAGGCGGACAGAGACAGTGTTCCGGTTTGCGGCATTTCGAATATCACCGCAGAAGATGTATCCCGGTTTACTCAGCACGGCTATGTATGTAAGCTCATCTCCACCGGCAAAAAGACCGAGAACGGATATGAGATCTATGTGCAGCCTACCCTGTGCCCCCAGGGCACACCCGAGGCCGCTGTGCCCACGAATTTCAACCTGATTACCTTTGTGGGCGAGACCTCCGGCCGCATGAGTTTCTACGGCCAGGGCGCAGGCAGATACCCCACCGCATACAATGTGATACAAGATTGCATTGATGTGCTTCAGGGCAAGCAGTTTTACAGCCCCTGCGGCGAGGTCGTCCGCGCCGCCAACGAAGAAAAGCTGCGCTACTATGTCCGCGGCGGCAAGGATCTTCCTGCCAAGGCCGCAGAGCAATGGGATGACGCCGTGATCACCGAGCCTGTGGCTGTGAAGACTATCCATAGCTGGAAGAAAGAGAATCCCGATGCCTTTATCGCCGCTTTGGCAGACGAGGCTTAAGGAGAAAGAAGGAACAAAAGATGCTAAAGGTTACGAAATTTGGCGGCTCCTCTATGGCAGACGCCGGTCAATATCAGAAGGTCCGGGACATCCTGCTCAGCGACCCCTCCCGCAAGGTAGTTGTGGTATCTGCTGCCGGCAAGCGGGATAAAAACGACCACAAGCTCACCGACCTGCTGTACCTGTGCCATGCGCACACACAGTACGGCGTGGACTGCACTCCGGTCTTTGAAATGATCACCTCCCGGTATCTGCAAATTCGGGACGATCTGGGTGTAAAGCTGGATCTGGAAACAGAATTTGCCGAACTGAAAAAGCGTCTGGACAGCAAATCCGTATCCCAGGATGAGTTAGTCAGCCGAGGCGAATATTTCTCTGCAAAGCTTATGGCCGCGTACCTTGGTTTCCGCTTCGTGGATGCTGCCGATTGGATTAAGTTCCAGTTTGACGGCGAAGTAGACCGGGAAGCCTCCTATGCAGCGCTGAGCAAATTGGTCCTGCGCGGTCAAGGCGTTGTGATCCCCGGCTTTTACGGTGTTATGCCCGACGGCCATATCCGTACCTTTACCCGCGGCGGCAGCGATATTACCGGTGCGCTGGCAGCTGCTGCACTGAATGCAGACGTTTACGAAAACTGGACTGACGTTTCCGGCATCCTCATGGCTGACCCCCGGATCGTGGAAAACCCCGAGGCCATCCCCGAAGTCACCTATGACGAATTGCGGGAGCTGAGCTATTCCGGCGCACAGGTGCTTCACGAGGGCACGATCCTGCCGGTGCGGGAAAAGAACATTCCTGTAAATATCCGCAACACCAACATTCCCGAGGATGTGGGCACGATTATTCAGGAGAGCTTTGATGCCGACTCCGATCCCAACCGCTTTATTACCGGCATCACCGGCAAGAAAGACTTCACCATCATCAGCCTTTCCAAGCGGGGCATGAGCAACCAGGTGGGCGTGCTGCACAAGGTGCTCACCGTATTGGTTCGCCACGGCATCTCCGTGGACTATGTGCCCAACGGCATTGACAATGTGTCTGTGGTCATGCCCACTGAGACCATCACACCCCATCTGTACACTATTTTGGCTGAGATCCAGAAGGAAGTCGCCCCGGATACTTTGGAAATCCATGACGAGATCGCTGTGGTTGCCGCTGTAGGTCGGAAAATGGCTTTCCGCCCCGGTATTTCCGGTAAAATCTTTGCCGCATTGGGCGAAGCAGGCATCAACATCCGCATGATCAACCAGGGCCCCGACGAATTGAACATCATCTTTGGTGTGGATAATCAGGACTTCAAAAAGGCCATTCGGGTGCTGTACAACAGCTTTACCAAGTAAGTCTTGTATTTGGAGGAAACAACATGAAAACCTATACCGTTGCTGTCCTGGGCGCTACCGGCGCTGTAGGACAGGAAATGATCAAAATTTTGCAGGAGCGCAACTTCCCTGTTAAGGAGCTGATCCCTCTGGCCAGCGCCCGCAGCGCAGGAAAGACCCTGCAGTTTCAGGGCCGGGACGTTGTGATCCGGGAAGCCTGCGACGAGGCCTTTTCCGATGTGGACATCGTGCTGGGCGCAGCAGAAAATGACATTGCCCAGAAATTTGCCCCGGCCATTGTAAAAGCCGGCGCCGTGTTTGTGGACAATTCTTCTGCTTTCCGCATGGATCCCAAGGTGCCCCTGGTTGTGCCCGAGGTCAACCCCGAAGATGTAGCTTGGCACAATGGCATTATCTCCAACCCCAACTGCTCCACCATCATCACCCTTACAGCAGTCAATGCCCTGAACACCATTGCTCCCATCCGCACCATGACCGCATCTACCTACCAGGCGGTATCCGGTGCAGGTGCAGGCGGCCCTGTAGAGCTGATGAACGAGGTAGAGGCCCTGCGGGAGGGCAAGACCTACGAGCCCAAGGTATTCTCCCATCAGATCGCCTACAACCTCATCCCCCAGATCGGCGGCGAAAGCTTTGAAGGCTACACCAGCGAAGAAATGAAGATGCAGAACGAAGGCCGGAAGATCATGCACCTGCCGGAGCTGAAGGTAACCTGCACCTGTGTGCGCGTGCCTGTAGTGCGCAGCCACTCCATTTCCGTTTCCTGCCACTTTGATGTTCCCGTTACCGTGGAGCAGGTCAGAGAGGTTCTCAGCAAGGCACCCGGCGTAAAGCTGGTTGACGATCTTTCCAAGAAGATGTACCCCATGCCTTTGGACACTTCCGATCAGGACATCGTTTTTGTGGGTCGTATCCGCCCGGATCTCACTGACGAGCACGCTGTGGCTCTGTGGTGCTGCGGTGACCAGGTGCGCAAGGGCGCTGCCACCAACTGCATCCAGATCGCAGAACTTCTCATTAAAGAATAAAACATACAGCCTGCTGATGATCAGCAGGCTGTTTTATTTAACCTTTTGCCATGGCAATATGCCGCAGCACTATCAGAAAAAGGTCACCCCAGCTTAGCCGGGCCACGCCCTCCTGCGCCACGATGGGCACTTGCTTTAATACCTGCTCCCCCACCTTGACAGTCAGCGTTCCCAAACGCTGTCCCTTACTCACGGGGGCGGTGACAGAGGATTCAAGCTCCGTCTTAATGTTTACCTGATTGACCTGAGCCTTATCCACCAGCAGGCTGGTGGTCTCCGCGGGAACAGCAGTGACTTCACTTTCTTTTCCCAAAATCACCGGTACTTTTTGCTCCCCTTGAAGCTCCGGGGTCACCAGCGCATAATTGGCAAAGCCATAATCCAGCATGGCTTTACACGCAGCGAACCGGTCCTGAGAACTTTCCGCTCCCATGACCACCGCCACCAACCCCAGGCCATCTCGCTGAGCAGTAGCCGACAAGCAATAACCCGCCCCAGAGGTAAACCCGGTCTTTAACCCCGTTGCACCGGGATAAAACCGCACTAGTTTGTTGGTATTGGCAAGGCCAAATGCACCGCCGCGCACAGTGTCCATCCAGATAGTAGTGAATTTTTGAATGTCCGGGTGATTAAGCATCAACTCTCTGGACATTACCGCAATATCGTAAGCAGAGGTCAGATGTTCCTTGGCGCTGGCGTCATCATCCAGCCCTGTGCAGTTGACAAAATGGGTATCGTCCATACCCAGTTCCTTTGCCCGGGCATTCATCTGCTCCACAAAAGCACTTTCCGAGCCGGCAAGATGCTCCGCCATGGCGCAGGCACAGTCATTAGCCGAGGATACGGCAATGGACTTGACCATATCCGAGACAGTCATGGTTTCCCCTACTTTCAGATAGATCTGACTCCCGCCCTTAGCTGCAGCAGTCTCCGACGCTGTGACTGTATCATCCCACTTGATCTTCCCGGAATCAATGGCCTCCATGATTAGCAGCATGGTCATGACCTTTGTCACACTGGCAGGCGGCAGAGCCTCGTGAGCATTTTTCTCATACAAAACCGTTCCTGTTGCCATATCCATAAGCAACGCACTCTTCCCGGCGACCTCCGGCTGCGCTGCCCGGGCCTGTATTGGCAGCATTGTCAAAAGCAAACATATTACGACCACGATTCCCAACCGTTTCATAGTGGACCCTCCTGAAATTCTAGGTGGTACAGCCTATGCGCCTTGTCCATAAAAAGAACCGCACCCGAAGAATCGGGTGCGGGTTTTATTAGCAATAAAAATCCTTGATCTTCTTCGCCCGGCTGGGATGGCGGAGCTTCCGGATCGCCTTATTCTCGATCTGGCGGATTCGTTCTCTGGTAACGCCGAAGATCTGACCCACCTCTTCCAAGGTGTGGGTACGGCCGTCGTACATACCGAAACGCATACGCAAAACATCTGCCTCACGCTCGGTAAGCGTATCCAGAATTTCCTTCAGCGCCTCAGCAAGCAGAGCATTGGAAGTAGCGTCTGCCGGACCGGGAGTACGCTCGTCCTCCACGAAAGAACCGATGGAAGTATCTTCCTCATCACCCACAGGGGTATCCAGAGAAAGGGTGTCCGCCGCGGTACGGTTGGCCTCAATGATCTTCTCCACAGGCAGGTTCAGCTCAGCAGCGATCTCCTCCACAGTGGGTTCGCGGCCCAGCTCCTGTACCAGCTTGCGGTTGCAGCGGGTGGCCTTGTTGATCACCTCTACCATATGCACCGGCACACGAATGGTCCGGGCCTGGTCTGCAATGGCACGGGTAATAGCCTGCCGGATCCACCAGGTAGCATATGTAGAGAATTTATTTCCCTTTGTCCAGTCAAACTTGTCCACCGCGCGGATCAAACCCGTATTGCCCTCCTGGATCAGATCCAGAATGTGCAGGCCGCGGCCGGAATATTTCTTTGCAATGGAGACCACCAGCCGCAAGTTCGCCTCAGTAAGCTTGTTTTTCGCATCCTGGTCGCCCTCGCAGACCTTCTTAGCCAATTCTACTTCCTCATCCGCAGAAAGCAACCGTACCTGACCGATCTCCTTCAGATACATACGCACCGGATCGTCCAGATTATACTCTGCCGCCAGATCCACAGGATCCACCAGTTCCTCTTCTTCCAGATCGGACAGATCAATATCATCGTCCACATCGTCATGAAGATCCAGGTCGTCCCCCAGCTCTAGCTCCGCAGAAAGGATCTGAATGTTCATGGCCTCAAAACGGTCATAGATCTCTTCGATTTTTTCTGCAGAAAGGTCCATTCTCTCCAGCAGGGTATGCAGTTCCTCTGCCTGGATCATGCCCTCCTTGCGGCCCTTAATGATCAAAGCCTGCAGTGCAGATTGCAGCTCCTCCTGAGATTTCATCTCAGGTTTCTTTGCATTGCTCAAGTTTTTTCGCCCCTCTTTTTCTTCGTTGTTTGTCATGCCGTTAGACTATATATCGAATTTTCCCTTTTGACAAGGGTTTTTACAAATTTATTTTCAAATTTCGCCGGTTTCGGCGGTTTTTGTCGCCACCTGAGCACAGTTTTCCCGGAAAATGCCGAAAACATACAGTTTACTTTTCCGGAAAAATTCGATATAATAGGCAAATAATGGCGCATAGCAAAACCCAAAGAGAACCAACGAGGTATGAAAGATATGACAGAACTTTCCCATATTCGTAATTTTTCCATCATCGCCCATATTGACCACGGAAAGTCCACTTTGGCCGACCGTTTGCTGGAAGAGTGTAACGCCATCGACCGCCGGGAAATGGAAGCCCAGATCTTGGACTCCATGGACTTGGAGCGGGAGCGGGGCATTACCATCAAAGCCACTGCCGCCACCTTGACTTACCATGCTGACGACGGGGAAGTATATGACCTGAACCTGATCGACACCCCGGGCCATGTGGACTTTAACTACGAAGTCTCCCGGAGTCTTGCCGCCTGTGAAGGCGCTGTTCTGGTGGTTGACGCTTCTCAGGGTGTGGAGGCCCAGACCCTCGCCAATACCTTTCTTGCCACAGATGCTGGTCTTGAAGTTCTGCCTGTCATTAACAAAATCGATCTGCCTTCTGCCCGGCCGGCAGAAGTGAAAGCGGAGATCGAGGATATTATCTGCATTCCCGCGGAAGATGCCCCGGAAATTTCTGCCAAAAATGGCATTAACATTCACGCCGTGCTGGAAATGATCGTCAAGGATATTCCCGCTCCCACCGGCGACCGAAACGCGCCCCTGCAGGCTATGATCTTTGACAGCCAGTACGATTCCTACCGGGGCGTTATTGTATACACCCGAATCAAACAGGGAACTGTGCGTCCCGGCATGGATATTCGCATGATGGCCACCGGCGCTACCTATAAGGTAGTAGAAGTTGGCTATATGAGCCCCAAGGGCCTCATGCCCAAGGATGCTCTTGGCGCAGGTGAAGTAGGCTACATCACCGCCTCCATTAAGACAGTTTCTGACACCCAGGTGGGCGACACCATCACCACTGTGGAGAATCCTGCCGACGCTCCTCTGCCCGGCTACCGTCCGGTGCAGCCCATGGTATATTCCGGTGTTTACCCCGCAGACGGCGCGAAATATCAGGATCTCCGTGACGCTTTGGAAAAGCTCAAGCTCAATGACGCATCCTTTGTCTACGAGCCGGAAAGCTCCATCGCCCTCGGCTTTGGCTTCCGCTGCGGCTTTTTGGGCCTACTGCACATGGAGATCATTCAGGAACGCTTGGAACGGGAATATAACCTCGACCTGATCACCACCGCACCCAACGTCGTTTACCGAGTGACCAAAAATACCGGAGAGGTCATTATGGTGGACAATCCTTTGGATTATCCCGACCCCATGGATATTCAGTTGGCGGAAGAACCTTTTGTGAAGGTCAATCTCATGGCCCCTCAGGACTATGTGGGCAATATTATGGATTTGGCCACCTCCCGCCGGGGCGAATTTAAGGACATGGTTTACTTAGATGCCAACCGGGTGGAACTGCACTATGATATGCCCTTAAATGAGATCATCTATGACTTCTTTGACGCACTGAAGTCCCGCACCCGGGGCTACGGCAGCTTAGACTATGAGCTCATCGGCTACCGCCCCAGCCGCCTTGTGAAGCTGGATATTTTGCTCAACGGCGATATTGTGGACGCCCTGAGCTTCATCCTTTTTGCAGACAACGCTTACCCCCGGGCAAGAAAGATCTGCGAAAAACTGAAGGACAACATCCCCAGAGCCCAATTCGAAATCCCCGTGCAGGCCGCCATCGGCGGCAAGATCATCGCCCGGGAGACCATCAAAGCCCTGCGCAAGGACGTTTTGGCCAAGTGCTACGGCGGTGATATTACAAGAAAGAAAAAACTGCTGGAAAAGCAGAAGGAAGGCAAAAAGCGTATGCGTACCTTTGGTACGGTTGCAGTGCCTAGCGAAGCATTCATGGCTGTCCTCAAATTGGACGAGGACTAATTTTTCAGCAGGAGACTTATATGGCTATTTTCAACAAGCAAGGCAAAAAGACCCCTTTGGGGATCTACGTTCATGTGCCATTTTGCCGCAGCAAATGCCAATACTGCGATTTTTACTCCCTCACCGACAAAAGTGACCGGCTTATGGACGGGTATTTGGATGCCATCTGCGATCACATTCGGGAGACCGGGCCCCAAGCACCGAATTACATTGTGGACACTGTTTATTTCGGCGGCGGTACTCCCAGCTTTTTCGGTGCTGACGGCATGGCCGCCATCTTGACCACCATTCGCAAGAATTTTGATGTGGCCGTCGATGCAGAGATCACCTTTGAAGCCAACCCGGACTCCGTCTCCCCCAAGCTGCTGAAGAAGCTTCGCAGCGAGGGATTTAACCGGGTTAGCCTTGGTGTGCAGTGCGATGACGATGAAATTTTGGAAAAAATCGGCCGCCCCCATACCTATGAGCAGGCAGTCAATGCCGTGGAACGCATTCGCAAAGCAGGTTTTCGCAATCTGTCTCTGGATCTGATCTATGGACTTCCAGGGCAGACCATGGAGAGCTGGCAAAAAACACTTCAGCATGTGCTGGAGCTGCGCCCCGAACACATCAGCTGCTACGGCCTTAAGGTGGAGGAAGGCACACCTCTGTATAACTGCAAGGATTATGTAAACCTCCCGGATGATGATGCCCAGGCGGATATGTATCTAGCGGCCATTGAGATTCTGCGGTCAAAGGGTTACCGACAGTATGAGATCTCCAATTTCTGCCGCCGGAATTTGGAATCCCGTCATAATCTGAAATACTGGTCCGGCGAAGAATATCTTGGCTTTGGCCCGGATGCCAGCTCGGATTTTGCAGGCAAGCGATTTAAGATCATCCGCGACTTAAAAGGCTACATTGAGGGTATCCATAATGGCGGGCAGGTGCTGGAAGACATTCAGGATGTCGCTCCCAGAGAACGGGCAGGCGAATATTTAATGATGCGCCTGCGCACCACCCGGGGCATCAGCGCATCGGAATATGAGAAAAAGTTTTTGCTCTCTTTCTCCAGTTTGGAAAAAGCATTGGATGCCTGCCGTCAGCGGGGCCACGCTCTTCGCTTTGACAAGGATTCCTGGCGGCTGACCCCGGAGGGCTTTTTGCTTTCCAATTCCATTATATCGGATCTTCTCCTATTGCAGGAGCGTTCCAAGCCTTTGGCAAAACGAAGATAAAAAACAGACGGTGTTTTACACCGTCTGTTTTTTTCTTATTTGAAGTACTTAACTGCGGACTGGAACAGCTTCATGTCATACTCACCGGGAACATTTCGGTAGAGACCCTTCTGCCAACGCTCGCTATGACCCATCTTGCCCAGGACTCTGCCATCAGGAGAAGTAATGCCCTCGATAGCAAACAAAGATCCGTTGGGGTTAAAAGCGGTATCCATGGTGGGATTACCCTCAAGATCCACATACTGAGTTGCGATCTGGCCGTTGGCCGCCAACTGCATAGCAAGCTCAGGACTTGCAAAGAACCGACCCTCGCCGTGAGAAATGGGCACGCTGTAAATCTCGCCCACTTCCGTGCCGGCCAGCCAGGGGCTCTTGTTGGTGCACACCCGGGTGCGCACGATCTTGGACTGGTGGCGGGCAATGGTATTGTAGGTCAGCGTGGGGCAGGCATCATCCGTGTCGATGATCTTACCAAAAGGCACAAGGCCCAATTTAATAAGCGCCTGGAAGCCGTTACAAATACCCAGCATCAAGCCATCCCGCTCCTCCAGCAGCTTGGTCACCTGCTCTTTAATGGCAGGATTGCGGAAGAATGCAGTAATGAACTTAGCAGAGCCATCGGGTTCATCACCACCGGAGAATCCGCCGGGAATAAAGATCATCTGACTCTCAGCGATCTTTGCGGCAAACTGCTCTACGCTCCGGGTCACATCCTCCGCACTTAAGTTACGGACAACGAAGATCTCCGGCTCAGCACCGGCAGTCTCCACCGCCCGGGCAGAGTCGAACTCGCAGTTGGTGCCGGGGAACACAGGGATCAGCACCTTGGGCTTGGCGACCTTTACGGCAGGAGCAATATTGCTACCGCCGGTAAAACCAAACACAGGAATTTCTGCGTCAGTCTCCTCCACCTTGGTGGAATAGACATTCTCCAGAACACCCTCATTCAGCGCCAAAAGCTCAGCAACGGAAACCTTGTCATCACCCAAGGAGATGACGGAATCCTCAGTGGTCATGCCGATCTTCACCGCACCGGGCAGGTCAACATCCTCACAAAGCTCCGCTACGATAAAGCCATAAAAGCTCTGATACCAGCTGTCGCAAGCATCCTCGCAGGCAGCAAAACCAATGTTGTTGCCGAAGGACATTTTCATAACTGCCTCTGCAAGGCCGTTTTCCACTGCCCAGGCAGACTTGACCTTACCGGCCATGTGCAGAGCATGGAATGCCTCCCAGGAAGCCTTTTGGCTATCCGCGGTCTCATCCGTGGGCCCGAACACATAAACGGGATTGCCTGCTTCCTTAAATTCGGGGGTCAGCACCTCGTTTTGATCAATGGGCGCGATGGCAAAGGAGATCAGCGTAGGAGGCACGTCCATATCCAGGAATGTGCCGGACATGGAGTCCTTGCCACCGATGGCGGCAGCGCCCAGCTCCAGCTGGGCATCCAGTGCGCCCAGAAGCGCAGCCATAGGCTTGCCCCAACGCTGAGGCTCATTGCGCAGCTTTTCAAAGAATTCCTGCAAAGACAGGTATGCTTTCTTATAGTCCGCGCCCGCTGCCACCAACTTGGCAACAGAGCTATAAATAGAAGCCTTAGCGCCGGTATAAGGATCAATGCTCATATGATCCGGATCATAACCCCAGGCCATAACGCTGGCCTGATCGGTAACCTGACCGGGGAGCATGGGCAGCGTGGCTGCCATGGCCTGGGCAGGGGTGCGCTGTGTCTTGCCGCCAAAGGGCATGAGCACAGAACCTGTGCCGATAGAGCCGTCAAATCGCTCGGTAAGACCTCTGCGGCTGGCGGTCTTCAGATCGCCGGCCATCTCCCGCAGGGAGCTGTACATAGCCTTGCTCAGCTGGGACAGATCCTTGGCGGTAACCTCCGCCGTGGTGTGCTTGCTGGCACCATTGGTATCCAGGAACGCACGGGAAAGGTTGGCAATTTCCGCGCCCTTCCAGCTCATGACCATCCGCTCTTCCTCGGTGACCACAGCCACCCGGTAAGCTTCCAGGTTTTCCTTTTGGGCAAGGGCGATGAAGGTATCTGCATCCTCCGCAGCCACCACAACCGCCATACGCTCCTGGGACTCGGAGATTGCGATCTCCGTGCCGTCCAGGCCCTCATACTTCTTCCGCACCGCATCCAGATCGATACGCAGACCGGCAGCCAGCTCGCCAATGGCAACGCTAACACCGCCTGCGCCGAAGTCGTTACAGCGCTTGATCAGCCGGGTGACCTTGGGATCCCGGAACAACCGCTGGATCTTCCGTTCCTCAGGGGCATTGCCCTTCTGAACTTCAGAAGCCATGGTAGTAAGAGATTTCATGTTGTGGCTCTTGGAAGAACCGGTAGCGCCGCCAATGCCGTCACGGCCGGTGCGACCGCCCAACAGCACGATCACATCCCCGGGGGCGGGACGCTCCCGACGGACATTATAAGCAGGTGCTGCGCCCACCACAGCGCCGCACTCCAAACGCTTGGCAACAAATCCGTCATGGTAAATTTCTGCCACATGACCGGTGGCCAAGCCGATCTGGTTGCCGTAGGAGGAATAACCCGCAGCAGCCGTCTGGCAAAGCTTTCTCTGGGGCAGCTTGCCGGGAACAGTCTCACTCAAAGAACGGCGGGGATCTGCCGCACCGGTAACGCGCATGGCCTGGTGAACATACGCACGGCCGGACAGGGGGTCACGAATACAACCGCCGATACAGGTAGCTGCGCCGCCGAAAGGCTCGATCTCCGTGGGGTGGTTGTGGGTCTCATTCTTAAACATCAGCAGCCAGTCCTGCTCCTCGCCATTAACCTTGGCAGTAACATGGATGGAACAGGCATTGATCTCTTCGCTTTCGTCAAGCTCCGGCAAAAGGCCGCGCTTTTTCAAGGTTTTCGTGCCGATGGTGACAATATCCATCAGCGTCTGGGGCCGCTTGGCGGCCTTTTCTTCACCGTAGACCTCCACCCGGGCAGCTAAGTAACGTTGATAAGCTTCTGCCACCGCAGGATCATCGATCTTCACATCGTCAATGATGGTAGAGAAAGTGGTGTGACGGCAATGATCAGACCAATAAGTATCTACCACACGGATTTCCGTAATGGTAGGATCCCGATGCTCCTCACCGGCAAAATAATTCTGCAGGAATTTCAGATCATCCAAATCCATGGCAAGACCCAGCTTGTCCAGCAAACCGGACAGTGCCTCGTCATTCATGGTAATAAAACCGGTGACGGTGGCAACGCTTTCGGGAATGGCATACTCTACAGCCAGGGTCTCGGGACATTCCAGGCTGGCTTCCCGGCATTCCACAGGGTTAATGACATGCTTTTTGATGGCGGAAATATCCCCATCAGACAGCTCACCCTCCAGCACATAGACCTTGGCGGAACGAATGGTAGGCCGGTCGCACTGACCCAAAATCTGAATGCACTGAGCCGCGGAATCCGCCCGCTGGTCGAACTGACCGGGCAGGGGTTCTACAGCAAACACGACTTTGCCGGCAGGTGCATCAAAGTACACATTATCCACCTGGGGCTCAGAAAACACTGTGCTCACCGCATAGTCAAACAGATTCTTTTCCAAATTTTCCGCATCATAGCGGTTGATCACACGAACAGATTTCAGGCCCTTGATCTGCAGGAACTCCTGCACTTCTTTCAGCAGGCCGTCTGCCTCATGGGTCTGACCGACTTTTTTCTCTACATATACGCGATAAACCATGGGAGCGGTCCTCCTTATTTCTTAGCAGCCAGAGCTTTCTGGCCAATGTCGCTGCGGCTGTAGGCATTGCGGAATTTCACGCCCGCGCTGAGCCGGTAAGCGGCTTCAATTGCATCTTTCAAATTGCTGCGCACAGCGGTAGTGCCGGTGACCCGGCCACCGGCGGTGACCAAAACACCGTCTTCCAATTTCGCACCGGCCACAAAAGTAGCCTTGGCCGCCCGGTCAGACATGGTGATCTTATACCCCTTCTTATAGCTCTCGGGATAGCCGCGGGATGCCTTAATGACGCAGCATGCATGCTTCTTGGCAAAGCGGACAGGTGTCTTGGACAGCGTGCCGTTGGTACAGGCCATCATCACAGTGAGCAAGTCACTTTTCAGCAGGGGCAGCACCACCTGCGTCTCCGGATCGCCGAAGCGGCAGTTATATTCAATGACCTTAGGGCCATTGGGCGTCAGCATCAGGCCGAAATACAAGCAACCCTTAAAGGTGCGCTTTTCCTTTTTCATGGCCCGGATGGTGGGCAGGAAAATCTCTTTCATACACTGCTTGGCAATCTCATCCGTGTAGTAGGGGTTAGGCGCAATCGTACCCATACCGCCGGTGTTCAGACCGGTATCATTGTCCCCTGCCCGCTTGTGGTCCATGGAGGACACCATGGGGCGCACCACACGGCCGTCAGTAAAGGCCAGGACACTCACCTCAGGACCGGTAAGGAACTCCTCGATCACCACAGTAGAACCGCTCTTGCCAAATTTGGCATTGGCCATCATATCAGTAACCGCCTGCTTGGCTTCTTCCCGGGTCTGGGCAATAATCACACCCTTGCCCAAAGCCAGACCGTCAGCCTTGACCACGGTGGGAATAGGAGCAGTTTCCAGATAATCAAGAGCCTTATCCAGCTCTGTAAAAATCTCGTAAGCAGCAGTTGGAATACCATACTTCTTCATGAGATTCTTGGAAAATGCCTTGCTTCCCTCAATAATGGCAGCATTTGCCCGAGGGCCGAAACAGGGAATCCCCTTTTCTTCCAAAGCATCCACGCAGCCGAGCACCAGCGGATCGTCCGGCGCTACCACGGCATAGTCGATTTTATTTTCTGTGGCAAAAGCCACGATCTTTTCAATTTCCGTTGCACCAATGGGAACGCACACGGCATCACCTGCCATGCCCCCGTTGCCGGGAAGGGCATAAAGGGTTTCCACATCGGGATTTTTCTTCAAAGAGCGGATAATGGCATGCTCACGGCCACCGCCGCCAACGACAAGTAACTTCATAATAAAACTCCTAAGTCAGGTCATTCCTCGATTCGCTTTGCTGCGCTCAGGATGACAAGATATTTGAAAATCGAGAGATGTCAAAACGCACCGACAGGGGGCGGTAAAAACCGTCCCCTGAGGTTGATTCTTAGTGATGGAACAAGCGCATGCCCGTAAAGGCCATGACAATGCCCTTCTTATCGCACTCTTCAATGACCAGATCGTCACGGATAGAGCCGCCGGGTTCAGCAATGTACTTCACGCCGGAAGCGTAAGCACGCTTAATGTTATCGCTGAAGGGGAAGAACGCATCAGAGCCCAGCGCCACATTCTGGCGAGAATCCAGCCATGCGCGCTTTTCTTCAACAGTCAGAGGCTCAGGCTTAACGGTGAAGTAATTCTGCCAAATGCCCTCTGCGCAAACATCCTCTTCGTTGCCGTTGATGTAGCCGTCAATGACATTATCCCGGTTGGCACGACCCAAATCCTCACGGAACTGAAGGCCCAAGGTCTTGGGATGCTGACGCAGGAACCAAGTGTCTGCCTTAGTGCCGGCAAGACGGGTGCAGTGAATACGGGACTGCTGACCGGCGCCCACGCCGATGGCCTGGCCGTCCACAGCATAGCACACGGAGTTGGACTGGGTGTACTTCAAGGTGATCAGCGCCACGATCAGGTCGATCCGGGCACTCTCGGGCAGGTCCTTGTTGGCGGTAACAATGTTCTCCAACAGGTGATTGCCGATCTTAAAATTGTTCCGGCCCTGCTCAAAGGTGATGCCGAAGACCTGTTTGGTCTCCTGCTCAGCAGGGATGTAGTTGGGGTCAATCTTGACCACGTTGTAGCTGCCCTTACGCTTACCCTTCAAAATTGCCAAAGCCTCGTCGGTGTAGCCGGGGGCGATAACACCGTCGGAGACCTCGGGAGCAATGAGACTGGCAGTCATAGCGTCGCACACATCGGAAAGGGCGACCCAGTCGCCAAAGCTGCACATACGGTCCGTGCCGCGGGCGCGAACATAAGCGCAGGCCAAAGGATTCTCGTCAAGACCCGCTACATCTTCCACAAAGCAGGCCTTTTTCAGTTCTGCGCTTAAGGGCTTGCCCACAGCAGCAGAGGTGGGAGAAACATGCTTAAAGGAGGTAGCGCAGGGCATGCCGGTGGCTTCCTTCAGCTCCTTGACCAGCTGCCAGGAGTTCAGCGCATCCATAAAATTGATGTAACCGGGGCGGCCATTGAGAATCTCAAAAGGCAGCTCACTGCCGTCATACATATACAAAGAAGCAGGCTTCTGATTGGGGTTGCAGCCGTATTTCAATTCAAAATTTTTCATGGGTACGCCCTCCTTAAATATGTTTGTTCAAGATCCGCTGCTCAGTTTCGCCGGTCTGAATATCCGTATAACGCACGAACAGGGAGATCTTATTGTCTTCGTTCAAATTTTCCCACAGCTCCTTGGTGAACGCATCAATGTCACCGGGGATGCTTACCCGCTCAGGCTCACCCTGGAAGGTGGGGATCACAGGATTGCCATCGCACACATAGGTGTGCAGGAAATGGCCCAAGCCTGCCTTGGCAGGATATTCATAGAAGAACCGGGCGCAGGCGCTGCCCTCGGGGTCATTGGATTTCAAAATGGACATCTTATAGCTGCCGTCACCGGCCAGCAGACCGGAAATTCTGGGTGTCCAGTTAGGACCGTCGTCCTCAAAGCAGCGGGTGCGCAGAGCAGCTTCCCAGCTCTCGCCCCGGGCGAGGTATTCCCAAATGGTGTCCGTCTGGTCACCATTGGTCACGATCAGTCCGCAGCCGGCCTCCCGGACAGGATGATAAATGATCAAGTGGGGGTCTTTCATCAAACTGGGGTCATGGGCCTGCGTGCGGATGCCATCGGGCTCCTGCACGAAAATGCGGTTGCGGGAGTTGACGCTGCGACCCATGATAAAATAGGCAGCCACAGCCTTTTTCCCGTCGGGGGTTACACCAAGCACAATGCCGCGGCCGGGGTATGTATTGCCGTCTAACCGCTGGGCCATAGTCTTTACTTCATAGACATCCATTTGAAAAACCTCCAAATCTAAATTTCCAAATCGTGTGCAAGTCTTACAGCTGGGCGCAAACGCTCTCCGCTGCCTGGGGCAAAAGCACCCACTCTGCCTGCTCCATCACCCGCTTTTGCAGGATTTCCGGAGTATCACCGGGTTCAATGTACACCGCCTTTTGGGCAATGATCTGACCGCCATCCGGGATCTCGTTAACAAAATGCACCGTTGCGCCGGTGACCTTCACCCCGTAACGAAGCGCCTCTTCATGCACCCGCAGGCCGTAATAGCCTTCTCCGCAAAAACTGGGGATCAAGCTGGGATGCACATTCAGTATCCGGTTGGAATAACGGGATGTGAACCGCTCTGTAAGGATGGTCATAAATCCGGCAAGGATAATGACTTCAATGCCATGGGCGTCCAAAACCTCCATAAGCTTGGTTTCAAACCCTTCCTGGCCGCCACATTCCTTTTTCAGCACCACCGCCGTTTCGATCCCGGCTTTTTTTGCCCTTTCCAAGGCATAGGCGTCCCGATTGTTAGACACCACCAGAGCAATACGGCCGCTATTTAGGACCTTGCCCTGGGCATCGATCAACGCCTGCAGATTGGTACCACCACCGGAAACCAGCACGGCGATCTTTACATTTTTGGCCACGGTCGCATCCTCCCTTTTATTGGCTTAGCGCAGAACGATCTTTTCCTCACCCTTGACGATCTTGCCCATCACATAGGCAGTTTCGCCGTTGGCTTTCAAAATCTCCAAAGCAGTATCTACCTGATCGGCAGGCACTACCACGCTCATACCAACACCCATATTGTAAGTATTGAACATATCCCGCTCGGGCACATTGCCGAACTTTGCGATGAGATCAAAAATGGGCAGCACCTGAACGGCAGCCTTATCGATCTCGGCGCACAGGCCATCGGGAATAGAGCGGGGAATATTTTCATAGAAACCACCGCCGGTAATGTGGGAAACACCCTTAACATCCACCTTTTCCAGCAAGGCAAGAATGGATTTTACATAAATACGGGTGGGCACCAACAGAGCCTCGGCAATGGTCTTGCCGCCCAATTCATCACGGGCGACATAGAGCTGGGGATTGTTATTGTCAATATCAAAGGCCTTGCGGCACAGGGAGAAACCGTTGGAGTGGATACCGGTAGAAGCCAGAGCGATGACCACATCTCCCTCGGCCATACGGGTATTATCCAGCATTTTCTTCTTGTCCACGATTCCCACAGCAAAGCCCGCCAGATCGTAATCCTCCACGGGCATCAAGCCGGGATGCTCTGCAGTCTCGCCGCCAATCAGCGCAGCACCGGACTGGACACAACCTTCCGCCACACCGCTGACGATCTGGGCGATCTTCTCAGGCACATTCTTGCCGCAGGCAATATAGTCCAGGAAAAACAGGGGTTTTGCGCCGCAGCAGATAATATCGTTGACACACATGGCAACCGCGTCGATACCGATGGTATCATGCTTGTCCATCAAAATGGCCAGCTTCACCTTAGTGCCGCAGCCGTCTGTGCCGGAAACCAAAACAGGCTCTTCCATGCCGGCAAGATTCAGACCGAAGCAGCCGCCAAAGCCGCCTACATCGTCCAAGCAGCCCTCATTTTTTGTGCGGGCAATATGCTTTTTCATCAGCTCCACTGCCTTATAGCCGGCGGTAATATCCACACCGGCAGCGGCATAGCTGGCAGATTGAGAATTCTTATGATCCATTATCTGTTATTCCTTTCCGTTCCAACAGTAGGTGCAAAGCTTGCACGGCTCAATGCCGATAGCCTTGACGACACCGTCCACTGTCTGGAATCCCAAAGATGCAAACTTAAATTTCTCACAAATGGTCTTGCGCATGGCCTTTCCGCGCTCGGTATCGCCGTCAGCATATTCTTCAATATGCTTCATGCCCTCCTCGCCCTCCAGCTCCATGATCACCCGGCGGGAGATCAGGTCCATATCGCTGGTGGAGCGGGAGAAACTCAGGAACTTGCAGCCATACATGATAGGCGGGCAGGCAGAACGCATATGTACGCTCTTTGCGCCGTTTTCATACAAAAATTCCACTGTTTCCTGCAGCTGTGTGCCCCGGACGATGGAATCGTCCACAAACAGAAGATTCTTGTCCTTAATAAGCTCATGGACGGGGATCTGCTTCATTTTGGCGATCTTCTTCCGGTCAGACTGCTTCGCAGGGGTAAAGGACCGGGACCAGGTAGGGGTATACTTAATAAACGCCCGGGCAAAAGGTTTTCCTGTGCGGTTGGCATAACCGATGGCATGGGGCGTACCGGAATCCGGGACACCGCCAACATAGTCAATGTCCATGCTGCGGCCCTGCTGCATATCCCGTTCGGCAATGGCCGCGCCGTTGCGGTAACGCATGGCCTCCACATTCACGCCCTCGTAGGTAGAAGTGGGATAGCCGTAATAGCTCCAAAGGAATGCGCACATTTTCATATCCTTTCCAGGGGCTGCCAGCTGTGTCATGCTGTCGGGCGTGAGCTCCACGATTTCGCCGGGACCCAGCTCGCAAACCTTTTCAAAACCCAGCTTGGTAAAGGCAAACTCCTCAAAGGAAGTGCAGTAACCGTTTTCGTCCTTGCCGATCTGCACAGGGATCCGACCCAGCCGGTCCCGGGCGGCAATAATGCTACCGGTCTCTGTAAGGATCAAAATATTAGCTGTACCGTCAATCGCGGACTGAGCGTACTGAATACCCTCCACAAAATCTTTCTTGTGGTTGATCAGCGCCGCCACCAACTCCGTAGAATTGACCTTGCCTCCGGTCATGGCGTCAAAATAACCGCCGTGATCGTGGGTGATCCGCCGAATCAGCTCCTGGGCGTTGTTGATAATGCCCACAGTAGAAATGGCATAAGTTCCAAGATGAGAGCGGATCAGCATAGGCTGAGGGTCAGAATCACTGATACAGCCAATAACAGAAGTGCCCTGCATCTCATCAAAAATATGCTCAAACTTTGTGCGGAACGGAGCGTTTTCAATGCCGTGGATCTTTCGCTGCAGACCGATCTCCTTGTCCCAGGCAGCCATACCACCCCGCCGGGTGCCCAAATGGGAATGGTAATCCACGCCGAAGAACACATCCATCATACAATCGTACTTGGATGCAATTCCAAAAAATCCTCCCATGGGATAAACTCCTTTGCCGAAATTAAGCGAAGAACAGCTTGTTCAGGGTCATGGGGTCAATATACTGACCGTCCTTGTACACGCGCATATTGCCGGATGCGATCTCGTCAATGAGCATCACATTGCCCTGTGCATCATAGCCAAACTCAAACTTGATGTCGTACAGGTCCAAGCCCTTGGCCTTCAGATCGTCGGCAACGATCTTGGTGATCTTCTGGGTCATATCCTTCAGATCGTCATACTGCTGGGCAGTCATGACACCCAGATCCACCAGGCCGTCCTTCGTAACCAGGGGGTCACCCTTTTCGTCATTTTTGAAGGTGGTCTCCACATAAGCGGGCAGATCCTGACCCTCGGTGCAGTAATCGCTGTACCGGCGGAAGAAAGAACCCACAGCCTTATAACGGCAGATCACTTCCAGACCCTTGCCAAACACCTTGGCAGCCTTAACTTCCATGGTGGTATTGGCAAGATCGGCAGAGACATAGTGGGTATTGATGCCGGCAGCGTTAATCTTCTCAAAGAAATAGATGGACATGCGCAGGTTCACATCGCCAACGCCCTCAATGGTCAGACCCACGGAGTTTTCACCGGGATCAAACACACCGTCCTTGCCGGTGCAATCGTCCTTAAACAGCAGCAGGCAGTTGCCGTTGGGCAGCGCATAAACATTCTTGGTCTTTCCGGTGTACAGCAGGTTCAGATCTTTCATAAATAATACCTCTTTCTTAAAACAAATGTGGATTTGTAGATTTACGGTGTTTTACTGCAAGGCAGCATCCTTTGCCAAAACCTTTTCGGCATCGGCGCTGCGCTTTTCATCCAGCTTGGCAGCAAGGGCCTCATCGGTGACCGCCAGGATCTGAATAGCAAGCAAAGCGGCATTGACAGCCCCATCCACAGCTACAGTTGCCACAGGAATCCCGGAGGGCATCTGTACAGTAGATAAAAGGGCATCAATGCCGTTTTGGAAAGTAGACGATTTCATAGGAATACCGATCACAGGCAAGGTGGTATTAGCGGCCAATGCACCTGCAAGGTGTGCAGCCATACCCGCCGCGGCGATGATCACGCCGAAGCCATTATTGCGGGCATTTACAGAGAAATCCCGGGCCTGAACAGGGGTGCGATGAGCAGAATAAACGTGCATTTCGTAGGGAACGCCAAAGGCCTTCAGCGTATCGGCAGCTTTTTGCACTACGGGCAGATCACTGTCACTTCCCATGATAATAGCAACCTTTTTCATAAGCATCCTCCAAAAAACAGAAATAGGCGCACCCTGCCCCAGCCGGAACAAAGTGTGCCCAGACGGTCGGCATGCGCATGTCCCCTACTCCCATGTGGTGCTCCACGATTCCGTCAGTTATAGGGGTTGCTGAAATTACGTTTTTATTATAACGAAAAAAAGCGGATTAGTCAATTCATAGAAAAGACAGAATCCGCTATTTTTCAGAGGTTTTACCTGTATATCTTGCCAAAAAATCACAGCTTAATCAAAGGCCAAACCGAAATAATCCGGTCTTACCGCCGGGCGCAGCGGATACACCATGGCAAAGGGGGTTTCTCCCGGAACACGAAAGCTTCCCCGGATCATGCCCAAGGCCGCCAAAATACCTGCGGCAGCATCCCTGTTGCCCAGCAGCTCCACCCCATTTAGGGTATCGCCATCTGCATATGCGGCAAGCAGAAAATCATCACCTTGGTAAAACTTCGCCATATCAGACAGGAACACCAAACCGGTCCCCTCCTGTACAACACCCTTCGGGCCAAGATATGCCCGCCTCGCAGTGGCATAGGCATCACTGCTCAACCGCTCCAGCTTTACCGAGGTCTTTCCTGCCTCACAGGAGAAACTCTCCATGCCGGAAAGGGGCAAATACCCCATTTTGGCATACATTTTCCGAAGTCCGTCATCTGCCGGCACCAAGATCGCACCGGCAAAGCCCTCCTCTGCCAAAAGCTTATGCACATTCTGCATCAGCTCCCGGCAAAGACCTTGCCCCTGAAATTCCTTTGCCGTGGCCACTGCGTACAAATACGCATACCGATCTTCACCAACATAGCAGTAAAACCAGTAAAGCGCCGCCGCCACCTTTCCGTCCAATGTAACACACCGACAGCACCAGGGAGAATATGCGGTTTTAAAAAAATGGTCTATAAAGGCATCCGTATCCCCAAAGGCCTCCTGCCAAAGCTTGCGTAGACCGGGGATCTGGCTTTCCTGGGGATAATCAATTTGCATCCTCGTCCTCCCACAAACGCGCCCAATACTTTTCCACCAAATGGTCGGGGTGATAGGATAGCTTTGCCTGGCGCAAGCCGGGAATGCCCATATCATCCTCCCGATTCAAAAACAAGAGGGACGGATATTTTTTCTGCAAATGTTCTGCAAACGCTCTGTTGATGGCGGCATAAGCGCCATCCACTCCGTCCAAAGCCTTTTCAAAATGAACATCAAAGGTATCCTGGGATAGCTGGCTTCCCATACACATAGCCAGTACCCGATCCTGCTCCGAAAGCACCAGGCCCTCCATACCTAGCTCCTGCTGATGCCGGAACGCCCGTTGAATGGCCTGCTTTTCCAAATAAAAATCCCCGAGCGGGTCTACTTTCGCCCGCTGAGAAAACCAAATTTCCAGCATCTGCTGTGCCGCCTGCCGGGTGTTTTCATCCAAAGGCAACACCTGAGCATCCGGATGATTGATCCAAAAACGGTTGGCAAAATTCCGCTTGCTCTGATAACGCTTTCCCTTCAGCTCCGCCAGATCGGAAATGCGGTACACATAGTCCGCCCCGTCCCGATCGCTGTGAAAACGAAACTGTCCGGGATATAGCTCTTCCAACGCCTTGCATTCCTTTTCTCCCATGGCAGTGATGCGAAACAGCAGTCCCCGCTCCCGGGCATCTGCGATGAGTGCATCCAGCACCGGCTTCAGCGGCCCATGCCCCACAGGAAACGGGTAGATGCTCACCCGGTCAAACTGAGAAAACAGCACCAAATAATCCTCCACAAATGCCGCTTTCTGCCTGCCCCAAATAGCCAGGTTCGCAAAAGCGTACTCGCAGCTGCGAGCACCGCAATCCTGCAAGTGCTGACGGATCATTTGGCCGTCATTCGGCGTGATTCTTTCAAAATCGATCATTTTTTCACATCCTCTGTGCCCAGTATACCATATTCGTAACGCATTGCAATCAGAAATATTATGGACGCTTTTTGCAAAAATTAAAAGCCTGCCAAACAGCAGGCTTTTAATATTAATGTTTGCTTACAGCTTGGGGCCAGCCTCAACCAGAGCCTTGCCCTCGTCATTGCCGGTGTACTTCTCAAAGTTCTTGATGAAGCGAGCGGACAGATCCTTAGCCTTCTCTTCCCAAACAGAAGGATCAGCATAAGTGTTTCTGGGATCCAGAATGTTGGTATCCACACCGGGCAGAGCGGTGGGAACTTCGAAATCGAAGTAGGGGATCTTCTTGGTGTCGGCCTTCAGAATAGAGCCGTCCAGGATGGCGTCAATAATGCCACGGGTATCCTTAATGGAGATACGCTTGCCGGTGCCGTTCCAGCCGGTGTTGACCAGGTAAGCCTTAGCGCCGGACTTCTCCATCTTCTTGACCAGCTCTTCACCGTACTTGGTGGGATGCAGCTCCAGGAAGGCAGCACCGAAGCAAGCAGAGAAGGTGGGAGTGGGCTCAGTAATGCCACGCTCAGTGCCGGCCAGCTTGGAAGTGAAGCCGGAGAGGAAGTAGTACTGAGTCTGCTCGGGGGTCAGGATGGAAACGGGAGGCAGAACGCCGAAAGCGTCAGCAGACAGGAAGATGACGTTCTGAGCGTCAGGACCTGCGGACACGGGGCGAACGATCTTCTCAATGTGGTTGATGGGGTAGGAAACACGGGTGTTCTCAGTGACGGAGCCGTCAGCGAAGTCACACTTGCCGTTCTCGTCTACGGTCACGTTCTCCAGCAGAGCATTGCGCTTAATGGCGTTGTAGATGTCGGGCTCGGAGTCCTTATCCAGGTTGATGACCTTAGCGTAGCAGCCGCCCTCAAAGTTGAACACGCCGTTGTCGTCCCAGCCGTGCTCGTCGTCACCGATGAGCAAACGCTTGGGATCAGTGGACAGGGTGGTCTTGCCGGTGCCGGACAGGCCGAAGAACAGAGCAGTGTTCTTGCCCTCCATATCGGTGTTGGCGGAGCAGTGCATGGGAGCCATGCCGTTCAGGGGCCGGTAGTAGTTCATCATGGAGAACATACCCTTCTTCATCTCACCGGCGTACCAGGTGGTCAGAATAACCTGCTCACGGGGGGTCAGGTTGAACAGAACTGCAGTCTCAGAATTCAGACCCAGCTCCTTGTAGTTCTCAACCTTAGCCTTGGAAGCGTTGTAAACAACGAAATCGGGCTCAAAGTTAGCCAGTTCTTCTTCGGAGGGAGTGATGAACATGTTCTTTACAAAGTGAGCCTGCCATGCCACTTCCATAACAAAGCGGACAGCCATGCGGGAGTCGGGGTTGGTGCCGCAGAACAGGTCCATGACGTACAGCTTCTTGCCGGACAGCTCCTTCTGAGCCAGTTCCTTGCAAGCCTTCCATGCTTCGACGGAAGCGGGCTTGTTGTCGTTAGCGAACTCCTTGGAGGTCCACCACACGGTGTCCTTGGAGGTGTCGTCCATAACGATGAACTTATCCTTAGGAGAACGGCCGGTGTAGATACCGGTCATCACGTTAACAGCGCCCAGCTCGGTCAGCTGGCCCTTTTCATAGCCTTCCAGGGAAGGATCCATCTCTGCTTCAAACAGCTCTTCATAGGAAGGGTTGTGCACGATCTCGGTCACGCCGGTGATACCGTACTTGGTCAAATCCAGTGCCATAAATTAAGTACCTCTTTCATTTAATTTCATGAGCTCCCTGCTGTTTGAACAGCAAGCGCCCCATATTTTGCAATGTTATCATACACGATACAGAAAGAAAAATCAATACAAAATCGATTTTTTCTTTCTTCCTCTTTGAATCAAATAATTTTTTTGTTTTCTGTCGCAGAGAAAATATTTTATTCCGTCAAAACACTGTTTACATTTGACCTTTTATATGCTATGATGTATGTGGTGGGATTTGGGAGTTTCCCGGCCCATCCTATGTTAATACAGTTGTGCTCCGTAACATTCCAGGCGTCTTGAACATTCCGCAGCGGAGAACATTCTTTGACTTTTTTGGAAGGAGAATGGTTTATGTTGCGTTTTCTGCATGCCGTTCAGGATGTTCCTGCTGACGGCGACCCCATCGCCCTGACCATCGTTATGGCGGCGCTCCTGGCCTTTTCGCTATGGGCCATAAGAAACAAGAAAAAGAAAAAGGCCAAAGCCTCTGCGCCTGCAAACGCTTTGCCTGAAACACCAAAGACTGCCGCTCCCGGAACTGCCGGTTCCGTGAAGACATATGATGTACCTCCCAAAACCTGCGCCATACTTATGGCCATCGTCGCAGACAAACTTGGCAAACCTCTGAACGAGCTGCGTTTTATTTCCATTAAGGAGGTCGAGGAATGACTGTTTTTCAGTTCACTCCCGACGACATCCTTGCATCCCCCTCCGCGCAGGCGATCATCTATCGTCTCGCTGAACCACAGGAGGGTGCATAATGGATATTTTATATGAGAACCTGTTGCGGTTTGATTGGCCCCATGTGGTCATGATCCTGATCGGCTGTCTGCTGATCTATGTGGCCATCGTCAAGAAAATGGAACCTTCCCTGCTGCTGCCCATGGGCTTTGGCACAATTTTGGTCAACATTCCCCTTTCCGACGCTCTGGCCGGCCCCATCAACACTCTGTACCACGCAGGCATCGGCAACGAACTTTTCCCCCTGCTGCTGTTTATCGGCATTGGTGCAATGATCGACTTTGGCCCTCTGCTGACCAACCCCAAGCTGATGCTCTTCGGCGCTGCCGCCCAGTTCGGCATCTTCTTCACCCTTTGCATGGCAAGCATGTTCTTCCCCGATTTGCGGGATGCCGCCTCTATCGCCATTATCGGCGCTGCTGACGGGCCTACCTCCATTGCCGTTGCCAACACCTTGGGTTCAAATTACAAAGGTGCGATTACTGTAGCTGCCTATTCCTATATGGCGCTGGTTCCTCTGATCCAGCCGCCGGTGATCAAAGCCATGACCACCAAAAAAGAACGCAGGATCCGCATGCCTTACGAACAAAAGTCTGTAAGCAAGCGCACCCGGATCTTCTTCCCCATCATGATTACCATCGTAGCTTCCGCCATGATTCCCCAGGCAACCGCCCTCATCGGATTTTTGATGTTCGGCAATTTGATCCGGGAATGTGGTGTGCTTAACTCGCTTTCCGACACCGCGCAAAACGTACTGGCAAACCTGATCACTATTTTCCTGGGCCTTTCCGTGGCATTTAACATGACCGCGGAGCAGTTCCTGAAATGGGATACCTTGATCATCATGGGCCTGGGTCTGATCGCGTTTATTGTAGATACCGCCGGCGGTGTGCTGTTTGCGAAATTTCTAAATCTGTTCTCCAAGAACAAAATAAACCCCATGATCGGTGCGGCTGGCATTTCCGCTTTCCCCATGTCCGGCCGAATCGTACACAAAATGGCTCTGACCGAAGATCCCCAGAACCATTTGCTGATGCACTCTATCGGTGTTAATGTTTCCGGACAGATCGCCTCGGTTATCGCAGGCGGAATTATCCTTAACATTTTCTCTTACTTGATCGGAGGCTGATGCTATGGATATGGAAAATGTTTTAACAGTCGCGGAAGAGACCGCAGCGCAGATTTCCTTTCAGCCTCTCAATTTTGTGGAGAACCTGAAATATATGGGCACCGGCATGCTGGTAATTTTCGCTGTTGTGGGCATTATCACACTGACCACGGTTGTGATCAACAGATTTTTTACAGAGTAATTATTTAAAAAGGAGATATATACTATGGCACAAAAAGTTCAGTTTGTAGAGACTGTTCTGCGTGATGCAAACCAGTCCCTCATCGCAACCCGCCTGCCCTTCGAGAAGTTCGAGCCCATGCTCGAGACCATCGATAAGGCCGGCTACTACGCAATCGAATGCTGGGGCGGCGCTACCTTTGACGTCTGCCTGCGCTACCTGAACGAAGATCCCTGGGAGCGTCTGCGCAAGATCCGCGCTGCTGCCCCCAACACCAAGCTGCAGATGCTGCTGCGTGGTCAGAACGTTCTGGGTTACTCCCACTACCCCGATGATTTTGTAAAGCTGTTCGTCAAGAAGGCTGTGGAAAACGGCATGGACATCATCCGTATTTTCGACGCTCTGAACGACGTAAATAACCTGAAGGTGGCTATGGAAGCTACTGTGAATGCCGGTGCTATCGCCTCCGGTACGATCTCCTACACCACCAGCCCCGTGCACACTCACGAAAATTATGTGAAGATGGTCAAGGAGCTGAAGGAAATGGGCGCCTCCACCATCTGCATTAAGGATATGGCCGGCATCATGGGTCCCCAGGAAGCTTACGATCTGGTTTCCGCCATTAAGGACGCTGTGGATCTGCCCATCGACCTGCACACCCACTCCACCACCGGTCTTGCTTTCATGACCTATCTGAAGGCAGTGGAAGCCGGCGTGGACATCATCGACACCGCCATCTCCCCCTTCTCCGGCGGCACCAGCCAGCCCGCCACTGAGACTCTGGCCTACGCTCTGCGTCAGCTGGGTTACCAGGTGGATCTGGATGACAACGCCACCAAGGCAATGGCTGACTACTTCAAGGGCATTCGCGACGAGTTTGTGGCCGACGGCACTTTGATGCCCAAGTCCATGGCTACCGACACCCAGTGCCTGACCTATCAGATCCCCGGCGGCATGCTTTCCAACCTGCTGGCTCAGCTGAAGCAGATGAATGCGCTGGATAAGTTTGACGAGGCTCTGATCGAGACTCCCAAGGTTCGTAAGGATCTGGGTTATCCCCCTCTGGTCACCCCCACCAGCCAGATGGTTGGCGTGCAGGCCGTAACCAATGTGCTCCAGGGCGAGCGCTACAAGAAGGTCTCCAAGGAGATCAAGGCTTACTGCCGCGGTGAATACGGCCGTACCCCCGCTCCCATCGATCCCGAGATCCAGAAGATGATCCTGGGCGACGAGCAGCCCCTCACCGGTCGCTATGCTGACACCCTTGAGCCCGTTGTGGAAGCCACCCGGGAAAAGCTGGGCGATCTTGCCAAGAGCGACGAGGATGTGCTGAGCTACATCGCATTCCCCAACCTGGCCGAGAAGTTCCTGGAAGACCGCAAGGCTAAGGAAGAGAATGTTTGCACCTACTCCATCGTAGAAGCATAAGGAGGCACAACAATGAATATTCTTGCTGCCGCTGCTGTAAATCAGGGCTGGTTCAAGATGGATGTAGGCGAAGCAGGCCTGTATGCTCTGTTAGGCTACGCCGTGGTGTTCTTCGGCATTATTTTGCTGATGATCGTAATCACGATCATGGGCAAGATCTTCGTGGCTGCTGAAAACAAGAAAAAGGCTGCCGTGGCCGTTGCACCTGCTGCCGAACCCGTTGCCCCTGTGATCCCCGAAGCTCCCGGTACTGCCGGTGAACTGAAGCTTCACGATGTGGAGCCCAAGACTGCCGCTATGGTCATGGCCATCGTAGCCGATAAGCTGGGCAAACCCCTGAACGAACTGCGTTTCATTTCCATCAAGGAGGAGAAATAACATGAAATATAAAGTAACTCTTAACGGCCGTACCTATGAGGTAGAGGTCGAGGCCGGTAAGGCCATGCTGCTGGATGAGTACGAAGCCATTGTGCCCTCCGCTCCCGCTGCCCCTGTAGCTGCTCCCGCAGCTGCTGCCCCCGTAGCCGCTGCTGCTCCTGTGGCTGCCGCTCCCGCTGTTACCGCAGCCGGCGAAGCTGTTACCGCTCCCATGCCCGGCACCATTCTGAAGGTCAATGTTCAGAACGGACAGACTGTTAAAGAAGGCGAGCTGCTGGTGGTGCTGGAAGCTATGAAGATGGAAAACGAGATCTACGCTCCCAAGAGCGGCACTGTCGCTCAGGTGGCAACCTCCAAGGGTGCTTCTGTCAACACCGGTGATGTGTTGGTCGTGATCGCGTAAGGAGGGCTGACCAATGGAAAAAATTGGTGAGATCCTTCTGGGCCTCTGGGAAACCTCCGGCTTTGCCGCACTGTCTTCCGGTTTTACCACCGGTGGCTGGCAGAACCTGGTGATGATCGCCATCGCCTGCGTACTGCTGTACTTAGGCATTGTCAAGAAGTTTGAGCCCTTGCTGATGGTAGGCATTGCCTTCGGCTGTCTGCTGACCAATCTGCCTTTGGGCGGCCTGTTCCACCAGGAACTGTGGGACGCATTTATGGAACCCGGCAACCCCCTGTACCATAGCTACGGTGCTATTTTGCGGGAAGGTGGCCTGCTGGACTTCTTCTACATCGGCGTTAAAACTTCTATCTACCCCTGTCTGATCTTTATGGGCGTTGGCGCTATGACCGACTTTGGCCCTCTGCTGTCTAACCCCAAGAGCCTGCTGCTGGGCGCTGCTGCACAGCTGGGCGTATTCGTAGCTTTCTTTGGTGCTGTGTTGCTGGGCTTTACCGGCACAGAAGCCGCTTCCATCGGCATCATCGGTGGTGCTGACGGCCCCACCGCCATCTTCCTGACCTCCAAGCTCGCTCCCCATCTGCTGGGCGCGATTGCCGTGGCAGCCTATTCCTACATGGCGCTGATCCCCCTGATTCAGCCTCCCATTATGAACCTGCTGACCACTGCCGAGCAGCGGAAGATCAAGATGGTTCAGACCCGCAATGTGTCTAAGTCTGAGAAGATCGTATTCCCCATTGTGGTTACCATTTTTGTGGCCCTGCTGATGCCGGACACCGCTCCTTTGATCGGCTGCCTGATGTTGGGTAACCTGTTTAAGGAGACCGGCGTCACTGACCGTCTGTCCGACACTGCTCAAAACGCACTGATGAACATCGTTACCATTTTGCTGTCCACCTCCGTGGGCGCTACCATGGTGGGTTCTACCTTCCTGACTGTAGAAACTCTGAAGATCGTGGTGCTGGGCGTTGTGGCATTTGGTATCTCCACCGCCGGCGGTCTGCTGGGCGGCCAGGTGATGTGCAAGCTGACCAAGGGCAAGGTCAACCCCCTCATTGGTTCTGCGGGCGTGTCCGCTGTTCCCATGGCTGCTCGTGTAGCAAACACCGTTGGCCAGAAGAACAACCCCTCCAACTTCCTGCTCATGCATGCCATGGGCCCCAACGTAGCCGGTGTTATCGGCTCTGCCATTGCCGCAGGCTTCCTGCTGAGCGTATTTGGCTAATCGTTAAGAAACAACAAAAATCTGCCATGGAGCGTTGCTCCATGGCAGATTTTATTTTAAGCTCTTTCATAACTTATAGCACTGTTGCTGTAAATATCCACCAGTACGGTGGCCGCATCACTGCAATAGATCTTTCCGCTTGCACAATATATGCTGTGCACATCCCGAGCCTCTGCTGCCTCCAGGACTTGCGTATCCAGCGTTTCCGCCACATACGCAGGAAACAGTTCCAACAAGATTTCCGCGCAGCCAAGGGCCTTAGAATACCCCAGCAAATCATTTGCCGCTGTTTTGTTCCTGCCGTCTGCAGGATCAATATGGCAGGAAGTCACAGATCCGTCGCTCCAGGTGTAATACTGCTGTACAGCCAGCTCGCTCATAGGATAGCTATGCAAAGAAACAAACGCCGTTGCCCCACTATATTCCAGCGCTCCGGCAACATACACATCTTCCCCTACCCGATCAAACAAGTTCATGCGGTAGTTCTGGGCAGACACATCCAAATTGCGGCTGAATCCGTCGAAACTGCTGATAATGCCGTTAGTATATCCCGCAGCGACCAAAGTCTCCGCCAAATAATCCGCAATGAATGCGTTTTTCATCCAATAGAAGTTGATAAATTCTGTAATCTCATGGGTCTGCGCAAATTGCAAATATGCATCGGAAACACAAAGCTTCACCTGATTGTCACCCAGCAGTTCCAGAGAAACAGCCAACTCATCATTGGTAAACGCCAACACCTCAGTAAAATACTCCTGTTGCTGTGCATTCTTGGTTGGGTCATAGTTTTGGGCAACAGCATCCAGATCACTGAGGCAAAGAGCGATATGCTCCCGATACAGCGGCGCAGCAAACAACGCACGATTTTCGTGCTCTTCCAACAGTGCAAAGGCATCATACAACACCTGAGGCACTTGCACCGCTTCATTCACATGCTGATTAAGATAGCAAACATTGTTTACGCCATCAAATAACTGACCCTCGTGGAAGATCTCAAACGCAGTCTTTGTTGCATCAGCATACAGCTGCGTCAGCTGCTGCCGCTCCAAATTCGCCGCCCGGTCTCCTGCCCCGAGATAATACTGAAACAGAAAGTCGCCATTGCAGCTTTCCTGGGGAGAGGTGCTTACCTGGACAGTGATCCAGCCCGGCTCAACCTTCAGCATGCCCACAACGCTCGTCACAATAAGCGTCAAGCCCAAAGCCAAAAGCACCACGATCAATATCAATTTTGGCTTGCGGTGTTTATCGCTTACCTGGATCTTCTTCACAGGAGGCAGCGGGGGATCATAATTTCTTCTGGTGTTTTTTCTCATAATCGCTCCAAAAAAGCAGCAACCTCTAAAAGCCTTTCGGTTTTTAGAGGTGCCGTTTTACATTCGTTACAGCACTGCAGACAACAACAGCAGGCCAAACAGAGCCAACACCACACCGATCGTGATCAGTCCGGCGATAGCACCCTTCATACAAGCCTTAAAGTTGCGGATATAGTGCTTCTTCTTAAAGATCCAACCTGCGATCAGACCGGGAACAGGCAACAGGAAGGACAGGAATTTATACCATGCGCTGCCAGTATCGTGGATAGGTGCATCCAGAATCGACTCGTGGGACACATTCTCTTCCTCAGAACTTTGACGCTCCGTAACCTCTGCGTCCTCGCAAATGGTAATCGTCTTCAAAGGAACATTCTTCTCACGAACAGCCTGATATTCCTCGATTTCCTTTTTGTTGCCAAACACATAGTGGTCATGACCGATGCAAACCAATTCCGGCTTATCCTCACTGTAATCATGAACGGAAGGATCGTAGGTAAACAACACCTTGTTCTTCTCCAGCTTAGGATCGGGGATGGGAATTGCAGAAATCAGCGAACGGGTATAAGGATGCAAAGGATAATCAAACAATTCCTCTGCAGTGGCGATCTCTACAATATCGCCCTTGTAAATAACTGCAATACGGTCGGAAATAAACCGCACGATGGACAGGTCATGCGCGATAAACAGATAGGTAGTACCGCGCTCTTCCTGGAACTTCTTCAGAAGATTCAGAACCTGGGCACGAATGGACACGTCCAGAGCAGAGATAGGCTCATCCGCCACAACCAGCTCGGGATCCATGACCATGGCTCTGGCAAGGCCGATACGCTGACGCTGGCCACCGGAAAATTCATGGGGGTAACGGGTCAGATGCTCGGGCAACAGACCTACTTCCTCCACAATATTCTCAACCTTGGCAACACGGTCAGCCTCGTCCTTATAAAGATGGAAGTTATACAGGCCCTCAGAAATAATATAATCCACCGTAGCGCGCTCATTCAAAGATGCGGCAGGATCCTGGAAGACCATCTGGATATTCCGGATAACTTCCCGATCCAAGCTGCGGGGAACTTTACCGCTAATCGGCACACCCTTGTACAGAATCTGACCCTTGGCCAAAGGATTGACCCGGATCACCGCACGGCCAATGGTAGTCTTACCGGAACCGGACTCACCTACCAAAGAGAAGGTCTCACCCTTAAAAATATCGAAGGATGCATTTTTTACAGCGCGGACGGCATTATCGCCCTTTCCGAAGGTAATGTCCACATTTCTCAGGGACAGCAAAATCTCTCTGCCGCATTCATCTACAGGGCCATGCTCCGGCAAATGGGACTGTTTTGTTGTTTTCAGCTCTTTTTTACTCACAGCCATTGCCTCCTAAATGTTAAATGCACGCATGAGCTTCTCATGGATGTCCTGAATGATCTCGGGTTTCTCCATCTTAGGCGCTCTGGGATCCAGCATCCAAGTCTTTGCGAAATGTGTATCAGTAACCTGGAACATGGGGGAATCCATCAAAGTATCGATCTTCAGGCAGTAGGGATTTCTGGGTGCAAAAGGATCGCCTACGATCTCATTATACAGTGACGGAGGCGTACCGGTAATGGAATACAGCTTGGTATTGCGCTGTGCCAGCTGCGGAAGAGAGGACAGCAACGCCCAGGTGTAGGGATGCCGGGGGTCATAGAAGACCTCCTCCACATTACCCAGCTCCACGATCTGACCGGCGTACATAACAGCCACACGGTCAGCGATATTTGCGACCACGCCCAAGTCGTGTGTAATAAACACGATGGTAAATCCAAATTCCTTTTGCAGGTCCTTCAGCAGACGCAGGATCTGCGCCTGAATGGTCACGTCCAGCGCGGTTGTGGGCTCATCACAGATGAGGATCTTGGGCTGACAGGACAATGCAATGGCAATAACGATTCTCTGACGCATACCGCCGGAATACTGGAAGGGATAATCGTCAAAGCGGTTCTCCGCATTGGGAATACCAACCTTCTTCATCAGGATCAGCGCGCGCTCACGAGCCTCAATTTCAGAGCAATTCTGATGCTTCAAAATGATGGAAGTGATCTGCTTGCCGATGGTAATGATGGGGTTCAGAGAAGTCATAGGATCCTGGAACACCGTAGCGATCTTACCGCCACGGATCTGCGTCCAGTCCTTAGAGTACTGGATCTTTGCCAGGTTCAAAATGCAAGTGCCGTGAAGCTTATTCTCCGTCTCATCCAGATAACGAACACGGAATACTACGGTATCAAAGACACCGTTGCGCTCAGTATCATTATCAAGATCAATGCCCAAAGTCATGGCCTTCTTAAATGCGGCCAACAGCTTCTTCAGATTGCGGATACGGGCGCGGTAGCCAAATCTGCCAACAGAGAGGTAAATCTCCTTAGCCAGAATGTCGTTGCGCGCAACGGTCTGAGCAGAGACCTCGCCGGCAATGGCAGCGGCATACTGTGCCTTCAGTTCCGCACGCTGGGCATTGTACTGTGCCAGATACTCAGCATCCTTGGCAGCAGCAGCCCGATGGGCCTTTTCCAGCTGCACTTTTTGTGCCTTCAGCGCCTTGAGTTCTTTTTCCAACTCAGAGATCTCTGCAGAGATCTCCTTAATGCGCTGCTTTTCCTTGGGGTCTACCGTCAGCTTGAAGTTCTCAGCCTCGACCTTCTTAAAGGTCAGATCGTCGATCTTTGTATCAATGTCCTGACGTTCCTGGTCCGTAAGGCCGGCCTTTGCCTTCTTCTGTTCCTCCAGAGCCAAAAGCTTGCGGTAAATGTCCGCGCCCAGCTCCAGCTTGGAATAATGGTTCAGCTCCTTATGGCAGTAGCGCACCCAATTCCAATCGGAATTCTTCATCACCACAGAGGTATCGGCCAGCTCCTCATCGCTGAAAACAACGCTTCCGCGATTGATAAAGCCATTGGAATCCAGCATGCCGGCAAACGTCTTGGTAAATACGGACTTGCCGGAACCGGACTCGCCCACGATGGCGATGGATTCATTTTCATAAATGTCAAGGTCCACACCGCGAATGGCCGTAAGGATTCTGCCACGCACACGGAATTTCACTTCCAGATCACGGATGGAAAGCAATACTTTTTTATCTTCCATAGTGCTACCCCCTTACATATGGGTTCTGGGGTCAGAGGCATCGCCCAAATTCTGACCAACCAAATAAAGCACCACGGCAATAATAGATGCAACTGCGATGGGGCTCCAGAACTCGAATTCCCAACCGGGAGTGACCATGGCACTCTTGGCTGCTTCGATCAGTTTACCCAAGGACATATCGCTCAGACCCATACCGATATAGCTCAGGAACACTTCGTAAGAAATGTAGCTGGGGATCTCCGTTGCCACCAAGGTGACGATTACAGAGGTCATAAAGGGCAGAATGTTCTTGGTTGCAATTCGGGTCAAAGGAGTACCCAGGCAGCGGGATGCCAGATTGTACTCACGGTCACGAATGATAATGACCTGGGTACGGATAAAATAAGCAATGGCAATCCAGCCGGTAATAGTAAGCGCAAAGACCATGGACCAGAAAGAGGCGGACATGATCAACACGATAACGGAGATCAGCAAAACGTAAGGCACATTGGCGATAACGTTGTACACTTCCGTCATAATAATGTCGAATTTACGGCTAAAACCCCAAATTGCGCCAATGGCAACACCCAGGAGCATATTGATCGCCGCACAGATAAACGCCAGAGAAATAGAAATGCTGGAACCATACCAAATAGCATCAAAGGTGGACTGACCGGCAGCACCGGTACCCAGGATCCACTTAATGTCAAAACCAAATTTCTCGATCGCCGCTTCCGGCTTCAAATGGGTTGCACTGCCGTCTTTCAGGTTCACATACGGATCCACGGTCGCATCATAACCGATCACCGCAGGATACACATAGGAGAACACAATCAGCACAGCCAGCAAAGCCAACACGATGATGTTGATCTTCTTGCGGAAGAACACGCGGAACACACTGCGCCAGTAAGAATATCTGGGAGCGGTAATTCGCTCGGAAGCACGTTCGTCCTGATCTACAGGTGCGAACAATTCTTCTTCAGAAAGATTGAATTTGTCCAGATTGATCAGATTATCTGCCATAGTGTGTCACCTCGCTTTCGATGTGAAGGAAATTCTGGGATCCATAGCAGCCATCAAAATATCACCAAGGATAAAGGAAGTTACGGACAACAGCGCGTAAAACAGTGCAACACCAACGATAACACCGTTATCATACTTGTTGATAGCCTCGGTCAAAACATTACCGATACCGGGCACAAGATACACGCGCTCGGTGATGATCGCGCCGGTCAATGCACCCAGCACGCTGCCGGGAATGCCATGCACCACAGGAATAATCGCATTCTTCAAGATATGCTTGGAGAAAATCTCACCTTCAGACAAGCCACCACTACGGGCAAACTTGACGTAATCGGAGTTCATTTGGTCGATCATATACCGTCGCAGCCACTTCATCAGGTTGGCAACAGACGGCAGGGCCAAAGAAATCACAGGCAGAACATACATGGTCCATGTGGGGATCTGCATATTGAATGTGGTCGGCAGCTTCATGGAGCTACCA
This sequence comes from Faecousia sp., assembly GCA_045532105.1. Lineage (GTDB taxonomy): Bacteria > Bacillota > Clostridia > Oscillospirales > Oscillospiraceae > Faecousia. The sequence continues at coordinate 70,020 of JAZSFE010000034.1, forward strand.
ATGGCGCGGAAAATAAAGATATAGCCCAAGGAAGGCACAGCCATAATAAAGATGATATAGAATGTGCCCAGCTTATCAATAAACTTATCCTTATTCAGGGCCATCAAAACGCCTAGCGGCACTGCCAGCAAATAGGCAAGAATTACAGAAATAATACCAATGGCAAAAGAGTAACCCATCTGAGACATACCGGTTTTTGCTGTAGTCGTTCCGGTATAATCGTCAACATAGTATTTCTGATTCAGCGGATTTGCATCTTTTGTGCCCGAAATGTGAATCAGAGAGTGAATATCGTCCGCAGTATTCTCTGTAACACCGGAAGGATAGGTCACTGTGCTGATCTTCTGGGGACCCTGTGCATCTGTCATAGTATTGAAAACATCAATGCCGTTATTAACAGAATAGGAAACACCCAGGCTGATGGTCACAAGATTCTGATGAATATAGGGGAAAGTATCATCAAAATACAGCAAATACTTATGGTTGGTGCCGTTACCCATAATAGCGGGAGAGAACTTTTCTCCGCCATAAGCAGGGTCATACCAGGTAAAGGTCAAGCCACGTTCACCGGTAATATCCTCCACTTTGTGGATATTGTCAACCTGAATCAGGCCGGTAAAATAGCTAATCAAGCGCTTAATAAGCGGAACATCCCTATATGCATACAAATAAGGCTGTCCGCCATCCTTATACTGAACAGAACCGGCACGCAGAGAGCCGGGAAGGCGAACCACCTTATAGCCGTCAACGCCATCGTACTTTTTAGTAAAGGCGTCCACCAGCTTCTTTGTCTCGGTGCTGTCTTTCGATGCAGTTGCGCCAATTTTAGCGCCAGAATCCGCTTCCTCTTGGGTTATATTTCCGGCTTTTACCTCTTCTTTAAGATAGTCCGCAAAAGGAATATAATCCACATACCCGAACCGTTCCCACTGCTGCATCATATAAACTTCTTTTTTATTGAGCAACATTTTGGGATAGTTGGGATCGCTGGCAAAGATAGCCTCCCGATCCAGAAGCGCATAAATCATGATCATGATTACTGCGATAACCAGAACAACAGACAGCAATGCCCGGAGGATTCTGTTAATTAAATACTTTGTCATAATCAGTCTCCTTCGTCTTGTCTCTTAGGATAACACATATCTCATAGAAATATCCTAGCTGTAGAGAACACTGCCCTTAGCATTCCTGGCAGAATAAATCCTAACCGCAAGGAACACTGAGGGCAGCATTTCCTACAAAATCGTATTTTATCAAAATAGCCAGTCGGGAGGATGGGCGAAAATTCGCCCATCCTCCTTAATTTATTGTTTCTATTCGAATTAGAAGATACCCAGAGACTTGGTCATGTAGCCAGCATAGTCAGGCAGCATGGTGCCCAGGTAGGTGGAAGGATCACCGTAGTCGGGACCCCAACCGGAACCGTCGTTCAGGTCGTAGTTCGCATCGGAACCAACGTTGAAACGATAGGTAGCAGCCAGGTACTCGTCACGAGTAGCGTACTCAACCAGGTTGACCTTGATGCAGCCGGCAGAAGCCTCTTCGATGGACTGCTTCATAACATTCTTCTGGTTCTTGGAGACAGTGCTGTCGCCACGAACGGGCAGATCGATGTAGATGGGATTCTCAGGAGTAATCACAACGCCTGCAGCCATCAGCTCAACGATAGCCTTTGCCAGCTCGTTAGCAGCGTTCTCCTTGCTGTACCAGCCGTCGAAACCGGTGGAAGCGGTGCCGTTCCAAACCTTCAGAGCGATGCCGTCAGCATCCAACTGATCCTGCACGATCTGGCCGTACATAGTACCAGCATTGTAGGTCTTCTCAACACCGTTGATCTCAACAGTCACTGCGGAAGGCAGGTTGACGTAGTTACCGGGGGTGTAGGAGTTGACCAGAGAGTTGTACTTCAGCTCTTCGCCAACGGACTGAGCGTTGTAAGTGCCGCGGTCAATGGACATAGCCAGAGCCAGACGGAAATGCTGGTTCAGCATAGCCAGGTTGCTGCGCTGGATCTGGTCAGCAGTCTTGGTGGAGACACCGACGGAAGTATCGTTAGCGTTAGCAAAAGCAGCACGGCGCAGATTGAAGAAGCCACAGTAGGTGGTAGCATCGGTGTCGGAAACGTAAGCATAGGTGTCGAAGGTGCCCTTTTCCTTAGCGATGGTAACACGCTCGGTGGTCATGCCCAAAGTGTCAACAACATTGTTGAAGAAATCGTCATACATCTTCTGATGGTCAGTGCCGTCAGTGTACATGTAGGTGAAGGACTTCAGGTTGTTGTTGCCAGCGTTCCAGTAGGACTCGTTAGCAGCCAGAACGATGGAGTTGTTGGAAGTGAAGCTGGTGATAACGTAAGGACCGCAGTAAGCGATGGAGTCGGGGCCCTTGCCGTACAGGTAGGTCTCAGCGGTGTTGTCGTACTCAGTGCCGAACTTACCGCCCATAGAGGTATAGTAGGAACGGCTCATGGGAGCGAACACGCCGTAGCCCAGCATGGTGGGGAAGTAAGAAGTGGGCTCGGTCAGAGTGTACTCGACAGTGTAGTCATCCAGAGCCTTAACACCGACCTGAGTAAAGTCAGTGATGTCGCCGTCAACATATGCATCAGCATTAACAATGTTGGCACAGCCGGCGCAGACCAGGTATTCCAGGCCGCCCTTGGCGTCCATCATGTGCTGCATACCGGCGACGAAGTCGTCAGCGGTCAGGTCTGCGACCTCACGGTTCTGGTTGTCAACCCACTTCACACCCTGACGCAGCTTGAAGGTGTACTTCAGGCCGTCTTCAGAAACGGTGTAGCTCAGAGCCAGAGCGGGCTTGGCCTGGTTTTCCATATCGTACTCAATCAGGCCGTCATAGGTCTGAACAAGGATCTCGGAGTCAGCAGCGTAAGAGGTTTCCAGAACGTCCCAGTAAGTGGGATCAGCGTCGAAGTAGAAGGTAGCGGTATCTTCGATAGTGTAGCCCTTGGAAGCCAGATAGCCCTTAACCCAAGTCTCGTAGTCCTGTGCGTCGTCAGCAACACACTCAACCCACTTAGTCTTCATAGCAGCAATGTCTTCTGCCTTGATGGGTTCAGCGGTGACGAGTCTGTCATGGAAACGGTAAGTATCGTTACCAAACAGAACAGGGGTATTGGTGTAAGGAGCAACCTTAGTCATAGCGTAGTTGCCGCCCTGAGAGGTGGTGGGCAGGAACACGCCAGCGCCCAGCAGCTTAGCCTCGGCAATAGCCATCAGAGCGTAACGGGTTGCAACGTCCTTTTCTGCCATTGCAGCCTGGTAGTAGTCATAGAACTCGCCCAGAACAACATCATAGACAGCAGTGGAAACTTCGTCGTAAATATCCTTATAAGGATCAACGTACACTGCAACAGTGTTGTCCTCTTCGTTGCTCTTGGGAGCGCAAGCTGCCAAGGAACCGATCAGGCAGACAGCCAGCAGAAGAGCAACCAGTTTCTTCATTTTCATAGTTTTCCCTCCAAATAAGATATATTCCACTGTTATGCAACAGTTAGAACCGAAAATATATCGCCACAAATCCCGGAACGCTTCAAAATCCCGCTGTGACGGAAATTTGTGCGCTCACGGTGGATTCTCGGAGATAATATAGGGGGATTATATCATACTTTTTTCCGGGAATCAACCGTAAAAACAAAAAAAGTCGCTTTTTCTTGTCGTTATTATTGTCAAATTTCTTTTCATATTCTTTCACTTTTTGGTAAAGTTGCACAATTTCACCCATCTCGTCCCTGTGTAAAACACATTTTCTCCGCCCTTGTATTCCGCAAACGGAATCTGCCACAAATGCACAGATCGATAATTCTGCGTTTTCTTATTATATATTGTATGGTCACACTTGGTTTTCTAAATAACGCAGCTTCTTCCTTTGCCTCAGGTATTCTTGCAATTTCAAATCGTCTGTGGTAAACTGTTTTTGTATTCAACAAAACATACAGGACAGGACGGGCCTTACTATGAAGATAAAAACTTCTGCCAAAACCTATGAGCAGGTCATGGCAATGCCCCGGGCAAAGCACAAAAAACCTTTACACCCCAATTTCCTGCTGCAAACCGTAATACGCATCGCCGCGATCCCGGATCTGCTGGCAACCCGTTTTCGCTATACCACTGAGGGAATGGAAAAAGTCGGCAAACAGCCTTGCCTCATTCTCATGAACCACTCCTGCTTTTTGGATCTGATGATCGCATCCCGCATTTTTTATCCCAACCCCTACGGCATCGTCTGCACCAGCGACGGATTTGTGGGCAAGCCCTGGCTTATGCGTCTATTGGGATGTATCCCCACGCAAAAGTTCGTCAGCGATGTTACGCTGATCCGGGACATTTCCTATATGCTGCAAGAAAAGCGCGCCAGCGTGCTCATGTACCCCGAAGCAAGCTACTCCTTTGACGGAACCGCCACTGCCCTGCCCCGAAAAATGGGCGTGCTCTTGAAAAAGCTGGGTGTGCCGGTGGTCACAGTCATCACCCAAGGCGCTTTTGCCCGGGATCCCCTGTACAACGGCCTGCGCAAGCGCAAGGTAAAGGTCACCGCTCATGTAAAATGTCTTGCCACCGCCGAGGAGATCAAAAACCTCTCTGTGGCAGAGCTGGATGACCTTCTGGATGAAGCTTTTTCCTTTGACAACTTTGCATGGCAGAAAGATAACGGCGTCCGCATAAGCGAGCCTTTCCGGGCCACGGGCCTGAACCGCATACTATATAAATGTGCGCACTGCGGTGCAGAATCCTCCATGGAAGGCCAGGGTACTCTGCTCACCTGTCATGCCTGCGGCAAGCAGTGGGAGCTCACCGAGCTGGGCGAGCTGAAAGCGCTAAGCGGCGAAACGGAATTTTCCCATATCCCCGATTGGTATGCCTGGGAGCGGGATGCCGTGCGCAAGGAGCTGGAAGACGGCAGTTATCTGCTGGACCGGGATGTGGATATCGGCATCATGGTCAACCACAAAGCAATTTATATGGTGGGCCCGGGCCACCTGACCCATACCGTTGACGGTTTCCGACTCACTGACCCCCAGGGAAAGCTGCTGTATGAGCAAGGCCCCCTTGCCTGCTATGGCCTATACTCCGATTATTATTGGTATGAGATCGGTGATGTGATCTGCATTGGCAATCACGACGCTTTGTATTACTGTTTCCCCAAGGGCGCAGATGTGGTCGCCAAGACCCGCATGGCCGCGGAAGAGCTGTATAAGCTGAAAAAGCGCCGCCGCGAAAAAACAACTGTATAACAAGAAAAAGCCACCGGCTGCCGCCGGTGGCTTTCGTTCTTTCCTTATTTCTTGGTTGCTTCCACAATGCCGGAGGCAAGACCCACCAGACCCTGCATTTCAGAGGGAATGATGATCTTTGTCGCCTGGCCGTTGGCTACTTTTTCCATAGCCTCGATGCTCTTAAGCTTTACCACCTGATCGTTGGGGGCAGACTTATTCAGCATTTCCAAAGAATCCGCCATGGCCTGCTGCACCTTACGGATGGCCTCAGCCTCACCGTCTGCCCGCAGGATCGCGGCCTGCTTCTCTGCCTCTGCCTTCAAAATAGCCGCCTGCTTTTCCGCATCAGCCTTCAAAATCGCGGACTCGCGCTCACCTTCAGCGATCAGGATCGCAGACTTCTTCTGACCTTCTGCCTGCAGAATGGACTGCCGGCGGTCACGCTCAGCTTTCATCTGCTTTTCCATGGAGGACTGAATGTCCGCAGGAGGCAGAATGTTCTTCAGCTCCACCCGGTTGACCTTAATGCCCCAGGGGTCGGTAGCTTCGTCCAAAATGGCACGCATTTTAACATTGACCACGTCACGGCTGGTGAGCGTCTGATCCAGCTCCAGATCGCCGATGATATTACGCAAAGTGGTAGCCGTCAGATTCTCCATAGCCATCATGGGCTGCTCCACGCCGTAAGCAAACAGCCGGGGATCTGTGATCTGGAAGTACACCACTGTGTCGATCTGCATGGTAACATTGTCCTTGGTGATAACAGGCTGAGGAGGATAATCCAAAACCTGCTCTTTCAAAGAGACCCGGCGTGCCACCCGGTCAATAAAGGGGATCTTAATGTGAAGACCTACGCCCCAAACAGCCTGGAACGCACCCAGCCGTTCAATAACAAATGCTCTG
>JAZSFE010000036.1:0-7120 GCA_045532105.1 Faecousia sp.
GTGTCCGTGGATATCAAGGGCCGCCATGTGCTGATTCTGGAGGATATTTTTGATACCGGTACATCCCTTGATTTTACTTACAAGCATCTTATGGAAAAAGAGCCGGCCTCTTTGAAGATCTGCACCTTGCTGGATAAGCCGTCCCGTCGCAAGGAGGGTATCACTCTGCAGGCAGACTATGTGGGCTTTGAAGTGCCCAATGTATTTGTGGTTGGTTATGGTCTGGATTATAATGAGCATTATCGGAATCTGCCCTATGTGGGTGTTTTGAAGCCGGAAATGTACGAATAAGGAGAACCCCATTTTGAAGAAAAGAAGCGTTATCACATTAGTCATTTACTTGGTCATTCTGGGTCTGCTGTTTGCCTGGATCACCGGACTTTTTGGTGGCGGCATGGACGACTTGCCCTATTCCAGGATCGTAAAGCTGCTGGAAGAGGGAAAGGTAAAAGAGTTTGTCGTCCAAGGTCAGCAGATACAGATGCAGCTGCATGAGCCTTATAACGGCAAAACCACGCTGACCTGCAATTTGGCAGATCCAGAAAGTTTCCGCCAGGAAATGCAGGAGACCATTGCCAAGCAGCTGAAGGAAGGAACTCTTGAGGCATATGATTTTCTGCCTGAGGAAGCAGCTTCCGCCTACGACTGGATCTTGCCCTTGATCATTGTAGGCATTGTGCTTTTGGTGCTGTGGTTTATACTCATGAGCAGAGCACAGGGCGGCGGAAATGCCATGAGCAACTTTGGAAAGGCCCGCACGGTTCTGGGTATGCCCGATGGCAAAAAGGTCACCTTTGACGATGTGGCCGGTGCAGATGAAGAAAAGCATGAGCTGCAGGAAGTGGTAGATTTCCTGCGCAACCCGGAGAAATTCAGAGCCATTGGCGCAAGAATTCCCCATGGTCTGCTGCTGGTTGGCCCTCCCGGCACCGGCAAGACACTCCTTGCCAGAGCTGTGGCCGGCGAGGCGGGGGTGCAGTTTTTATCCATTTCCGGTTCGGATTTCGTGGAAATGTATGTAGGCGTTGGCGCAAGCCGCGTCCGTGACCTGTTTGAGCAGGCAAAGAAAATCGCTCCGGCTATTATTTTCATTGATGAGATCGACGCTGTGGGCCGTAAGCGCGGCTCCGGTCTTGGCGGCGGTCACGATGAAAAGGAACAGACTTTGAATCAGCTGCTGGTGGAGATGGACGGCTTCACTAAAAATGAAGGCGTGATCGTATTGGCGGCGACGAACCGCCCGGACATTCTCGACCCCGCACTGTTGCGTCCCGGCAGATTTGATCGGCAGATCTATGTTGGCGCACCGGATGCTAAGGGCCGCGAGGAGATTTTGAAGGTCCATGCCCGGAACAAGAAACTGGATGCAGATGTGGATTTGCGGCTTGTTGCGTTGTCCACCGTTGGTTTTACCGGTGCTGATCTGAGTAACCTTTTGAATGAAGCGGCTATTTTGGCAGCTCGGGAAAATCGTCCTGTGCTTTCCATGAAAGATCTGAACGAGGCCATGATGAAGGTCGTGGCTGGCCCTGAAAAGCGCAGTCGTGTTCGTTTGGAGCGGGATCAAAAGCTTACGGCCATTCATGAGGCCGGTCACGCGGTGGCGATGTACAATCTGCCCACCCATGACCCCGTACGGCAGATTTCCATCATTCCCAGAGGCCAGGCGTTGGGTCTGACCTGGAGCCAGCCGCAAGAGGATTCTGCGCATATGACCCGTAATGAAATGTATGAGCAGATCGTTGGCCTGCTGGGCGGTCGTGTTGCGGAAGCCCTGTTTTTGGGGGATGTTTCCACCGGTGCATCCAACGACATTGATCGGGCTTCCAAGCTTGCAAGGGATATGGTTGCCAGATACGGCATGTGTGAAGCTTTGGGTACGGTGAGCTACCTCAGCGACAGCGAGGTGTTCATTGGCCGGGATTACGAAAAGACCAAGAGCTATTCTGAGAATGTGGCAGGCACCATTGACGAGCAGGTCAAGCTGCTCATCGACAAGGCCTATGCCCACTGCAGCGAGATCCTTAAGAAGGATGCGCAAAAGCTGAAGACTGTGGTTCAGTTCCTGCTGGAGCATGAGACCATGACCGGTCAGCAGTTTGCTGACTGTATGGAGGGCCGGGAAATCAGCGACAGCTCTGCTACAGCCCTGCTTGACAGCCACAAGGACGAACAATAAATAAAAGCTCCCACCGAGAGGTGGGAGCTTTTTGTATGGCTTTTAGAGCTGAGTGGGGGTGACGTTCCAGATCTCTTCTGCATACTGGCGGATGGTCCGGTCGGAGGAGAATTTTCCGCCGCTGGCGATGTTCATCAGGCACTTGCGTCCGAAGTTTACCCGGTCTGCATAGTCCCGGTTTGCCTGGAGCTTTGCATCGATATAGGAGGCGTAATCCAGAAGCACGAAGTAGTGGTCTGCCTTGTGCCAATGTGTGCCGTCCAGCAGAGCGTGGTACAGATCCCGCTGGTCATCGTCCGTGGGGACAGTCCCGTCCACAAGAGTGTCAATGGCTCTGTGCAGATGACAGTCTGTGTCATAAATGCCCCGGGCATAGTAGCTGTCCCGGCACTGATTGATCTGCTCCACAGTGTGGCCGAAGATATACTCATTTTCCATGCCGGCTTCCTTGGCAATCTCCACATTTGCACCGTCCAGAGTGCCCAGGGTGACAGCGCCGTTCAGCATCAGCTTCATATTGCCGGTACCGGAGGCTTCTGTGCCCGCAGGGGAGATCTGTTCGGAAATATCGGCTGCAGGAATGATATGCTCGGCATAGGAGCAGTTATAGTTCTGGACAAAGACAACTTTCAGCCGGTTGGCCACATCCGGATCGTTGTTGATCATCTTGGCGATGCGGTTAATATAGCGGATCACGGCCTTGGCACGGGAGTAGCCGGGTGCGGACTTTGCACCGAAGATAAAAGCGGTGGGCTGGAAGTCGGGCAATTCGCCGTTTTTCAGCCGGAAGTAAATGTCCACAATGGACAGTGCGTTCATCAGCTGACGCTTATATTCATGCAGACGCTTGACCTGTACATCAAAAATAAAGTCGGGGGAAAGCTGCACGCCCTCTTTTTCTGCAATGATCTTGCACAGCTGTTCTTTCTTTTGCCGCTTAATGGCATTGAACTGTCGCACCATATCATCGTCGATCATAGGCTTCAGCTTTGCCAGCCGGTCAAGATCTTTCAGGAAGTCACCGCCGATGCGGTACTTGATGAGCTGCGTCAGCTCCGGGTTGCACAGGCCCATCCAGCGACGGGGTGTGACACCGTTGGTCTTGTTCTGGAAACGCTGGGGGAATACTGCGTACCAATCCCGGAACAGGTCGTCTTTCAGGATCTGGCTGTGGATCTCTGCCACGCCATTGACATAGCTGCTCACATAAACGCTGAGGTTGGCCATGTGGGCAGTGTTGTCTCTGACGATGAACAGATTGGGATGCTCGTAGCGGAGCTTTTCGTCAATGCGCAGGATAATGTCCACGATCTCGGGAACAACGCTGCGCAGCAGGTCCAAGTTCCATTTTTCCAGAGCTTCACCCATAACCGTATGGTTGGTGTAGGAGAAAGTTTTTTGGGCAATGGCAAAGCTTTGATCAAAGTCCATACCTTCGACCATCAAAAGGCGGATGAGCTCGGGGATAGACATGGCGGGATGGGTGTCATTCAGCTGAACGGCATAGAAATCTGCAAAATGGGTCAGGTCTGTGCCGTGAGAATTTTTGTAGGTGCGCAGCATATCCTGCAGGGAAGCAGAAGAAAGCACATATTGCTGCTTAATGCGCAGACGCTTACCCTCCCAAGTGGAGTCGTTGGGGTAGAGAACGCGGGTAATGTCCTCTGCCTTGTTTTTCTGGGTCAGAGCACGTAGGTAGTCCTGATCGTTAAATGCGTTAAAGTCCAGCTCTTCTTCGGCTTCACATTGCCAAAGGCGCAGGGTGCCCACATTGTCCGTTCCGTAGCCGATAACGGGAACATCATAAGGCACGGCAAGAACGGTATGGTCGGGGAAGTGAACCTTAACGGTGTGGTTGTAGCGACGGTAAGACCAGGGGTCGCCGTATTTCGACCAATCGTCAGCATTTTCCTTTTGGCTGCCGTGCTCGTCAAAGCTCTGCTTAAAAAGACCGAACTTATAACGCAGGCCATAGCCGGAAAGGGGGATGTTGCAGCTGGCGGCACTGTCCAGGAAGCAGGCAGCCAGACGGCCCAGGCCACCGTTGCCCAGTGCGGCATCTTCCACATCCTCTAAAATGGACAGATCCACACCGCGTTCAGCGAAGAGCTGCTTCATTTCGTCCAGAATGCCTAAATTATAAAGGTTGGAATAGACGAGACGGCCGATGAGATACTCTGCAGAGAAATAGTAGGCTTTACGCTGATGCATACGGGTATGCTTCGCGTGATTCCAGCGGTCGGAAACAGCCATCATCACTGCTTGGCCCAAAGCTTCGTGAAGCTCCTGGGCAGTGGCTTCCTGCAAAGATACATCATAGGTGTACTTAAGCTGAGCCTCAGTCCATTTCAAAATGTTTACGCAATCAATGTTCATAGTTTCGTTCTCCGTTCATACAAAGTGGAAAATCGTCAGCTTTTGCGGACAAGACGATGATAAAGGGCGGTCAAGGCATATATTTTTTTGGTTAGCGCCGGGCTGGCATAGCTTTTTGGCGCACGCCAGGACCAATTTTCCTGGGAAAGCGTGCCGGGGAAGTTCATTCTGGCTTGCTTTCCCAGATCCAGGTAATCCTGCATGGGGATGATACACAGATCACAAGCGGTAGAAAATGCTGTGCGGATCACGCCCCAAACAAGGCCCTCATTTTCGGATAAATTCATGTAGTGTGTGGCATAGTCCACAGCCTCTGCAGAGGCTGTATCGAACCACTGACGTGTGGTCATATTGTCATGGGTGCCGGTATAGCAAATGGCGTTGCGGATGCAGTTATGGGGCAGATAGTCCGATGGCTCGGGGGAGTCAAAGGCAAACATCAGCACCTTCATGCCGGGAAGACCGCAGGTGTCCCGAAGGTCCAGGACGCTGTCCGTCAGTGTGCCAAGATCTTCGGCAATGAGCTCCAGTTCAGGGAGTTCCTTTTGAATGGTCTGAATAAAGCTGAGGCCGGGGCCGGTGACCCATTTTCCGCCTTTTGCGGTGGTGTCGCCGTAGGGAATGGACCAGTAAGCTTCGAAGCCACGAAAATGATCCAGCCGAACAACATCATATAGATTCGCTGCGGCGCGCAGGCGGTTTAGCCACCAACGGTAGCCGTCCTTTTTCAGAAGATCCCAGCGGTAAAGGGGATTGCCCCATAGCTGGCCGTCCTCGGAAAAACCGTCCGGTGGGCAGCCGGCTACCCGTGTTGGGGTTAAGGCTGCGTCCAATTGGAACCATTCGGGGTTTGCCCATACATCGGCAGAGTCATACGGCACATAAATAGGCACATCGCCAATAATACGAATGCCGTTTTCTTTGGCATAGCTGTGCAGGTCACTCCATTGCCGGAAAAAGAGATATTGCAAAAAGCAGTGGAAACGAATCTCGTCTTTCAGCGTGCGCCGTGCCTGCCAAATTATTTCCGGATCCCGGAATTTCAAACCGTCTTCCCACTCATACCAGGGAGCACCTTCGTGCTGCTGTTTCAGTGCAGTATATAAGGCATAGTCCCATAGCCAGTGGCTTTGGGCCTTACAAAAAGCGTCAAATTCTGCGCTGCCTGTAAAACGGGAATAGGCAAGACGCAAGATCGATACACGGTTTTGGTACATCAGGCCAAAGTCAACGCGATCCTCCTGATTTTCCCAGCAAACAGAGTCTACTTCGCTCTGCAGCAAAAGCTTCTCTTCGATTAAAAGAGAAAGACTAATGAGATAAATGTTTCCGGCATAGGCGGAGTTAGACTGGTAAGGAGAGTCTCCGTAGCCGGTGGGGTTTAAAGGCAGAATCTGCCAGGCACTCTGACCTGAACGTTTAAGAAAATCCACAAACTCCCGGGAGGGTTCGCCCAGAGTGCCGATCCCATAAGGGCCTGGCAGGGAAGTGATATGCATTAAGATGCCGCTTTGGCGCATGGCAGGGGTGCTCCTTTTCGGGAAATTTCCGTGGGTACTTTAGTATATGGCCGGTCAGAAACTATGTTACGGGACAAGCCGAAGGCAAGGGAGGACCGGTCAAATTTTACCTGTTGATATGCCTCTGCATACATAGTAAAGGGTAATATTTTTTCGGTGATTTGTCAAGGAAAAATGACGTTTTTCCATAAAAAAGGAAGCGGGTCTGCCGTCGGGCAGACCCGCAAGAAAAGCATGATTTTAGGCTTCCAGATTGATGCCGGTTTCCTTGTTGAAAACGTGGCATACGTGGCCGGCAAAGCCAAAGTGGACAGTGGCGCCCATGGACAGTGCAGCGACCTCGGCCTGGGACATGTTCATGGTGGAAATGATCAGCACCATATCGCGGCCCATAGCGGAGATGTGCAGGTGGATGGAAGAACCCATCAGCTCGGCAACGTCAACAGTGGACTCGATGCCGCTATCGTTCAGTTCCAGGTGCTCGGGACGAATGCCCAGAGTGATCTTCTGCTCAGCGACATTGTTGGCAGCCAGGCGAGCCTGCTTGTCGTCGCTCAGGACTACGGTAGTGTTGTCCAGCTGGACAGCGTACTTTCCGTCGACCTTGATCAGTTCAGCATCAAACAGGTTCATCTGGGGAGAACCGATGAAGCCGGCAACGAACAGGTTATAAGGATGATTGAACACTTCCTGGGGAGTGCCGATCTGCTGAATGAAACCGTCCTTCATGATGACGATACGATCGCCCAGGGTCATAGCCTCGGTCTGGTCGTGGGTAACGTAAACGAAGGTGGTGTTGATACGGGAGCGCAGCTTGATGATCTCAGCACGCATCTGGTTACGCAGCTTAGCGTCCAGGTTGGAAAGGGGTTCGTCCATCAGCATGACCTTGGGGTCACGAACGATGGCGCGGCCGATGGCCACACGCTGACGCTGACCGCCGGACAGAGCCTTGGGCTTACGGCCCAGGTACTGGGTGATGTCCAGGATCTCGGCAGCTTCCTTAACCTTCTTGTCGATCTCATCCTTAGGAACATGGCGCAGC
>JAZSFE010000005.1:0-6498 GCA_045532105.1 Faecousia sp.
ACCGTGGAGGTTTCTTCCCCGGATGATATTATCGGCATTAAGATCATGCTCAATGGCAGACCCTATAAGATCACGGGCATTTTTGACAGCGGTGTCATTTCTTCCCGATTCGATATTCTTAAGGACTCTGAAGCCAATCCCAACCCCTCCCTCCGTTCTGAGCTGAACAGCTATCTGTCGGACGGTCTGCATTTCATGATCCTGGTCAACGACGCGGCTCTGAATAACCTGACCTCCGGCTACGGCTACTGGAAGCCCTCCGATTCCTACTATAAGAGCATCTGCATAGCAGATATTTATGAAGACGGTTACCAATTCCCGGAATACAGCAATGGTTACTACGCTCCTCTCTCCTCCTTTGCAAACGATACCCGTACATACTACCTGACGGAAAAACCCGATGTTCTTTCTGATAATCAGGTTGTTGTTCCCAGATCCCGTTTCTGCCAAATGGCTGAGAGCTATTACAATAGTATTCTGCGCCCGTACGAAGAAATGGATAAGGAAAATCCCAATATCAACTGGGAGCATAACGAAACGATCCGCCAAGACCTTTACAAAAAAATAGAGGCCTGCTGGCAGTTAAGCCAAGGCGGCGTATACGAAGATAACGAGGAAGATGGTACCAATACCTTTATTCCCTTTACGGAAGCGGAAGAAAAAGCCTATCTCACCGATATCCTATCCGGTATGGATCGTGAAACGCTTTCCAACCTGAAAGTCATCTTCCAGCTGTTTGACAACAACACTCGCACCGCCATCGGCGAACGGCAGGAGCTGCAGGTCGTTGGCTTCTATAACGACACCGACATGTACGGAGAAACCCGTCTTTATGTATCCGATGCACTCAACACTTCCCTGTGGGATCTGCAGAAGAGCACACTGGAATACTACGAAGAATACTCCACCAAGTATGTGGAAGATGCAAACGCCGTGTATAATCGGGTATTTATTCCCTATGACCACAGCGAGGCTCAGACCAATGCTCTGTGGGAGCTTTACAGCGGCGAGGCCTATGCCGCAGACGATTCCCGCATGACCCCCTCCAGCACCTTTATTTACACTTTAAGAACTGTGGATGAAATGGTTAAGAACCTGTCCCAGGTCTTCCTGTATGTGGGCCTGGTGCTGGCTGTGTTTGCGGCACTGCTGTTCTCCAACTTCATCTCCGTATCCATCTCCCAAAAGCGGAAGGATATTGGCATTCTGCGGGCAGTGGGCGCCAAGAGCAACGATGTATTTAAGATCTTCTTCTCCGAATCTGCGGTGATCGCCGTGATCTGCATCGCACTCTCCAGCGTTGGCACAGCCGTTATCTGCAGCATGCTGAACAAATCCATGGCCTCCGGCCTTGGCGCATCTTTGCTGGTATTTGGCATTGGCTCTTTCGCGTTACTCACCGCCATCGCGGCAGTAACGGCAGTTCTGGCCACCTTCTTCCCTGTTTACATGGCCGCCAAGAAAAAGCCTGTTGACTCAATCAGATCTCTGTAATCCAAATCATAAAACAAGCCCCACAGGCCATGCCTGTGGGGCAATTTCTTTATAATCCACTATAATTTTTGGGGCTGATACCTTTGCTCTTTTTAAACACATTGGAAAAATAATATACATTATCAAATCCGCAAAGCTCCGCCACCTTGGTGACGCTGAACATCTTTGTCTGCAACAGCTCACAGGCCCGGTTAATACGAAGATGCGTAATATATTTCACCGGGGTCATGCCGTACTTATCAAAAAACAGCTTTTTGAAATAAGAATAAGAAAGTCCCGTCTGATCTGTCAGACATTTATAATCAAAATCCGCATCGCAATAATGCAGGCTCATATACGCCTCCGCAGGCGCCAACAGTGCTGTTTTCGTTGGAGTGCTGTAACCAAGCTGTTCTTTGTGTAAAAGCTCTGCCAACCGATAAAACCGCTGCATGATCTTAAAATGGTAACCGTCCCGCTTGGAAAACCAATCCCGATACATCTTTTCATATAAGGACTCGATCTCTTTGGACTTGGTGCGGATCCGAAGCGGCTCATTGGGCAAAGGCTCATTGCAGTCAAAATAAATATTGTAAAGAGCAAACTTCTCCTTTACCGTAACGGAATATTCGGCATTGTGAATGCCCTTGGGCAGATAAAGCACATCCCCCGACTTTACATGAAATGACTTACCACCGAAATACAAGTATGCCTCGCCTTTCGTGTAGTACAGCAGCTCATAAGTGGGCAGGCAGCCGGGATAGGAATATCGTTCTCCCTGCTCCGGAGAATAAAATACGATGTTGCGGATTTCCGATACACACAGCTTTTCATCAAATACCATCATCCTCGCCTCCCCGCTCATTATAAAATGCATGCGCCGAAAAAGCAACGAATTTTATAAAGAAATCTCAAATTCAGCGAAATATCCAAAAGAATTAGTGTTATAAATTATAAAAAACTGTTTTCTGCATTTACTTAAGTCACCCATAAACGCAATAATAAAAGAAAAAAGGAGGTTTTCTCTATGGAATTTATGGTAGGCTGTAATTATTGGGCATCCAATGCCGGCGCCGATATGTGGCGGGATTTTGATCTGGACGCTGTGAAAAAGGATGTGAAGATCCTGGCCGAATACGGTATTAAGTACTTCCGGGTATTCCCCAACTGGCGGGACTTCCAGCCGGTTGCCCCTGTCACTGTAGGCAGCGGACGGATCAACGGTTTCTGCCTGGAAAACGACATTGAGCCCACAAACGATTATTACATCGACGAAACCATGATGGACCGCTTCGCAGCATTTTTGGATGTTTGCGCTGAATACAACATCAAGGTGGTCGTTGGCCTCATCACCGGCTGGATGAGCGGTCGTATGTACATCCCCTCCGCCCTGTACGGCAAGAATCTGATCTGCGATCCTCTTGCCCAATATTTCCAGCAGCTTTTCATCCGCGGTTTCATCGCCCGGTTTAAGGACAGCCCTGTGATCTACGCATGGGATCTGGGTAATGAATGTAACTGCATGTCCCCCGCAACTTGGACGGATTCCGTAAACTGGACCGCCATGATCTCCAATGCTATCAAGGCTGCAGACCCCACCCGTCCCGTGGTTTCCGGTATGCACAGTCTTAAGGTGGAGCGGAACATGAAGTGGCGCATTGTGGATCAAGGTAACTTTACCGACATCCTCACTACCCACCCCTATCCTTTCTGGTGCGCTTTCACAAGGATCGACGACATTCTCTCCCTGCGCACCACCATGCATGCCACCACCGAGACCAAGCTTTATGCTGAGATCTCCGGCAAGCCCTGCATGGCCGAGGAGATCGGCACCATGGGCCCCATGCTCTGCAGTGACGAAAATGCCGCCAAATTTATGCGCACCAATCTTTACTCCCTTTGGGCCAACAATGCCGCCGGTGCCATGTGGTGGTGCGCCAACGACCAGACCATGCTCACAAAAGTGCCCTACACGGAAAACATGGTGGAGCTGGAGCTGGGCCTGCTGGATAAGCATCATCAGCCCAAGCCTGTCATTAAAGAGATCCATAAGTTCACCGAATTCATGAAGACTGTGGATTTTGAGCTTCCCGAAGCCGAAAAGGATGCAGTATGCCTGTTGACGGAAGATCAGCAGCAGTGGGGCGTGGCCTATATGACCCAGACTCTGCTGAGCCAGGTGGGCTTGAACTGCAAGTTTGCATATCCCGAAAAGACCCTGCCCGACGCAAAACTGTACCTCGTCCCCTCCATCAACGGCAGAATGGTCATGAACCAGCTGCGCTATGTAGAGCTGAAGGAAAAAGTGGCTCAAGGCGCGGTGGTCTACCTCTCCATGGACAACGGCATCCTCTCCGAATTTGAGGAATTTGCCGGTCTGAAGGTCATTGACTCCTGTGAGCTTACCCAGAACAACACTCTGGATATTGACGGCACCGAGCTGCAGATCACCCGCAAGAGAAGATTCACCATGCAGGAGACTACCGCTCAGGTGCTTGCCCGTGACGCAGAGGGCAACCCCACCGTGTGCGTAAACAACTACGGCAAGGGCAAAGTGATCTTCGTAAACTTCCCCCTGGAGAGCACGCTCATCGACACGCCCCACCTGGAAAACAAAAAGTACGATCTCATTTACAAAAAGCTCTTTGCTGAGTACATCGAAAAGAAGCCTGTGCACATCAGCTGCAAGGACGTGGCCATTACCTACCACCACGCTAAAGACGGCAGCCTGTATGTGATCCTTGTGAATCACTCCCACGATGCCCAGGAGCTGAACCTTACCGCAGATCCGGCATACAAGCTGGAGAAGGTATACTACGGCAGCGCTGAGCGCATTGAGGCTTGGGATGCCTGCGTTCTGAAATTCACCCGATAAATAACAAGAAAGCACCGAAGGCCTATGCCTTCGGTGCTTTCTTGTTCGTATGCAATTTCTTGACTTTAACGGATCATATGATATATTAAAAATACAAGAAAAAACTTCTTGCAGAAAAGCAACAGGAGGGTCTAAAATGAAAAAATGGATTCCCATTACCGCCATAACCGCCGTTTTTCTGATCCTTTGCCTTGTGGCCTCCGTTTTTCTGGGATTTAAGGAAAATAACGAGGTATTTACCAGGGACTTTTTCAAGGGCGTAAAATCTGCGCACATCACCTTCTATCAAGATCCCATCGATACCATTGAAGGTTTGCCCCTTTTGAGGCTGTGCCAGGATCTTTCCGCGCTGGAGCTTGAGCCAAGCAAGCCCATCCTTCCGCCCCTTAGCTCGAGCTTAAGCGATGATATGCTTTACGGTTGCCCTTATGTGCTGGTGTTTACCTACCACAATGGCGACACGGTCTCCATCCAGTTTCATAACGATCGGCTTATGCTTATGGAATTGAATGACGAAGAACTCTGGGCATTCGGTCCCTCTTACAGTGTGACCTCCGCAGATGACACCGCTGAGGGTATTATTCTGTCTTATTTTGACCGGGGCGCTTAAACTGCAAATGTATAAGAAAGCACCGAAGGCATAGGCCTTCGGTGCTTTTATCATGACATCTTACTCAAAAACGACTGCCGCAGCCGTAGGAACAACCGCGATATAAGTTTTACCCGCAGCAAAGGTCACAGGATTGCCGTTTTCCAGCGTGAAGCTGAAAGGCTCATTGACCGACGCTCTGCTCCAGTTAATGGGCAGCATCTGACCGTTGCAGGCAAAATAACCAGTGCCGGAACCGGTAGTCTCCACCGTCAGCAGCGAGCCATCACTCTGAACGCTGGTAGGTGCCCGAAGCACCACCACATTCCGGAAAAAAATGGTTTCTTTGGTGTTGCCATCAATATAGTCGCTGCCGCTTCCGTGGTTGCCGCCGGACTGGAATGCAAAGTAGTTCTTCGTGGTTTCGTCATAGGTAAGGGTCGTAGCTTTTCCACTGGGGGTGCTACCCCAGTTAAAATACACCTTGACCTTATTCACCGCCTGGCCGACCAGCAAAGTGTCCCCGAAGGTCATGCCATAGGTCTTTTCCTGCTCATAGGAGGTGGGGAACTTCAAACGGGTGGCATAATCCAACACACCGCTGCCCACAGCAAACCAGGTATGCTCAGAGGAATAGCCCTTCTTCAAGCGGTCTTTATCCTGCACGAAGCACTTATCGCCCTTCATGCCGTCCATTTCATGCCACTTGATATTCTTCAGATAGTTCAGCGCCTCGTTGCTGCCGCCAAAATGCACATACAGCGCATTGTAGCCCTGTGCCAGCTGCACGTAATACTTCCGTGCGCTGCGGATAGAACCCACCTTTTCCACCGCGGCAATATCACTGAAAATGCCCATGCAGCGGGTAATGCCGCCCTCTGCCAAAACTTCGTACAAAATATCTGCCTGGCTGACACCGTGCTGAGGCATAGCCTGCTTAATATTATTGAGCATGACCGCTACCGGCCGACCCAGATAAGGTGTCTCCAGCTTCTCACCGGTAAGAGGATGCACATAGTTCAGCACCGGCTCCGGATCTGGCTCGGGATCGGGATTGGGATCGGGATCGTTATTCTCAGAGTTCTGAGACGAATCGGAATTGGGAGGATCTACGGGGTTCTCCACCGGTCCCTGAGCAGGTGCACAGGCGCTAAGCAGCAGGATCAGCACCAGCAAAATCGGCAAAAATCGTTTCATAATCGTATGTTCCTTTCTCATCTTTCCATGGAGTATGTAACAGGAAACTCTCACGGGATATTATAGCAAATTTCAGCGG
This sequence comes from Faecousia sp., assembly GCA_045532105.1. Classification (GTDB taxonomy): domain Bacteria; phylum Bacillota; class Clostridia; order Oscillospirales; family Oscillospiraceae; genus Faecousia. The sequence goes on from JAZSFE010000005.1 coordinate 6,214, forward strand.
AAAAAGCAAAGGAAAAATTTGCATCCTTCTATATATATGCGCAAATAATTGCCCCTATGACAGGCAGAACACAAAACCCCGGAAAAACTTGGTTTTCCCGGAAAATTTCCAACATTTCGGAGAATTATCCCTTGACAAGCCACCCTGCATCGGGTATAATACTCGAGCCTGCGTGTGCAGGCAATCCTTGCTCACGGCGCGACCGTGGGCCAAAAGTCCAAAAGGAGGTGCAAACAACATGGCTAAGATCACCGGTAAGTACGAGGTGCTCTACATCATCGACCC
>JAZSFE010000025.1:0-59569 GCA_045532105.1 Faecousia sp.
AAAAAAAATAGTAGCGGCGCAGACAAAATGCACGGGACCGCTTTTCTGCTTCTGCTGCTCCCGAAAAAAAGACTTGATTCTTTCTGGCCAATGTGTTACAATTTGTAACAAATGCGCCAAATTTTGGTAATAATTTTATCAGAAAGGATCGCCCAATGAAAAAGTGTGTGCTTTTCCTGGCTGCTGTTTGCCTGCTTGCCTTGCTGGTTTTTTCCGCTCGGGTGGAAGCCGCTTCTGCGGATAAGGCTCAGCAGATCCAGCAGCAAATCACAAATACATATCGCACCGCTTTGCGCCGTTCCGGTATGGGCTCCTTTAACGGCTGGTGCGGCTCTCTGGTAAACTGGCAAACGCTTCTGCTGGGTATTGATGAGAGAATGTACGGCTGCGACGGAAAAAACGAATATGACCTGTACCGGAATATGGGTACCACCACCGGCGGCTATCGGATCAAAACATTCCCCGCCTCTGAATATACCCTGTCCAGTGCCTTAAACGAGATTACCCAAAACGGCACTGTGGATGCATATAACATTTTGGTTGGTTTTGAACGCACCAATACAGAAATGGGCTGTATTTACGGCCATGCCATGCTCATTCACGCCATTTTGGACGGGCAGGTGTATTTCATGGAGTGTTACAGCACTTCCCTAGGCGGCCAATACTGGGCCGAGGGCGCTCCTATTTCCTGCTCTATCGAAACTTTCTGCGACTATTACAACGCATGGACAGTGTTTGACGGCATCGCCTATTTCGGTGTTAAAAATTACGCGGATACCTGCGAAGAATACCCCACATCCCTGTATTGTTTCGCCCAGCAGGACACTCCCATCTACAGCGAACCTAACGATCCCGGCCTCTACGAGTCCCAAACCAACGGGCAAAGTCTGTCTGCCGGACAGGCTGTACAGGTCACCTCTTTGCTGAAGACCCCCGGCGGAGCATATTGGTACGCCTTAAACGGCCAGGAATCGTATGTTCCTGCCGAAACTCTTACTTATGTAGACCATCGGTATGACGATGTAACGGCAAAAGACTTGCGCGTCCCCTCCTTCCTGCGGCAATACAACAGTTTTTGGGTTCGCGGCACTGTAACTGCAGCAAATTGCCGCCTGGACAGTGTAGATGTCATTGTATACGAAGCCACTGCCGACCCGTCCTCTCCAACTTTTTCCGCCACTTTGGAAGCAACGGGTTCTGAGTTGAATTTGAATACCTGGCTATTGGACCGCGCCATGCCCTTTCGCACCTTAAGCACCGGCACTTACCGGATTGCCATCCGCGCACAAGTAGGTGCCTATGTACTCGAAAACGGAATGCCCTCACTGCACACCAAAAAGCTGACCCTTTGGTGTTCGGAATTTCAAGTTTTCCCCCAATGGAGCGAATCCTTTACCGTGTCCTATGACGGTCAGGGCGGCAAGCCGGATATCAACCAAACCGTGATCGCAGCAGGCGCACCCCTGAACTCTCTGCCCAGCGCCTCCATGGAAGGCAAAAACTTTATTGGCTGGTCTTTGGATCCCGAGGGCACACAGCTGATCTCCAAAGATACCGTCATGCTTCAGGATACTACCCTCTACGCCCAATGGGAAGACAACGGCGAAAGCTTCTACGGTTGGAGAAATGTAAACGGCACTTGGGTATACTATTCAAACGGCATTCCCCAAGTCGGTTGGATCCGGCAAGGTGACTTGACTCTGTATCAGCTCCCCAACGGTTCCCGGGCACAGGGCTGGCACTATATAGAAGATGCATGGCATTACTTCACCCCCACCGGTGCGCTGAATAGCGCCCCCGACGAAGCCGCTCTTCTGGCGCTTACCAAGCTGCAGACCACCCTTGCTGCCAACGCTGCAGCAATGGAACCGGAAAACAGCAACGATACCCTCTCCGGTCTTATCCTTGCCGCTGAGATATTCGGTGCTGTGCTTCTGGCCGGCGGCGCTGCAGCAGCCGTGATCCTGCTACGTAAAAAGGCCACTGTAACTGTATAAAAACAAGGCGTGTTGCTGAGCAACACGCCTTTTGCTTTATTCCAATTCCCACTGGGCATCTACCCGAACCGCGCACACCACAAGTCTACCCTGCGTTAAGGTATATTCGCAGGTAGAAAGAGTCAGCAGCTTATCACCATAGGTAGGGACAATGCCGGTATCATAAAAAGCGAGCTCCCGGACATCTTCCACAAACTGGTCAAACTCTGCCATATTTTCCGCATCATTGAAGGTATGGTAGGACAAACCCTGTCCAGCTACGGCACTGGTTTTGAACACCGCCCACACCCGATATGTTTGATGCTCATAAAGGGTATCAAAGGTAAAGGTCTGGTTCTCCTGCCAATATGCCTTGCTGGCAAAATTGTACAGCGATGCAAACATGGATCCGTCATTCATACGATGGCCGTACAGCACCACATTGTCAGACGGCCCAAACACGTCACATTCTTCCCGCGCATAAATGGCACCCCAATCGCTGCCCTTCTTGTAAAAGCTGCGCTTCAGATAATAGTTCGGCCGATCCGGAGACTGCAGCACCGGATAATTGATTACCGTATCCGGAATGTTGATCCATCCCACCAGATCGCTGTTCATTTCATAAAAAGGCGCATATTCCGGCAGGATACCGATATTCCCCTGCCCTTGGGACGGCCCATCCGGAGAAACGTTCTCAGAGGAAGTGTCATTTTCCTCTTTCTGTTCGTTTTGCACGCTCTCCAGGATACCGGCAAGCTCATTGTACTCCTGCGCTGCTTGACGGGAGCCGATCATATACCTGACCACCATCACAGCGCTGACCAAAAACACCAATATAAAAAATCCCAGCAAAATGCCGTATACGGGACTTTTCTTCTTCACCGGAATCTCCCCTTCCGGAACATCTGCCACTATCATCTCTTCTTCAGGAATATTTTCGTGTTCCATAGATTCTCTCCTTCTCCGAGTCTTTTTTTATCATACTGGAAACACCGGCAAAAGTAAAGTCTTTCCTGCCGGCTCTTTCTCCCGCTTTGTGAGTTTTTTGTAAATTTTTCATAAATTCTAAGGAAAATTCCTTTTGTTTTCCACAGATGTACTATTGTGTTTTCTGTGTGGATGTGATAGAATAATGCCAATCTTTTTTGAAAGGACAGATCGCTATGCGTTATGTAGAAGAAGTTTTGGAAAAAGTAATTGCCCAAAATCCCAACCAGCCGGAATTCCACCAGGCTGTGAAAGAGGTTTTGGAATCTCTGCGCCCTGCCATTGAAAAGAACGAGGACCTTTATCGTCGGGAAGCGCTCCTGGAGCGGCTGACCATGCCTGACCGGATCGTGGAATTCCGGGTTTCCTGGGTAGATGACCAGGGCCAGGTTCAGGTAAACAAGGCATACCGCGTGCAGTTTAATAATGCCATCGGCCCCTACAAGGGCGGCCTGCGTCTGCACCCGTCTGTAAACCAGAGCGTTCTGAAATTCCTGGGCTTTGAGCAGATCTTCAAAAACAGCCTTACCGGCCTTCCCATCGGCGGTGGCAAGGGCGGCTCTGATTTTGACCCCAAGGGCAAGTCCGATCGGGAGATCATGGCTTTCTGCCAGAGCTTTATGACCGAGCTGTACAAGTACATCGGTGCTGATGTGGACGTTCCCGCCGGTGACATCGGCGTTGGTGCCCGGGAGATCGGCTACCTGTACGGCCAGTACAAGCGCATTCGCGGTGTTTACGAAGGCGTGCTCACCGGCAAGGGCCTGTCCTACGGCGGCAGCTTGGCCAGAAAGCAGGCTACCGGCTACGGCCTGCTGTACTTTGTGGAAGAAATGCTCAAGTGCAACGGCCAGGCTCTGGCCGGCAAGACTGTAGCCGTCTCCGGTGCAGGCAATGTTGCCATCTATGCCATTGAAAAGGCATGGCAGTTGGGTGCAAAGCCTGTGACCTGCTCTGATTCCACCGGCTGGATCTATGATCCCGACGGCATTGATGTAGCTCTGCTGAAAGAGGTCAAGGAAGTCAAGCGCGCCCGTCTGACTGAGTATGCCAAGGCCCGTCCCAACGCGCAGTACCACGAGGGCAAGGGCGTATGGAGCGTCAAGTGCGACGTGGCTCTGCCCTGCGCCACCCAGAACGAACTGCTGCTGGACGATGCCAAGCTCCTGGTTGCTAACGGCTGCATTGCTGTAGCTGAAGGCGCAAATATGCCCACCACCATGGATGCTACTGAATACATTCAGAAGAACGGCCTGCTGTTCTGCCCCGGCAAAGCAGCAAATGCCGGCGGCGTAGCCACCTCCGCTCTGGAAATGAGCCAGAACTCCGAGCGTTTGAGCTGGAGCTTCGAGGAAGTGGACAGCAAGCTCAAGGGCATCATGGTCAACATCTTCCACAGCGTGGACAATACAGCCAAGGAATACGGCTGCGAGGGCAACTATGTTGTAGGCGCCAATATTGCCGGCTTCCTGAAGATTGCCGACGCTATGCTGGCACAGGGCGTGGTGTAATTCTAAAAATATTGCGGGTGCTGCCCAAAGGGGCAACACCCGCATTTTCTTTACTGATACATGGCCAAACTGGGGATCTGGTCAGCCATCTGACTGATCTGATAAAGCAGCACAGCCACTTCCCCTCTGGTCATAACCTGAGTAGCAGTCAGATCAAAGCCATTTTCGTTCATGGCCATCACCGCACCCATAGCCCAGGCAGGCTCTTCTGTGTTCATCTCATCACTGGAGGAGGTGGCCACCGCCATATCCATGGCATTAGCCATCATTACAGCCACTTCGCCTCCGGTCACTGCCTCCTGAGCACCAAAGACCCCCTCCTCAGAAGCGGGCAGCCCGGCAGTCAGTCCTGCGCGCAAAGCCGCTGCCAAATATGGCTTCAGCCACTGAGGCGCCTCATCACTGTATCCGGTGAATGTCAGCGTCTCATCCACGGGGATCTTCAGCACATCCACCAGCATACTAAGAAACTCCCCTCGGCTGACCGCCTTATCCTCCTGGAAACACAGCGCGCCGCTGATCTTTTCGCCTACAAACAGACCTGTATTTTTCATCCATTCAGCAGCAAACCGACAGGAAGACCCCACCGTATCCTGATACTGCGTAGCATCTGTAGGTTTTAAGATCTGAATGGTCACCGTGGCCTCCCGGGAAACATTTCCTGCCGGGTCGGTAGCCGTATAGGTGAAAGAATCCACGCCTACCTTATTTTTCTTAGGGGTATACTGGAAAGTGCCATCCTCCCGCACTTCCAGCTGACCTCTCTTAGGCTGTCGGGTAATGGTGTAAGTCAACGTCTTGCCCTCGGGATCTACCACCTTCAGCTTGCCTTCATTGGGCAGATTCTTGTAGGTCTCCATGGCACTGTCCTCTGCCACAGGGGCTTTGTCCTCCTTGCCCAAAACAGAAATGCTCAAGGTAGCCGTTTCTGCCACCCGATTCTCATAAATGGGCAGATAACTGACCTGCGCTACTGTATCAGACCGGGTATCCAAGGGCACAAAAGTCATCTGATTCAACTGCTCCGCCGTGAGAATATCCCCCGGGCGCAGCACTCTGTGCCCCAGCATTACCGTACCCACATTCGCATCAGGAAGCTCTGTAATACAGATCCCGGAAAGAGGCTCCTCCGCCTCAAAATCCCCGGTGCCAAAACAATAAATACTTCCGGACTCTACCTCCAGTGCAGACGCTCCAACACAAAGGCCCGTAATGCAAGCCGCCGCCAGCAGCAAGCAAATCACGCGTGTTCGTAACATTGAAAACAACCTCCTAAATTTGGTCTTCGCAGGTATTGTTTGCCGGCGCTGACAAAATTATTCAAAAGAAAAAAGAAGATATATTTCCTTGCAAACAGGCAAGAAAAATGCTATGATTATATATTGATAAAGTATCTTCGGAGGAAGCACGGAATGAACGGAAAAACCACACGGATCTCGCAGGCACAGCTTGATGCCCAGCTTGCTCTCTGCCAGCGCATTCAGCAGCACTGGCAGCAAGCCGGCCGCACGCCTTTGGCCTATGTGGAGACCTATGGCTGCCAACAAAATGAAGCAGACTCCGAACGGTTACGGGGTTACCTCACTGCCTGCGGCTATGCCATTGTGCAGCAAGCCGAAGGCGCTGATGTGGTGATCATGAATACCTGCGCCATCCGGGAACACGCGGAGCAGCGTGTGTTCGGCAACCTGGGCGCCCTGACCCATACCAAGCGCCGCCATCCGGAGCAAAAAATCTTCCTGTGCGGCTGTATGGCGGGCGAAACCAAGGTCTCCGACCGGATCAAAAAAAGTTTCCCCTATGTAGACGGTGTTTTTTCTACCCATCACTTGTGGCAGTTCCCGGAGATCCTTTGGAATGTGCTCAGCGTGAAGAAACGCCAGTTTTATATTGACGATGAGGCCGGCTCCATTGCCGAGGGTATCCCCCAAGTAAGAGATAACACCCTCAAAGCATGGGTATCCATTATGTACGGCTGCAACAATTTCTGCACCTACTGCATCGTTCCCTATGTCCGAGGCAGAGAGCGCAGCCGCAAAAAAGAGGACATCTTAGCAGAATGTGAAGCGCTCATCAAAAACGGCTGCAAGGAGATCACCCTGCTGGGTCAAAATGTAAACTCCTACGGCAAGGACCTGGAAGACGGCTGTGATTTTTCCGACCTGCTTGCTGAGATCGCCGCCATAGACGGAGATTTTCTCATCCGCTTTATGACCAGCCATCCCCGGGATGCGGGCAAGAAGCTTTTTGACACCATGGCCGCCTCCCCCAAGATTGCCAAGCAATTGCACCTACCTTTCCAAAGCGGCTCTTCCCGGGTGCTTAAGGCCATGAACCGCCACTATGACCGGGAAAAATACCTGGAGGCCGTACGCTATGCCAAGCAGGTCATGCCGGAGCTGGTGCTCACCAGCGATGTGATCGTTGGTTTCCCCGGTGAGACCGAAGAAGAATTTTGCGAAACCCTCTCCCTCATTGAGGAAGTTCGTTACGACGCTCTGTTCACCTTTATTTTCTCCCCCCGGACAGGCACGCCGGCGGCATCTATGGATGACTCCACTCCCAAGGAAGAGAAAAATCGGCGGTTTGACCGGCTGTGCGCTTTGCAAAACAGCATCTCCGAGCAGATCCATGCCGAATACATCGGCAAAAAACTTCGCTGTCTTGTAGACGGCGTAGACGGCGACCTGCTCACCGCCCGCACCGAGGGCGGCCGTCTGGTGCGCTTTGCAGGAGACAGCTCCCTCATCGGCAATTTTGCATTTCTTACCATCACCGGCTCCACCACCTGGAGTCTCACCGGCGAATTAACGGATTGACCGTTTTATCCTTACACAGAAAGAGGTTACGCCCATGTCTACACCTGTCAATGAAATGACCCCCATGCGGCGGCAATATCACCAAATTAAAGAACGCAATCAGGACTGCATCCTGTTTTTCCGTTTGGGCGACTTCTACGAAATGTTCGACGAAGATGCCCGTGTGGCCGCCAAGGAGCTGGACCTCACCCTGACCACCCGTGACCGGGGCAAGCCCAAAGAAGAGCAGACCCCAATGTGCGGCGTGCCCTACCACAGCGTGGATGCCTATATTGCCCGCTTAGTGCAAAAAGGCTATAAGGTAGCCATGTGCGAGCAGATGACCGACCCCGCCACTACCAAGGGCTTGGTGGAGCGGGAGATCACCCGGATCATTACCCCCGGTACGGTTACAGAAAGCTGCATGCTGGAAGACAGCAAAAACAATTACTACGGCTGCCTGTTCGGTGAAAACGAGCAGTTCGGCCTTGCTTTCTGCGATATTTCCACAGGCGATTTCTATGTCACCGCCTGTGGCGACGCCACCTCCGCGGCCTCGGAACTGGGAAGATTCTCTCCCACCGAAGTTCTGCGTTTCGGTGAAAATGTGCATACCCCCGCCTTTGACGACACCCTTATGCGTCGCCTAAACTGCTGCGTCAATGAAGGCAGCGCCTTCTCCTTTGAGCAGGCCGCAGAAGTATTGGAGACTCACTTTTCTGCCACCCTTGCGCAGTTAGGTCTTGCCGGTATCCCCTCCGCAGTCATTGCTGCCGGGTGTCTACTGAACACGCTGAAAACTCTGCAAAAAAATGAACTGGCCCATATTCGGGCATTGGAATACTACACCATGGGCAAGTTTATGGAGCTGGATCTGGATGCCCGCCGGAACTTAGAGCTGACCCAGACCATGCGCTCCAAGGATTCCCGGGGCAGCCTTCTGTGGGTACTGGACAAGACCAAGACCCCCATGGGCGGCCGTATGCTGCGCAGCTGGCTGGAAAAGCCGCTTTTAGACAGCGCTGAGATCCAGCGCCGCCAGCAGGCAGTGGAAGAACTGGTGGATTCCACCATCTGCCGAGAAGAGTTGGCCCGGGCTCTGCGGGATGTCACAGACCTTGAACGGATCATGACCCGTATTGTCACCGGCTCTGTCAACGGCCGGGACTTGCTGGGCCTTGCAAGAGGTCTGCGAGCATTGCCTGAGGTAAAGGCCCAACTAAGCAGCTGCACCAGCGCCATGCTCTGCAAGCTGAACGAGATCATTGACCCCCTGGCAGAATATGCTGACCGCATCGAAGCCACTCTGGTGGACGAACCTCCCATGACCATCCGCGAAGGCGGTCTGATCCGCAAGGGCGCACATCCAGAGGTTGACCGCTTAAAGGACATCTTAGACGGTGGCACCAGCATTATGGCCGCCATCGAAGCAAGGGAAAAGGAAGCCACAGGCATCCGCACCCTGCGCGTCAGCTTTAACCGGGTCTTCGGCTATTACATAGAGGTATCAAAATCCTTTGTGGATCAAGTTCCTGCTCACTATATTCGCCGCCAGACGCTGACCAACAACGAACGTTACATTACCCCGGAACTGAAGGAATTGGAAGATCAGGTACTGGGTGCCAAGGATCGGCTGACGGCTTTGGAATACCAGCTGTTTAACGAACTTCGGGAGCTGCTTGCCCAGCAAGCCGACTCTGTACAGGCTTCTGCCGCGGCCATTGCCGCTGTGGACACCCTCTGCTCTCTGGCCACCGTGGCCGCCGCAAGAGGCTACTGCCGGCCGGAGATCACCTTGGGAGGCGAAATTTCCATTACCGACGGCCGCCACCCTGTGGTGGAGGTCATGCTGAAGGATTCCCTGTTTGTTCCCAACGACACCTCCTTAGGCTCTGCCGACGATCAGGTAGCCATTATCACCGGCCCGAACATGGCAGGTAAATCCACCTATATGCGCCAAGTTGCCCTCATTGTTCTCATGGCGCAGATCGGCTCTTTCGTACCTGCCCGCAGTGCCCGCCTGGGCATTGTAGACCGGGTATTCACCCGTATCGGTGCCAGCGACGATCTGGCCTCCGGCCAATCCACCTTTATGGTGGAAATGTCCGAGGTAGCCACCATTTTGAAATACGCCACCAGCCGCAGTCTATTGATCCTTGATGAAATCGGCAGAGGTACATCCACCTACGATGGCATGTCCATTGCCCGAGCGGTGCTGGAATATGTGGCAAACCCCAGAAACTTAGGCGCAAAGACCCTGTTCGCCACGCACTATCATGAGCTTTCCACTTTGGAGACCAAGCTTTCCAATGTGAAAAACTACAACATTGCCGTGAAAAAGCGGGGCGACCAGATGATCTTCCTGCGCAAGATCGTCCCCGGCGCTACCGATGACAGCTACGGTGTGGAAGTGGCCAAGCTGGCAGGTCTTCCCAACGCGGTGATCCACCGGGCCAGAGAGATCCTCCGGGAACTGGAGGAGGAAAACGGAGTGGTGCACACTGCCCCGGCACTCCCGGAAGCGGACGATCAGGTGAGCATGGCAGACCTTCGCGCGCAGCAGGTCTGTGCCGCACTGGACGCCCTTTCCCCCGAAACCCTTACGCCCATTGAAGCCATGAACGAGCTATATAAGCTGAAGAAATTACTGAACTGATATGTCAAATTCTTTAACCATCCCTATGACCAAGGCTGAGCAGCTTCGAGGCGGGGTCTACTTGCTCCTGTCCATGTTTCTGCTCCCTACGCTGTTTCCTTATTGCGTCTGTCTGCTGCTGCCGGGCATTGATGACACAACCTTGAACTTCCTTTACTTTTCCATCAACTTTCTTTGTGTAGTCGGCATTTTATGGAAGTTCCTGCGCGCCTCTTTGGAGCAGCTAGGGCAAAGACCCGTGCGTCTTTTCATAAGCGTTTTTCTGGGTCTTATGTCCTACTTTACCCTAAATTACTTTGTAAGCATTCTGATCTTCCAGCTGCAGCCCGACTTTTTCAATGTCAATGACAGCAGTATCGCTGCCCTTGCCCAGCAAAACTATACCCTTATGGCCGCAGGCGCGGTACTGCTCGTGCCCTTGGTAGAGGAATGTCTGTACCGGGGCGTGATATTCAGCATTTTTTCCGGCAAGCGCATCGCCCTTGCCTATGCTGTATCCACCCTGCTCTTTTCCATGGTACATGTACTTTCCTATGTCGGCCATTATGACGCTGTAACGCTGCTGCTTTGCGCGGTGCAGTATATTCCCGCAGGCATTTGCCTTGCCTGGACGTATCAAAAAGCGGACAATATTTTCGCTCCTATTCTCGTCCATGCCATCATTAACGCCATCGGTATTTTTTCTGTGAGGTGAGCTTTATGCCAAAGATCATCCAATTATCCCAGCACGTTGCCAACCTGATCGCCGCCGGCGAAGTGGTGGAGCGGCCTGCCAGCGTAGTCAAAGAACTTTTGGAAAACGCTGTGGACGCCGGCGCCACCAAGATCACCGTGGAGATCCGTGACGGCGGCATGACCTTTTTGCGGGTCACGGACAACGGCTGCGGCATGAGTCCGGAGGATGCCCGCACGGCCTTTTTGCGCCATGCCACCTCCAAGCTGCGGGTTGCTGAAGATCTTGCCGCCATTTCCACCATGGGTTTCCGTGGTGAGGCGCTTGCGGCCATCGCCTCCGTCAGCCGCATTGACATCATGACCAAAACCGCCGACGCCCTTACCGGCGTCAGCCTGCAGTTGGAAGCCGGCAACATTGTGGAAGAATCCGAGGCCGGCTGCCCCGACGGCACTACCATAATCGTCCGGGATCTGTTTTACAACACCCCCGCGCGAATGAAATTCATGAAATCAGACACTGTGGAAGGCAGCCGGGTCGCTGCTGCTGTGCAAATGCAGGCCCTCGCCCATCCGGAGGTGGCCTTTACATTCCTCAAAGACGGCAAACAAGCCCTTTCCACCCCCGGCAGCGGCCAGCTGCGAGATGCTGTTTACTGTATATACGGTCGGGAGTCCGCCCAAATGTCCAAGGTAGACAGCCATTGGGATAGCTATACCCTTACGGGCTTTGTGTCCAAACCCACAGACGCCCGGCCCAGCCGCGCACTGCAAACCTTCTTTGTCAACGACCGTCCGGTGAAATCCAAGCTGCTCACCGCAGCTTTGGAGGAAGCCTACCGCAATCAGATCATGGTAGGCAAATTCCCCGCCTGTGTGCTGCATCTGCATCTGCCGGTCAATGCGGTGGATGTGAATGTTCACCCGGCAAAAACCGAAGTAAAATTCCTGTCGGAAAAGACAGTTTTTGACTGTGTACACTATGGCGTACTGGCCGCTCTGAACGCTCAGACCGACCGCCCCCAAATACAATTTAAACCCCAAGCAAAACCTGTTGTCCCTGCCGCGCCCCCTGCCCCGGCAAAGCCGGCAGCCAAGCAGGAAAGCTTTTTCCGCACCATGACTGCCGAGGAATATCGGAACTTTTCCACCGCTGTAAAAACCGCCCCTCAGCCTACTCCCGCGGCGGCCAAAGCCACGGTGCAGGCCATCAAGCAGGACAGCATTTTCATCCCCTTGCGGGAAACCACTATGCTTCCCAAGATCACCCCTGCGCCTCAAGTGGCAGAACCCGCCCCCGTGGAGGAGCAGACCCATATGGAGCAAATACCCCAAGACATTCCTTGGCGCATGGTGGGCGAGCTGTACCGCAGCTATATTTTAGTGGAGCAGGGCGAAGATGCCTTTTTGATCGACAAGCATGCTGCTCACGAGCGCATTTTGTTTGAGAAACTGAAAGCAAATCAGGAGGTCATCTCCTCCCAGATGCTTTTGACCCCCATCCCTGTGCGGCTAAACGCGGAATACACCGCCCAACTCCTGCAGAGCACCGAGCTTTTGAATCAACTTGGCTTTGAGCTGGAAGAATTTGGGGATAATACTGTGCTGCTGCGCCAGATCCCCATGGATCTGACGGAGGAGCTGGCCGCCCAGACCATAGAGGCCATGGCCTCCGACCTGCTGTCCGGCCGTCGGGAACAACCCGACACTGTGCGGGACGCTCTGCTGCATACCGTAGCCTGCAAAGCCGCCATCAAAGCCGGCTGGCAAAACGACGAAAAAGAGCTGCTGGCTCTTGTGCAGCAGGTCATGAGCCGGGAGGACTTAAAATACTGCCCCCACGGCAGACCCATTTGCATCTCGTTGAGCAAAAAGCAACTGGAAAAGCAATTCAAAAGGTCATAAATGCTTATTTGACGGAGGGTAAATTATGTGGTTGTTATTTGGGATTATCTCAATTATCACAGCAATCTTAAATGTAATATGGACTATTCGACATTGTGAAACAAAATGGTTTCGGTATATTAGCTTATCTTTCACGGCGCTGACATTATGTGCTTTTTACAGCATGGCAAATCATTGGGCTGTAATTGGAGATTCCAGTGCATTGCTGGATGTTATGCCCGCATTGTCCAAAGTTTTATGGTTTCTAACTATTGCTTCCATAATTATCAATGGTATTTCTTTGCTTGCTAAAAGTGATAAGTAAACTTGAATTTGTTGAGAAAATGCCCTCCCCTTTGGGGAGGGGGACCGCTTGCGGTGGGAGAGGTTCTTTCTCTTCCGTCACGGCTTTCGCCGCGCCACCTTCCCCAAGGGGGAAGGCTTAAAATTCTAAAGGAGGCCCGGGCCATGAACAACATTATATGTATCGCAGGCCCTACCGCCTCGGGCAAGACCGCCTTGGCTGTGGAGCTTGCAAAAGAGCTGAATGGCGAAGTCATTTCCTGTGACTCCATGCAGGTGTATAAGCACATGGACATCGGCACGGCCAAACCCACAGCAGAAGAAATGCAAGGCATCCCCCACCACATGTTGGATGTTGCCGAACCCTGGGAAGATTTTTCCGTAAGCCGTTACTGCCACATGGCCACGCCCATTTTAGAAGACATCTTACGCCGGGGCAAAACCGCCATTATTGCCGGCGGTACTGGCCTTTATATGGACAGCCTAATCCGGGGCAACGATTTTGCCCCTTTCCCCGCCACAGGTATGCGGGAAAAGCTGGAAGATCAGGCAGACCGAGAAGGCATGGAGGCCATGCTCACTCTTCTTGCTTCCATCGACCCGGAAACTGCGCAGAGGCTGCACCTAAAAGACCGTAAGCGCATCCTCCGGGCGCTGGAAGTTTACTATGAAACCGGCCACACCATTTCCTACCACAACCGCATGACCCAGGAAAAACCGCCAAAATTCCACGCGCTCTGGCTGGGTCTGGATTTTAAAAACCGGGAAGATCTGTACCAACGCATCGACCTGCGGGTGGAGAAAATGCTCCAAGACGGTCTCATTGCCGAAATTCAGGCACTTCTTGCCATGGGCATTCCGGAAAAGGCCACCGCCTTGCAGGCCATCGGCTACAAAGAATTTGTTTCTGCCTTGACAGGCAATGGAGATATTTCCGCTGCCGCTGAGCAGGTGCAGCAGGCATCCCGGCATTACGCCAAGCGTCAGCTCACCTGGTTCCGGCGCAACGAAAAAATGCACTGGCTGACCCGCAGCCTTACGCAGGAAACTTCAGAAATTGTTGCCATGGCCCGACAGATTCTACACGAAAACGACAACTGAAAAATGCTAAGATGTGTGTATCCCAAAAGAAAGAAGGTATACATATGTCAGACGCCATCAATTTGCAGGAGGCCATTCTCAAAGAGGTTCGCAAGGAAAAAGTACCTGTCACCCTTTTTCTCATGAACGGCTTTCAACTCCGGGGCATTATCACAGGCTACGACAGCTTTGTGGTGGTGCTGGTATCCGACGGCAAGCAGCAGATGATCTACAAACACGCCATCTCCACCCTGGCTCCCATGAAACCCCTGCGTGCTGCCGCTCCCACTCCATAACCCCTACGCAAAGGCGACGGCGAAACCGTCGCCTTTGTACATAGAAAGAAACGAGGAACGCTTATGTCCATTGCCGAAAATGTTGCCGCTGTACGCGCTCAGCTGGCCGCTGCCGCTGTGGCCGCCGGCCGTGACCCCAGCACCGTCCGCCTGTGCGCCGCCACCAAAATGAACGATGCCCAGGCTGTCCGTGAGGCCATTGCCGCCGGTGTTGACCTATGCGGTGAAAACCGGGTGCAGGAACTGACCCAAAAGCTGGCAAAAAATGCTTACGAGGGGGCAGAAGTCCACTTCATCGGCCGCCTGCAAACCAACAAAGTCAAGCAGGTGGTGGGAAAGGTCTCCCTGATCCAAAGCGTTGACCGAAAAAAGCTCCTTATAGCGCTGCAGGACGAGGCCGCCCGGCAAAACATCGTTCAGGACATCCTTTTGCAGGTCAACATTGGCTATGAAGAAAGCAAAGGCGGTTTCTTGCCCGAGGAAATTCCGGAAACTGTGGAAAAAATGTCGGATTTTCCCAATCTTCGGGTGAAAGGACTTATGGCAATCCCCCCAATTTCCCAAAAATCGGGAGAAAATCTGAAATTTTTTCAAGAAATGTGCAACCTTTGTGTTGACATAACGAGAAAAAAAAGCGATAATGTATCCATGGAAATTCTGTCTATGGGAATGTCCGATGATTTTGTCGATGCCATTGCCTGTGGCTCTACCATGGTTCGGCTGGGCACTGCCATATTCGGACCGCGGAACTACTCCGCCACGCCCCATAACGGATAGAAACATACTAGGAGGATACAACATGAGCTTTTGGGATAATGTTAAGAAGTTTACACAGCCTTACGCCGATGACGATTACGATGAATACGATGACGAAGACGTTCTGGACGACGGCTTTGAAGATGACGTACAGGAGCGCCCTGCCCGGGCCCGCCGTACCCCCGCATTCAACCTGAATGCCGAGGACGACAGCTATACTGCCTCCAACAACGACTTTAACGGTCGTGTGGTCTCCATGGGCAACAAGCAGGAAGTCGTGCTGTTCCATCCGGCTAACTTTAACGATACTTCCAAGGCTGCCGATGACCTGCGCAACAAGAAGGCTGTCATCGTCAACATGGAAAATGTGGACAAGGCTATGGCCCGCCGGGTCGTGGACTTCCTGTCCGGCTGCGCTTATGCGCTGGACGGCAAGGTTAAGAAGATCGCTCAGTCCACCTATCTGTTCTGCCCCCACAACATGGATGTGGTCGGTGACCTGGAGAATTTACAGAGCGAGGTCGAGAGCTACATCTAAGCTCCCGTGGAAAGGATAGACTATGTTTACACCGCAGCAAATTGAACAGATCTCTTTTAGCCGCGCTACCTTCGGCGGCTATGATATGCAGTCTGTGGACGAATTTCTCGAGCCTCTGACTGAGGACTATGTGACCCTTTACAAGGAAAACGCATTGCTGAAAAGCAAGATGCGGGTTCTGGTCAGCAAGCTGGAGGAATACCGTCAGAACGAGGCGTCCATGAAAGATGCCATCGTCAACGCACAGAAGACTTGTGACATGATGGTCAAGGAAGCCGAGACCAAGTGCACCCAGATGCTCTCCGACGCCAACTCCATGGCCGCTGAGAACACCAAGCAGGCTGACGCCCTCATTGAAGAGGAGAACGCCCGGGTAGAAGAAGCCCGCCGTACTGCTGCCGCTAAGATCGAAGAGCTGGAAGAGCAGCTTCGCAGCTGCCTGCAGGCATTGGATCGGATCAAGACCGCCAACCGCCCTGTGAGCAAAGCACCTGCTTCTCCCATTTTTGATTACGACAGTGAAGACGACGCCCAGCCGGAAGATCCCACTGCCGCTGTGGCAGACGAGATCTCCTCTAACCTGGAAGCTCTGGTTGGCTCCACAGACGATGTGGCCCCCATCCCTGAGCCCCGGCATCCTGTAAACGATTCTACTACCGGCAAATTTGCAAATCTACAGTTCGGCCGGAACTACGATCCCAATCACAAATAATCCAAAAAGCAAAGACGAGGACACGTGTTTGCACTCCCCTATCTTCAGAGAGCTGCCATTTGGTGAGAGGCAGCGTTAGGCCTGCAAAGCATATCACCTCTAAGCTGTGCACCGAAGTGTTAAGGCATGGTAGGCTGCACCGGGTTCGCCCGTTACCGCGTGTTCAAGTGCCGGGCAACCGGAACAAGAGTGGTACCGCAGAGGTATATTTACGCCTTTGTCTCTTATGTAGGGACAAAGGCGTTTTAATTTGGGTCATCTCTTGAATATCTTATTCTGCGAGATTCCCTAGCTTAATTCTCAATATGCGATGGAGGCTATATTCCTATGGAATACAAAAACACGATCATTACCCCCAAGACCGACTTCCCCATGAAGGCGGGTCTGCCTGCCCGAGAGCCGGGTATGCTGCAACGGTGGGAAGAGCAGGATCTTTATAATGCCCTGCTGGAGAAGAACAAGGACCTTCCCCCCTTTGTCCTGCATGACGGCCCTCCCTACTCTAACGGCTATATCCACATGGGCCATGCCCTGAATAAGACGCTTAAGGATTTTATCGTCCGCAGCCATGCCATGATGGGCCACTATACCCCCTATGTCCCCGGCTGGGATAATCACGGCCTGCCCATTGAACGCGCCATTGAAACTTCCAAGAAAAAGTTGAACAAGGATATGTCCGTACCCGAATTCCGCAAGGCCTGTGAAGATTTTGCCGAGGACTTTATCCAAAAGCAGATGGGCGGCTTTAAGCGGCTGGGTGTCGTAGGCGACTGGGAGCATCCTTACCGCACTATGGACAAGCATTTTGAGGCTCAGGAAGTCAAAGTCTTTGGCCGGATGTTTGACAAGGGCTATATTTATAAGGGCTTGAAGCCTGTTACCTGGTGTCCTTTCTGTGTCACCGCGGTGGCGGAGGCTGACATCGAGTATAAGGACGATCCCTGTACCTCTGTCTATGTAAAATTCCCCATGAAGGACGATTTGGGCAAGCTTTCCCAGTTTGACCTGAGCAAGACCTACTTCGTGATTTGGACCACCACGATCTGGACACTCCCCGGCAACATGGCCATCTGCCTGCATCCCAGAGATTCATATGTGCTGGTCAAGCCTGACTACAGCGACGAAACATTCATTGTAGCTGAGGCTCTGTGCGAAAAGGTCATGGGCATGGGCGGCTATACAAGCTATCAGATCCTAGCCACCTACCCCGGCCAGTTCTTCGAGAATATGCTGGCACAGCACCCCTTCCTTGACAAAACTTCCCGTCTGGTCAACGCTGAATATGTCACCATGGATTCCGGCACAGGCTGTGTCCACACCGCCCCCGGTTTCGGTGCAGACGACTATCAGACCTGTATGCGCTACGGCATGGAACTGGTAGTTCCCGTGGACGACTACGGCCGTCATACTGACTATGCAGGTAAATATGCCGGTCTGAAGACCGAAGAATCCAACCCCATTATTAAAGAAGATCTGAAGCAGAGCGGCATGCTGTTCGCCTCTGAAGAGATCGTGCACTCCTACCCCCACCACGACCGGTGCAAAAAACCCGTGATCTTCCGGGCAACTCCCCAGTGGTTCTGCTCCGTGGAGTCCTTTAAGGAGCAGGCTGTTAAGGCCATTGAGAACGTCCAGTGGTATCCCGCTTGGGGCGAAGACCGCATGACCAGCATGATCCGCGAGCGTGCCGACTGGTGTATTTCCCGTCAGCGCCGCTGGGGTCTGCCTATCCCCGTGTTCTACTGCGAGGATTGCGGCAAGCCTGTTTCCACCCCGGAATCCATTGCCAAGATCTCTGCCCTCTTTGATGAGCACGGCTCCAACATCTGGTTCGAAAAAGAGGCCATGGAGCTGATCCCCGACGGCTTTACCTGCCCCCACTGCGGCGGCAAACAGTTTACCAAGGAAACCGACACTCTGGACTGCTGGTTTGACTCCGGCTCTACCCACTATGCCTCCTTGATGCACCGCACCCCCGAGCTGTGGCCGGCAGATGTATATCTGGAAGGCGCGGATCAGTACCGCGGTTGGTTCCAGTCCTCCCTGCTGACTTCTGTCGGTGCACTGGATCAAGGCGCACCCTTTAAGCAGGTGCTAACCCACGGCTGGGTGGTGGACGGCCAGGGCCGGGCCATGCACAAGTCCTTGGGCAACGGCGTTGATCCTGCCGACCTCATCAAAGACTTTGGCGCAGACATTGTCCGCCTTTGGGCTGCATCTTCTGACTACCACGCAGACGTGCGCTGCTCCACAGAGATCTTTAAGCAGATCGCCCAAAACTACCTGAAATTCCGGAACACTGCCCGTTACTGCCTGGGCAACCTGGCCGACTTTGATCCCAACAAGGACATGGTCGCCCCTGAAAACATGGAAGAGCTGGATAAATGGGCACTGACTAAGCTGAATGACCTCACCGCCTTTGTGCGCAAGGCTTACAACGGCTACGAATTCCACAACATCACCCACGCCATCAACGATTTCTGCGTGGTGGAACTTTCCAGCTTCTATCTGGATATTTTGAAGGACCGGCTGTACTGCGAAGAAGCCGCAGGCGCTCGCCGCCGCAGCGCCCAGACTGCGCTGTACCTCATCGTGGATGCCATGGCCAAGCTCTTTGCTCCTATTTTGGCCTTTACCTGCGATGAGATCTGGCAGGCAATGCCCCATTTGGCCAGCGACGATCAGCGCAATATCCTGCTCAATCAGATGCCATCTGATTTTACAGCCTATGCTCTGAACGATGCCGCCATGGAAAAGTGGGCCACCATCATGAAGCTCCGCGCCGATGTCAACGGTGTTCTGGAGATCGCCCGAGCTGACAAGCGAATCGGCAAGGCTCTGGAGGCTCATGTGACTTTGGCAACTGACAACGCTGAGATCAAGGCCGCCTGTGAGGGCGTAAACCTTGCAGAAATCTGCATCGTTTCCGATTGCACTTGGGGCGAACCCGAAGCCGGCGCACAGGTTGGTTCCGGTGTAAACTTCCCCGACCTGACCGTAGGTGTCAGCGAAGCAAAGGGCGAAAAATGCCCCCGCTGCTGGATGCATTCCGTAAGCGCAAATGCCGAGGGTCTTTGCCCCCGCTGTGCCGCCGTTATTGCAAAACTGGATATTGAGTTCTAAACACTTGGGCGCGGTTTTTACCGCGCCCATTTTTTCTTTCCGGGGGTTCCTTTTTTGCCGGAATGTGGTAAAATAAAGAAAAGATCGACTATACGAGGTATATGCATGAAAAAATGTGTGATTTTCTGCTCCGCCGACTGCAGCGCCCTGCTGGAACCCACCCAGCCGGAGGATTATATCATTGCCGCTGACGGAGGTCTGCGCCACACCGGGCGTTTTGGCCTAACTCCCCATGTAACTTTAGGTGATTTTGACTCTCTTGGCTATGTCCCGGAGCAGGCAGAAGTTCATCCCGTTAAAAAGGATGACACCGACGCCATGCTGGCCGTACGCCATGGCCTTGACCTTGGCTATGAGGAATTTTGGCTTTACGGCTGTCTGGACGGCCCGCGCCTTGACCATACATTGGCTAATTTTCAGCTTTTGCAATTTCTTGCAGACCGAGGCGCGCGAGGCTATTTGATCGGGGAAACCTATATTGCTACAGTGATCAGCAAAGAGCTTCTGCGCTTCCCTGCATCCAGCACCGGGATTCTTTCCCTGTTCTGCCTTGGGCCGGATGCCCGGGGCGTTACCCTGAAAAACCTGCAATATCCCATGGAAAACGGCTGTCTGACCTGTGGCTTCCCCCTTGGGGTCAGCAACCACTTTGTTGGCAAGCAGGCCAGTGTTCGCGTGGCCGAGGGCAGCATCCTCGCCCTGTGGGATCGTGCAAACGGCCTTGCCGCAGAAAGGGGCTGACCGCATGAAAAAGCATATTCAGCCTGCCCCCGAACGGAAAAACATTCCCGTTAAAAATTCAGACACCGGCCTTACTGCCGAGGAAGTTCGCCTGCGGGAAGCAGGCGGCTGGCGCAACGGCCTGACCCAAAATGTGGGCCGCAGTGAAAAAGAGATCATTTTGGAAAACTGCCTGACCTTTTTCAATCTGGTCTTTGTGATCCTGGCGGTGATCCTTGCCCTTAGCGGCTCTTCCGTAAAAAATATGACCTTTATGATTGTGGTCATTTGTAACGCGGTCATCGGCTGTTATCAAGAAATTCGGGCAAAACGGGCAGTGGACAAACTGACCTTAGTGGCTGCCCAACAGCTGCCCGTGCTGCGCGACGGCAAGCTCACCACGGTACGCTCAGACCTGCTGGTTCGGGACGATGTGGTGGAGTTTTCCGCCGGCGACCAGATCTGCGCAGATGGCATTTTGCGCACAGGTGAATTAAAAGTAAACGAAGCCTTGGTCACAGGCGAAGAAGACGCTATCTTAAAATTGCCTGGGGACGAACTGAAATCCGGCAGTTTTGTGGTGGCCGGCACAGGCCGGGCGCAGCTTACCCGGGTGGGCGCAGATTCCTTTGCCGCCCGGCTGGCAGCCGAGGCAAAGGCCGATCCCCATGCTGCAAAATCCGAAATGATGCGGTCATTGGACCGTTTGATCCGGGTGGTGGGCATTGCCTTGATCCCCATCGGTTTGATCCTGTTCTACCAGGAATTTAAGGTGCTGCAGCTGGGCCTGCAAAAAAGTGTAGAAGGCACAGTCTCCGCCCTTGTGGGCATGATCCCCGAGGGTCTTTACCTGCTGACCAGCATCGCCATGGCCGCCTCCTCTCTGAAGCTGGCCCGGCAAAAAGTGCTGGTGCAGGACTTAAACTGCATTGAGACCCTGGCGCGGGTGGATGTGCTGTGTGTGGATAAAACCGGTACCATCACCGAAGCCGCCATGCAGGTGGAGGATGTGATCCCCTTGCGACAAGATCCCCCGGAATATTTAGAGCAGCTTCTCTCTGCCTTTTACAGCAATGCCCAGCCGGAAAACGATACCGCCCGGGCCATGCAGGAAATGTTCTCCGGGGAAAGCAACTGGGTCTGCTCCCAACGCATCCCCTTCCAGTCCGAAACCAAGTGGAGCGCGGCAGAATTTGAGGAGCACGGCTGGTTCTTGGTTGGCGCCCCGGAAAATATCATGGGAACCCTATACGAACAACTGCGGGAAACCGTGCAGCAATGGTCGGGCCTTGGCTACCGGGTGCTTTTAACTGCTCAATACACCGGTGAGTTGAAAGATGTGCCCGTGCCCGAACAGCTGCAGCCCTTAGCATTGATCCTGCTCTCCAACCGCATCCGCCCCTCCGCCCCGGAAACCTTCTCCTATTTTGCAGAGCAAGGTGTGACTGTCAAGGTCATCTCCGGTGACAACCCTGTCACCGTATCTGAGGTCGCCCGCAGAGCCGGGATCCTGGGTGCAGAACTCTGGGTGGATGCCAACACGCTGCAAACCCCCGAAGATTTCTCGCAGGCAGTCAGACAATACACTGTCTTTGGCCGGGTAACCCCGGATAAAAAGCGTCTGCTGATCCGGGCGCTGAAAAAGCAAGGCCATACGGTTGCCATGACCGGCGACGGCGTCAACGATGTCCTGGCCATGAAAGAGGCAGATTGCTCCATCGCCATGGCCTCCGGCGCACAGACTGCCAGCCAGGTGGGTCAATTGGTGCTGCTGAAATCCGATTTTTCAGCTATGCCCGGAATCGTGGGCGAAGGCCGCCGGGTGATCAACAACATCCAGCGGGCCGCCACGCTGTTCCTGGTGAAGAACATCTTCTCCTTTGGCCTTGCCATTATCAGTATGTTTACCAACTGGCCCTACCCCATCGTGCCTTTGCATTTAAGCGTGATCTCGGCCCTGACCATTGGTGTACCCTCGTTCTTCCTTGCCATGGAGCCGAATTATGAACGCATCCGCGGGCATTTCCTCCGGGGTGTGCTGCGAAGAGCCTTTCCCGGCGGCTTGACCAACATTTTTGTGGTGCTTATGGCGCAAGCCTTTATGGCTACCTTTGCCCTGCCGCTAGAGGAGATCTCCAGCGTGTGCGCGGCTCTTTTAAGCATCGTAGGTATGCTGGTACTGTTTCAGACCTGTAAACCCTTTGATAAATTCCGTACCATCATTTGGATGGTTTTGGCTGCAGCGCTTTTGTTCTGCTTTACCTCCCTGTCTTCTTTCTTCCAGCTATCCGCAGGAAGCCGGCAGAGCACCTTGGTCATGGTCACCCTGCTTTTAATGACCCCCACCATTTTCTTAGTGGTGCAGCGCATCTTTGATCTTGGAGATGCCGCCGTGGCAAAGCTGCGAAAAAGAAAGCTCCGCAGGAAGTAACCTCCAGGGAAAATGGCATATTTTTCTTGCGTTTTCGTGGAAAAAAGATATAATATAGCTAAATAACAGCACAAAGGAGGGCCATCTATGGACAAGAAACAAAATAAATTCCGTGGCTGCCTTCTGGGTCTGGCTGTGGGCGATGCCATGGGCTATACCGTGGACAGCAAAAGCCTGCAGGAAATCTGCGAAGATTATGGCCCCAACGGTCTGCTTGGCTATGACCTTGTCAACGGCTATGCGGATGTCACCTCCTATACCCAACTTGCCGCCTTTGCCGCTAACGGCCTGCTTTTGGGCATGACCCAGCGGCAGACCCGGGGAAAGATGGCCCCGCCCCTGGCTTATATCGCCTTGGCGATCCGGGAGTGGTCCAGAAGCCAGCACTACTGCGAACAGGAGCGTAACCACTGCTGGCTATCCACAGTGCCGTCGCTGAAACGCCGCCGCTGCGCAGATACCTGGATGCTCAGCACCTTGAGCAAGGAAAAGCTGGGCTCTTTGGAAGAGCCTGTCAACTTTTCCGACCACCCCGCCGCCCTTACAGAGGCCATTCCCATTGCTCTTTTAGGCGAACACCTGCAAATGCCCGTCCCGGAACTAAGTCGTCTGGGCGCACAAGCCGTAGCCTTGACCCACGGCAATCCCGAGTCTTTTCTGAGCGGTGCACTGCTGACCCATGTGCTGTGCCGCCTCCTGGAAAACGGTGCTGACGATCCCCATACCCTTGTTCAGGAATCTTTGAACCAGCTCCAGCTGCAATTCGGGCAACAGTACAGTCAGACCATTAAATTCTTTGAGCTCTTCCAACTGGCTACCACCTTAGCCGGCTCCGCCTCTGTAACACAAATGGAAGCTATGGAGCAGCTCCGCTGCCAAAGCCCCGCAGAAGTGCTGGCGGGCAGCCTGTACGCCTGCCTTACCTGCCACGGGGATTTTGATGCCGCCATGATCACCTCCGTCAACCATTCCGGCCGCAGCGCAGCTGTGGGCGCGATCACCGGTGCAGTTTTGGGCTGCCTTCTCGGGGAAAACGCATTGCCGGAATTTTACTTAGAATCCCTGGAAGCAACCGCCTGTTTGCAGGAACTGGCTGACGATATGATCCACGGCTGCCCGCTTGTTTCCGGCAGCAACATGTTTGACGATGACTGGGACAGAAAGTATCTCCACGCCGGTCTGTAAGGAAAAATTCCCTAAAAAAGCGGAATTTTGCGATAATTTCTTTGGAAAAGGGGTTGCAAAACCCACAAAAGGGTGCTATAATGCACCATGTAAGATGTTTGACTTTTGAGAGAGGGGCGCGCCCCTCTCTCTTTTATGTGAAAGGAACAAATATGAAAGTTACTGAATTGGTCGCCCAATTCGCCCAACCCATCGTGGAGTCCCACGGCTGCTCCCTTTGGGATGTGGAATATGTTCGGGAAGGCAGCGAGCGTTTCCTGAGACTGTATATCGAGAAAGAGGGCGGCGTGAACATTACGGACTGCGAGGCTATTTCCCGGGCCGTTGACCCCATTTTGGATGAAAAAGACCCTATTGCAGAATCCTATCATTTTGAGGTGTGCTCCGCAGGTTTGGAACGAACCTTAAAGCGCCCCGGTGATTTTGAGCGGTTCATGGGCAGCCCCATTACGGTCAAGCTGTACCGGCCCAGAAACGGTTTGAAAGAGATCCCCTGCATCCTGCGTGGCTACGATGACGGCAAAGTCTCCGTGGAAGCCGGCAAAGAAACCATCACCTTTGAAAAAAGCGAGGTCGCCCTTGTGCGCCTGCGCGTAGAATTTTAACCTTATAAACAAATCAACAACGAACATAGAATCAGGAGGAATGAACGACAAATGGCACAGAGAAAAACCAAGAAGGCCGAAGCACCAAGCGTGAATATCGGCGCGGAAATTTTTGCCAGCCTGAGAGATTTGGAAAAGCTCAAGGGCATCAGCGTGGAATACATGGTAGAGCGTTTAAAGCAAGCTCTGACCAACGCTTACCGCAAAGACCGGGAAGACCATCGGGATATTCCCGCAGAAAATGTTGTGGTGGACTTAAGCGAGAACGGTCTTTTCATGTATCAGGTCAAGACTGTTGTGGAAGAAGTGGAAGACTCCGCTCTGGAGCTTCATATTGATGCTGCCCGCCACATCAATCCCGATGTGCAGGTGGGTGACAATGTCTCCATTCCTGTAGACATTCAGAAATTCGGCCGCATTGCTGCCCAGACTGCCAAGCAGGTTGTCATTCAGGGTATTCGCGAGGCAGAGCGCGGTGTTGTCTATGAAAGCTACTCCTCCAAGACTCAGGAGCTGCTCACCGGCACCATTTTGCGCAAAGACCCCACCTCCGGCGACATTCTGGTCACCGTTGGTCAGGGCAACGAGCAGCATAACGCCATTTTGCGCGCCAGCGAGCAGATCCCCGGGGAAGAATACTATGAAGGCGACAAGATCCGGGTCTACGTTCTGGAGGCCAGAATGGGTGCCCGTTCTACCAATGTATACGTCTCCCGTACCCACCCCAATCTGGTGCGTCGGCTGTTTGAGCTGGAGACTCCCGAAATCGCTGACGGACAGGTGGAGATTCGCAACATCGCCCGTGAACCCGGCAGCCGCAGCAAGATGGCTGTCCGCGCCACCATGGAGGGCATTGATCCCGTGGGCGCCTGTGTCGGTGCCCGGGGCGGCCGTGTAGGCGCTGTAGTGGAAGAGCTGTGCGGCGAAAAGATCGACATTGTGGTGTGGTCTGAAGATCCCTGCGAGTATGTCACCGCTGCCCTCAGCCCTGCTGACGTGATTTCCACCACTTTGGTGCCCGGTCAGAAGGCCTGCCGTGTGATCGTTCCCGATGACCAGCTGAGCCTCGCCATCGGCAAGGAAGGCCAGAACGCCCGTCTTGCCGCCCGGCTCACCGGCTATAAGATCGATATTAAGCCCGCTTCTCAGGCGGACGAATAATCCCCTAAGGAAAGTATAAGGAGGTAGCCTCATGCAAAAGAAAATCCCCCAACGGCAGTGTATGGGCTGCCGGGAACGCAAAGCAAAGCGGGATATGCTGCGGGTCGTCCGTCAGACCGACGGCACCGTCAGCCTGGATTTCGGTGGAAAGGTCAACGGCCGTGGTGCATATGTGTGCCCGGACCCGGAATGCTTGAAAAAGGCCCAAAAATCCCGGGCATTGGAGCGTTGTCTGGAAACAGACATCCCCCAAGAGGTCTATGACCGCATGATCCGGGAAATGGAGGGCACAAACCATGGATAAAGCCTTAAATTACCTTTCCCTGGCCAGAAAGGCCGGCCGTGCCGAACTGGGTGAAGAACCGGTGGCAGCCGCCATCAGAGCGCAGCATGCACATTTGGTGCTGGTAGCCAGCGATGCCTCGGACCACACTTGGCGCCGGGTAAAAAGCCTGATCTCCGGTACAGAGCAGCAATGCCTGCGTTTTCCCTATACCAAAGATGAAATGGGTATGGCTATTGGCCGTACCAGTCTGGCTGTGGCAGCCATTACCGACCCGGCATTGGCCCTGTCTTTGACAGAGTCTCTGGGTCAGAGCGAAGCGCACAAGAATATCCTTGAGACGCTTCGGCAGCGGGTGCAGAAGCTGCGTCAACGCAGCAGTGAAGCCAAAGCCTACCAGCGCAATCGGCGCAAGGGCAAGACCGCAGCCAAGAAAAACGGATGATTTCGGAGGTGTATATATGAGTTTAGTGAAGTATCGTTTGAAAGAGGTCGCTGCCGATTTTGGCATGACCACCAAGGAAATTACGGAGATCATCTCCATTTATTTTGAAAAACCCAAGTCCAATACCCAGGTGCTGACTGACGAGGAACTGAATGTTCTGTTTGACCACATTACTGTAAACAATCAGATCACTTCTCTGGAGCAGGTTTTTGCCGTACAGCCTAAGCCGGCAGAGCCCAAGCCCGAGCCTGTTAAGGAAGCGCCCAAGGCGGAAGCTCCTGCAAAGGCCGCCCCCGCCAAGGCAGAACCTGCGAAGGCCGCTCCTGTGAAAGAAGCTCCCAAGCCCGAAAAACCCGTTGAGCCTGAGCGCAGACGGGAACGCCGGGTGGTGGATACCTCTGCTGTGCAGGTAAATACCAACCGTTTTGCCGATGTGGATAATTTGATCTCCGAGCGAGTTCAGAATTATCAGGGCGGTAAGCAGCGTATTGGCGGCAAAAAGGGTCAGCAGCAGCAAAAGCAGCAAACCAACAAATTCAGCAAGGGCAACAAATCCCGCAACGAAGAGCAGGAAAAGCTCCGCCGCCTGCAGATGGAAGTGGCTCGGAAAGCTCCCCTCACCGTTAAGATCCCCGACGAGATCACTGTGGGCGAGCTGGCCAGCCGTATGAAGAAAACTGCCGGTGATGTGATCAAGCTGCTGATGAAAAACGGCATTATGGCCGGCATCAACCAGACCATTGATTTCGACACCGCGGAATATGTAGCCGTAGAAATGGGCTGCAAAGTAGAAAAAGAGATCACCGTCACTATCGAAGAGCGCATCATCGACGATCACGAGGATACTGCAGACGAACTGCAGACCCGCGCTCCCGTTGTTGTTGTTATGGGTCACGTTGACCACGGCAAGACCTCTACTCTGGATGCCATCCGTAAGACCTCCGTCACAGCAGGCGAGGCCGGCGGCATTACCCAGCACATTGGTGCATACACCGTGGATGTCAACGGCAACATGGTCACCTTCCTGGATACCCCCGGCCACGCAGCCTTTACTTCCATGCGTGCCCGCGGTGCAAAATCCACTGACATTGCTATTCTGGTAGTTGCTGCCGATGACGGCATTATGCCCCAGACCATCGAATCCATCAACCATGCCAAGGCGGCAGAAGTGCCCATCATCGTTGCCATCAACAAGATGGATAAACCCACCGCCAACCCCGATAAGATCAAAGAACAGCTGACCAAGTATGACCTGATCCCCGAAGAATGGGGCGGCGATACCGTCATCGTTCCCATTTCCGCAAAAACCGGCATGGGTCTTGATGACCTGCTGGAAATGGTGATCCTCACCGCTGAGGTGCAGGAGCTGAAGGCGAACCCCAACCGTCGGGCAAAGGGTACTGTTATCGAAGCCCGGCTGGATAAGACCCGCGGCCCCATCGCCACCTTGCTGGTGCAAAACGGCACGCTGAATCAGGGCGACATCGTCATTGCCGGCACTGCTGTGGGCCGTGTCCGCGTGATGACCAACGACAAGGGCAGAACTGTGAAAACTGCAGGTCCTTCCGTTCCTGTGGAGATCACCGGTCTTGCAGAAGTTCCCGCTCCCGGTGACGAATTCAACGCTGTTACCGACGAGCGCATGGCTCGCGAGCTGGTGGAACAGCGTAAGCAGGCCGAAAAGGATGCCGCCGCCAACGCCATGCAGAAGGTCACTCTGGATAATCTCTTTGCCCGCATGCAGGAGGGTGAGATGAAGGAACTGCCCCTGATCGTCAAGGCTGACGTACAGGGCTCTGCCGAAGCTCTGAAAGCCTCCCTGGAAAAGATCTCCAATGAGGAAGTCCGGGTCAAGGTCATCCACACCGGTGTAGGCGCTATCAATGAAAGCGATATTCTGCTGGCCACCACTGCCGGTGCTATCATCGTTGGCTTTAATGTCCGTCCCGATGCCGGCGCTCAGGCAAGCGCTCAGAGAACGGCTGTGGATATGCGGTTCTACCGGGTCATTTACGATGCCATCGACGAGATCGAGGCAGCTATGAAGGGCATGCTTGCTCCCAAATTCGAGGAAGTGGTCATCGGCCATGCCGAAGTACGTCAGACCTACAAGGTTTCTGCTGTGGGTACTGTTTGCGGCTGTATGGTCAAAGACGGCAAGATCACCCGGGATGCCCAGGTGCGCATCCTGCGGGACAATGTTGTCATCCACGAAGGCGCAGTTGGCTCCCTGCAGCGGTTTAAGGACGCTGTTAAGGAAGTTACCGCCGGCTATGAATGCGGCATGAGCATCGCAAACTTTAACGACATCAAAGAAGGCGACATATTTGAATGCTTCGCCATGCAGGAAGTTAAGAGATAATGCAAATCCGGCGGATAGCGAAATACCACTATCCGCCGCTTTGCTATGAGCACACTAAGCAAAAACAGGAGGATGAACGCTATGGCATCCAATCGTATCAATCGAATCAATGAAGAAATTCAAAAATCCCTGGCAGACAATCTGCGGAATCTGAAAGATCCCCGGGTCACCGGCACCATGATCTCCATCACTCGGGTGGAGACCACTCCGGATCTGCGTTATGCCAAGGTTTATGTAAGCTTTTTAGAAGAAAACAAAGCCGCAGATGCCATGAAAGGTCTGAAATCTGCCGGCGGCTGGCTGCGCCGGGAAGTGGGCAACGATCTGAAGCTGCGCTACACCCCGGAACTGGTGTGGGCGCTGGACGACTCCATCACCTACGGTGCGAAACTGCTGAAGCTGATCAATTCCTTGGAGGTAACTTCCAATGATGAATCTGAGCAGAATTGAGTGTGCCCAATGGCTGTTGGAGCGGGATCATTTTGTGATCCTCACCCACCGCAAGCCCGACGGTGATACCATCGGCTCCGCTGTGGGTCTGTGCCTTGGCCTGCGGCAGCTGGGAAAGACCGCCCATGTGCTGGAAAATCCCGAAATCACCCCGTTATATGCCCCACTGCTGACAAAGCTGACCAAATCCACGCCCCAGGAGGGTGACCTTCTCATCGCTGTGGACGTGGCGGCAGACACCATGCTTCCCCGAAATTACGAAGACTTAAAATACAGCATTGACCTGCGGATCGACCATCATGGCTCGGGCCGGGAATTTACACCGGCTGAACATGTGGACTCCTCCTGCGCAGCCTGTGCAGAGATCATTTGGGAGCTGCTTCTGGATATGGATGTAGAGCCGGATGAAAAAATTGCCGAAGCCATCTATGTGGGTGTTTCCACGGATACCGGCTGCTTCCGCTTTGCTAACACCACTGCCCATACCTTTGATGTGGCAGCAGATTGCACCGCTGCAGGCGCGGAAATTCATCAATGGAACCAGAAACTTTTCGACACCAAATCCTTGGCAAAGCTGCGTCTGGAAGGCTGGATGATCGACCATGTTCAATTTTTTGCTGAGGGAAGACTGGCCGTTTGCGGTATTCCCAAGGAAGTGGAAGACCAGTTGGGTGTTACGGAGGATGACTGGAATGACATCTCCTCTTTCCTCCGCTCCATTGAGGGTGTAAATATGGCCGCCATGCTGCGGCAATCCAGTCCCGAATATATCAAAGTCTCCGTCCGGGCCATTCCCGGCTACAACGCTGCTGCCGTTTGCGAAGTCTTTGGCGGCGGTGGACATACCGGTGCTGCCGGCTGCAGCCTGAAAATGTCCATGATTGAAGCCACCAAAGCCATGGCCAAGGCCATGCTGGATTGGGAGCAAAGCTAATGAACGGGATCGTGATCGTGGACAAACCCTCCGGCTGGACAAGTCAGGATGTGACCGCAAAGCTGCGGGGCGTCTTTCAAACCCGACGCATCGGTCACGGGGGTACACTGGACCCCATGGCCACCGGTGTGTTGCCGGTTTTCATAGGCCGGGCCACCCGGGGTGTGGAGTTTTTTGAACACGCAGAAAAAACCTACGAGACTGTACTGCGTCTGGGCATTACCACAGACACCGAGGATATAACCGGAACCGTTCTGTCCCAACAAAGCGTGCAGCTTTCCCAAGAGGAATTTTTAGCGGTTCTGCCCCGTTTCCGGGGAGAGATCCTGCAAACGCCTCCCATGTACTCCGCCTTAAAGGTCAATGGCCAAAAACTCTACGACCTTGCAAGAAAAGGCGTCATAGTGGAGAGGAAACCCCGTCCCATCACCATTCACCAGCTGAATTGTCTTGATTTTAACGGGGAGACCGCACGGCTGCAGGTTCGATGCTCCAAGGGTACATATATCCGCACCCTCTGCAAGGATATTGGTGAAGCACTTGGCTGTGGCGGCTGTATGGAAAGCCTGCGAAGAACCTCTGCCGGAGAATACACGCAGGAGCGTTCTGTCCCCCTGCAAACACTGCTGGACAGCGACCACCCGGAACAATATCTTCTTCCGGTGGACTCCATGTTTGCCCTTTTCCCTGCCTATACCATGACACAAAAGCAATGCCTGCGATGCAAAAACGGCAATCCTTTTTCCGTTTCCCTGCCGGATGGCCGCTACCGCACATACGACGAAAGTGGTGCGTTCATGGCTCTATCCCAGGTAGAAAGCGGAGTTATGTCAACTGTTAAAAGCTTTTTTGAAGTGTGATTTAAAATGAGAGAGAAAACGATCTTCGCCCTAGGGTTTTTCGACGGGGTGCACCAGGGTCACCAAGCTCTGCTGTCTGCCTGTAAGACACTGGCTGCCGAGCATAACTGCCGGGCAGGCGTGCTGACCTTTGCCGGTCACCCGGATGCGCTGGTGTTGGGAAAATCCCCCGCCCTGCTGAACACTCCCAAAGACCGGCGGCAGCTGCTAACTGAATACGGCATGGACACCGTAGTAGAACTGCCCTTTGACCGGGAGCTTATGTGCTGCCCCTGGCAGTCCTTCTTCCTCCGCCTTGTGGAAGAATTTGGCGCAGCGGGTTTGGTGTGCGGCGAAGATTTCCGCTTTGGCCACAAAGGCGAAGGCACTGCCGCCGCTCTTTTGCAAGCCTGCGAGGAGAAATGTCTCCCCTGCGTCATTGTCCCGCAACAGAAACTGGACGGCACAGTGATTTCCTCTACCCATATCCGCATCCTGCTGGAATCCGGGAATATGGCTGAAGTAAACCGTTTCTTAGGCCATCCCCACATGCTCACCGGCGAAGTGATAACCGGGCAGCAGCTTGGCCGCACCCTGGGTTTTCCCACAGCAAACCTCACCGTTCCCCAAGGCTTGGCCATCCCAAAATTTGGCGTTTACGCCTGCCGGACCTTTGTTTCGGGGCAATGGTATCCCGCCGTAACTAACATTGGAACGCGTCCCACCGTTAATGGTACAGGCATTTCCTGCGAAGTGCATCTGCTGGACTTTTCCGGAGATCTTTACGGCCAGGTGCTGACTGTGGAATTTCACGCTTTTCTGCGCCCAGAGAAAAAATTCTCCGATTTGGAGCAACTTCGGGAAGAAATCCGGAAAAATATTGAAGAAACCATGCGTTTCTTTGGAAAAAAGTGAAATTTTTTCTTTACTTTTGGGTAAACCTATGCTATGATACTCAAGCTGGCCTTTGCCAGACGCAATTTTTATGCCCTCTGCGCAGTTGTGGGACAACGCCAATGTGCACTTCACCGACCCCTACTTCGCTGCCGGGTAATATTTCGAAAGGTGGAAAACACTATGATTCTCAAGGAAAAGAAGACCCAGGTCATTCTGGACAACGCTACCCACGAGGGCGACACCGGTTCTCCCGAGGTTCAGGTTGCCATTCTGACCGCCCGCATCAACGAGCTGACTGATCACCTGCGTGTTCATAAGCATGACAACCACTCCCGTCGTGGTCTGCTGATGATGGTTGGTAAGCGCCGCAACCTGCTGGACTATCTGGCAAAGAAGGACATCAACCGTTACCGCGCTCTGATCGCCAAGCTGGGTATCCGTAAGTAAGAATGTGGAAGGGCGACGGATACCGTCGCCCTTTTTCACGAGAAGCCATCGGGAGCCGCTTAGCAGTTGAAAGGGTTATCGAATTTTCGACAATCGTTTCAAGTGCTAAACCTCCCGAACACACCCGCTCTTATAAAAATCTATCGTAAGGGCGCCTGGGCTTCTCGAAAAAGTTGATTTTTCGACTGATAGCGAGAAATGTTGTCACAAATGAAGCGGTGGAAATGCAGCAATACTTTGTGTATTGCAAGGCTTCCACAGCGCACAGTTGGGACAGCAGAGCCGCTGTTCGGGCAAAAATCGGCTTCGAGAGATGCCCCAAAAATTAGGAGGTAAACAAATGATTACTCGCAAGCAGTATCCCAACCATCACGTTTACGAGATGGAAATTGGCGGCCGCACCTTTACCGTAGAGACCGGCAAGGTAGCTGAGCTGGCCAATGCTGAATGTATCTGCCGTTACGGCGATACCGTGGTTCTGACCACCTGCACCTGCAACCCCATTCCCAAGGCAGGTATTGACTACTTCCCTCTGACCATTGAGTTCGAGGAAAGAATGTATGCCGTGGGCCGCATTCCCGGCTCCTTCAACCGTCGTGAGGGCAAGCCCTCCGAGCGCGGCATCCTGAACAGCCGTATCATTGACCGGCCCATGCGTCCCCTCTTTGACGAGGAGCTGCGCAATGACACTGTTGTCACCTGCACCGTACTGGCCAACGATTATGAAAACCCCGTAGAAGTAGTTGCTTCTCTGGGCGCTTCCATCGCCATCGCTTCTTCCGACGTTCCCTGGAACGGCCCTGTGGCTACCACCAATGTAGCTCATGTGGGCGACAAGTATATCATCAACCCCTCCGCTGACGAGCGGGATGCCTGCGCCTGCTTCGTGTGCATCTCCTCCACCTTCGAGAAGGTTGTCATGATCGAGACCGAGGCCAACGAAGCTCCCGAGTCCGTGGTGTACGAAGCCATTCGCATCGCTCACGAGACCAACATGGAGATCGTGAAGTTCATTAACGGCATCGTTGCTGAGATCGGCAAGCCCAAGTTCACCTTCGAAAAGGCTGCTGTGAACCACGAACTGCTGGATGACCTCATCGCCTACGGCCTGCCCCAGATCGAAAACGCTCTGGACACCGACGACAAGAACATCCGCGAGGAGCGTCTGACCGCTGCCCGTCTGGACTTCGCTGAAAAGTTTGCTGAAAAGTATGAGGACTTTGAGACTCATATCGAAGTATGCCTGTACAAAATGCAGAAGAAGGTCGTTAAGAAGTGGCTGCTGGAAGGCAAGCGCGTAGACGGCCGTGGCATGGACGACATCCGTCCTCTGGACGCTGAAGTCGGCATTCTGCCCAGAGTGCACGGTTCCGGTCTGTTTGCCCGTGGTCAGACACAGGTTCTCAGCACCTGCACACTGAACACTCTGTCCGCTGCTCAGAAGCTGGACACCATCTATAACGAAGAGACCAAGCGTTATATTCACCACTATAACTTCCCCTCCTTCTCCACCGGCGAAGCAAGAGCTGCCCGCTCCACTTCCCGTCGTGAAATCGGTCACGGCGCACTGGCTGAAAAGGCTCTGCTTCCTGTGATCCCCTCTGTGGAAGAGTTCCCCTACGCTATCCGCGTTGTGTCCGAAGTTCTGTCCTCCAACGGCTCTACTTCCCAGGGCTCTATCTGCGGTTCTACCCTGGCTCTGATGGATGCCGGCGTGCCCATTAAGCGCCCCGTAGCAGGCATCTCCTGCGGTTTGATCTCCGACCAGGAGACCGGTGAATGGAGAACCTTTACCGACATCCAGGGCGTGGAAGACTTCCACGGCGAAATGGACTTTAAGGTAGCCGGTACTACTGAGGGTATCACCGCTATCCAGATGGACCTGAAGAACAAGGGCCTGACCATGGAGATCATTGCCGATGCTCTGGAGCGTTGCCGCAAGGCTCGCCTGGTTATTCTGGAAGAAGTCATGCTGCCCTGCATCGCTGAGCCTCGCGCTGAAGTCAGCGAGTACGCTCCCAAGATGATCTCTATGACCATCCCTGTAGACAAGATCCGCGAAGTCATCGGCTCCGGTGGAAAGACCATTCAGAAGATCTGTGCTGACACCGGCGCTAAGGTGGACATCGAGGACGACGGCAGCGTATTCATCTCCGCTGTAGATTCCGCAGCAGCATATGCCGCCAAGCAGATGGTAGACGATATCTGCTTCGTTCCCGAAGTCGGCAAGCTGTACTACGGCAAGGTAGTGCGCATCCTGCCCATCGGTGCATTTGTGGAGATCGCTCCCGGCCACGACGGCATGGTTCACATCTCCAAGCTGGAAAACCACCGGGTAGAAAAGGTGGAAGATGTGCTGAACCTGGGCGACATGACTTGGGTGAAGTTCATGGGCTTCGATGAGAAGGGCCGTGCAAACTTCAGCCGCAAGGACGCTCTGAAGGAAATGCAGGAACAGTAATTACAAAAAGCAGCGGTGCTGAGCACCGCTGCTTTTTTATTCCGTTAGAAACCGTTTTTTCAAGGCCTCAAAGGACTCCTCACTGATCACATGCTCGATCTTGCAGGCATCCTCCGATGCTGTTTCGCGACTTACACCCATAGAAGTCAAGAACTTTGTCAACACCAAGTGGCGCTCAAATATTTTTTGTGCCATTTCATGCCCACTGGGTGTCAGCTTCAGCGAGCCGTCTGCCTCTGCCATAACAAAACCACCCTGCTTCAGCAGGCCCATGGCGCGGCTGACACTGGGTTTGGAATATCCCATGTGCTCCGCCACATCAATGCTGCGCACCTGAGGTCTGCTTTGAGACAGCACATAGATCGTTTCCAAATACATCTCGCCCGATTCCTGCAAATGCATGAGAACACCTCCAAACCACAAACTACAATTAAAATACCACAATTCTGCAATATTTTCAAGAGCTTGAAAAGCAAAACCGGAGCGCGTTGGACAACGCACTCCGGTATTTTTCACTTTTTGCCCGCCAGATATTCCGCACGGCCGGATTCATAAAGGTTATTCCCCTCGCTGTCAATGATGACCACCAAGGGCATATCCTCCACATAGAGCTTCCGCAGCGCTTCCGCTCCCAGATCCTCATAAGCAATGAGCTCCGCACTCTTAATGCACTTTGCAAGCAGCGCGCCTGCTCCGCCGATAGCGCCAAAATACACGCCGCTGTATTTCTTCATGGCATCCACAACTTCCGGCAGTCGAGCACCCTTTCCGATCATGCCCCGGGCGCCTACAGACATCATAGTGGGCGCATAAGCATCCATACGACCGGAGGTAGTAGGGCCGGCTGAACCAATGACCTGGCCGGGTTTCGCCGGTGTGGGGCCTACATAGTAAATGGTGGCATCCTTGGGATCAAAAGGCAATTCTTCACCCCGTGCCAAAGCCTCACACATACGCTTGTGCCCCGCATCCCGGGAGGTATAAATCGTTCCTGTAAGCAACACGCTGTCGCCCGCCTTCAAAGTTTTTGCCAATTCTTCCGTAAGCGGCAAGGTGATCCGTTTTTCCATTACAGCACCTCCGTCTTATGCCGGGTTACATGGCAGTTGATATTGATGGCACAGGGCATACCCGCGATATGGGTGGGCAGGGTCTCAATGTTCAGGCCAATGGCGGTAGTTTTGCCGCCAAATCCTTGCGGGCCAATGCCAAGGGCATTGATCTTTTCCAGCATTTCATCCTCCAGCTCCGCATAGAACGGATCGCTGTGATGACTGTCCAGCGGCCGCATCAATGCCTTTTTTGCCAAAAGCGCAGCCTTGTCAAAGGTGCCGCCGATGCCCACACCCACCACCATGGGCGGGCAGGGATTTGGGCCTGCATTCTCTACTGTCTCTAAGATGAAATCCTTGATGCCCTGCAGTCCTGCAGAGGGCTTGAACATACGAATGGCGCTCATATTCTCACTGCCAAAGCCTTTCGGGCCTACGGTGATCTTCACATTCTCACCGGGTACGATTTCCGTGTACAGCATAGCGGGGGTATTATCCCCGGTATTGCCCCGACGGACAGGATCTCCCACCACGGACTTGCGCAAGTAGCCCTTATCGTAACCCCGGCGCACGCCCTCATCCACTGCTTGGCGGAGATCTCCGCCAACCAGGTGCACATCCTGGCCGATCTCCAAAAACACGCAAGCCATGCCTGTATCCTGGCAGATGGGAACATTCTCCCGGTCAGCAATGTTGTAATTCTCAATGATATTGTCCAAAACTCCCTGGGCGATCGTGCCGTCCTCACAGGCGCGGCAACGCTCTATGGCGCACTTCACGTCTCCGGGAAGATGAGTATTTGCTTCAATACACAGTCTTTCCACCACATCTGTGATGGCACTGACCTGAATCTCGCGCATTTTCATTTCCTCCTTACATCATTCCGATAAGCTGGCAAGCCAACACGACGCACACAAGCGCAAAGGGATAGGTCGCCGCATAGGCAGAGGCCACATCGTCTGTTCCGGCTACCCGGATCAGGCATCCCAAAGCAGGTGTGCTGGTCATGCCGCCGCAAATAGATCCCAAGGTATTAAGAATGTCCAGCTTCAGAACTTTTCTTGCGAAGAAATAGCCCACGAACATAGGGATCAAGGTAATAAACGCACCAATAACAAACAGCTTGATTCCGCCATTATCAGCCAGGCACTGCAGGAATCCTGCACCGCCTTCCACTCCGGCACCCAACAAAAACAGCACCAGGCCCAGTTCCCGGACCGCTTCCAGAACCGTCTTTTTTACTTTCAGGCTCACAGGGCCTACCTTGCCGAAATGTCCAATAATCAAGCCAAGGATCAGCGGGCCGCCGGAGCTGCCCAGGGAGAAATTCCCGATCTTCAGCTTTGCAAGGAAAATACCCAGCACAATGGTAATTGCCAAAACGGACAAGCCCATGCTGTCCAATTCCAAAAGCTTTTTT
This sequence comes from Faecousia sp., assembly GCA_045532105.1. Taxonomy (GTDB): domain Bacteria; phylum Bacillota; class Clostridia; order Oscillospirales; family Oscillospiraceae; genus Faecousia. Next base: position 36,985 of record JAZSFE010000025.1, read on the forward strand.
TCTTCGCTCTTGAGCTCTACACCGGAAGCTGCGGTGAATTTGGCCCGCTCGCTTTCCATGTCCACCTTCAGCACCTTGGGAACGATCTGCACAAACAGAACAACACCCACAACACCGAAGATATAAGCGATGCTGTATCCGGCAGAAGCGTTTCCGGGGACAGCAACCGCCTCTTTGGCCGCGCCCAAACCGGGGGTGCTGGTCAGCGCACCGGAGAGCAGTCCTGCGCTTACATCAGAAGGAACATCCAGCAGGAATACACCGGCTGCACAAGTCAGAGCGCCTGCCAAAATGATGATCACACCCAGCAAGATATAGGACTTGGCATTCACCTTAAAATTCCGGAAGAACTTAGGCCCGGCAATTAAGCCTACCGCAGTTACAAACAGAACAAGGCCAATATCGCCCACCACATCTGGGATCGTCACACCAAAATGGCCAAAAATCAAAGCAACCAGCAAAACACCGGCAGAACCAAGATTCAAGCCGCAGACAGTGATCCGGCCAACCATATACCCCAATGCAAGGATTGTAAAAATGATAAACAAGTCACTACCGGCAACGCTGTTCCAATAGTTTTCAAGCCACTGCATTTCTACGTCTCCTTTTATCTTTCATGTCTTGCATACTTGGGCAGAAGCAGCGGAGAAACGCCCTCAGCTGCGCAATCCGCGGTCTTCAGCATATCCGCATAATCATAAATATGCTCCAGACTGAGCTTGCCCAAGGTCACTTCCTTCGCCTTGGCAGCTGCTGCCTTACCGGCATTTCTGCCGAACACGATAATGTCCAGCAAGCTGTTACCCATAAGCCGGTTGCGACCATGAATACCACCAACAGCCTCACCGGCCACCAGCAGATTGGGAATCGCCTTGGTAAAGCCATCGCCGCCGATCTCCAGACCGCCGTTTTGGTAGTGCAGCGTGGGATATACCAAAATCGGAACTTTTCTCATGTCAATTCCGTAGTTTAAGTACATACGCAGCATAGCGGGGATCCGCTTTTCAATAGTGCCTTCACCGCCCAGGATCTCGATCATGGGGGTATCCAGCCACACACCGCTGCCCAGAGGAGTATCTACACCCTTGCCGTCAGCACACTCGCGAATGATGGCAGATGCCGAAACATCTCTTGTTTCCAGAGGATGGGCATACGCCTCACCGTCTTTGTTCACCAGCTGTGCGCCCAGGGAGCGCACCTTTTCCGTGACCAGCGCGCCAAAAATCTGGCTGGGATACGCAACACCCGTGGGGTGATACTGAATGGTATCCTGATACAGCAGAGGTGCGCCTGCCCGGTAACCCAAAATCAAACCGTCCGCCGTTGCACCGTAATGGTTGGAAGTGGGGAAATTCTGATAATGCAGCCGTCCTGCGCCGCCGGTGGCAATGACCACCGTCTTTGCCCGAGCCACCAGATAATCACCGGTCTCCATGTTCAACAGCACTGCGCCGGCAACCTGACCCTTTTCGTCCTTAATCAGCTCCACCGCAGAGGTAAACTCCACCACAGGGATCTTGCGGTTGATCACTTCATCCCGCACAGTACGCATGATCTCTGCACCGGAATAGTCCTTGCAGGCGTGCATGCGTTTGCGGGAAGTACCGCCACCGTGGGTGGTGACCATATTGCCTTCAGCATCCTTATCGAACATTACGCCCAGCTTATTCAGCCAAGCAATGGCATCCGGCGCTTCCATGACCAGCCGCCGCAGCAATTCGGGGCGGGCAGCAAAATGGCCGCCGCCAAAAGCATCCAGATAATGCTGCACAGGAGAATCGTTTTCCTTATCTGCCGCCTGGATACCGCCCTCTGCCATCATGGTATTGGCATCGCCAATACGCAGTTTGGTGACCAACATCACATCCGCACCGGCCTCATGGGCCTCAATGGCAGCCGATGCGCCTGCACCGCCACCGCCGATGACCAGAACATCCACATCGTAATCGATCTTGGTCAGATCCGGAGCATTGTCCAGCAGGCGGCTGTTGCTGTGCAACAGATCCACCAGCTCCACCGGAGCTTTCTGGCCCTTGTTGGGGCCGACTAAAATCTCCTTAAAGCCCTCTGGCCGGTAGTCGGGATGATACGCCCTCAGCAGGTCATCCTTTTCCTGCGCCGTCATCCGGCGAGGTTCTGTACCCATACGCGCGGCACGGGTCGCCTCTACCTTTTTGATAGAAGCAAGCATTTCCTCTGTAAACATATTCACCCCTCCTTACTTTTCAATATCCCGGTGGTTGTAAAGCTCCTGCATTTCCTCGATAGGCTTTTGCATAATGGCTTCAATGAGTTCATCATACTCACCGTGATTGATCTGCTCCACACGCTCCTGCAAATGCTTGGACTCGGGAGCAAGATACTTACCTGTCAAGCGTCTTGCCAGCAATCCCACCATGGGATGGCTGATACCCGCCGGGCAGCGCACGGAGCAGCAACCGCAGCCTACGCAGTCAAAGGACTCCTCAGCACACTTCTCCAGTTCACCCCGCTGGGCATAAGCAATATACTGCATAACATTCAGGCTCTGGGTGCAGGCCTTGGTGCAGGCATTGCAGCCGATACATGCATAGATCTCGGGATACAGCTCCATCATCACCCGCTGATCAGCCTTCAGCTCCTCAATGCTGTAAGTACGCTTATCCGTGGGGAAGAACGGAATGGATGCAACATACATTCCCTCCTGCACCTGAGTCTGGCAGGCAAGACAAGTCTTCAGCTCGTTTTTTCCCTTAATGCGGTAAATGGTAGCACAAGCACCGCAAAAACCGTGACGACAGCCGCAGCCCCGGGTAAGGGTATAGCCCGCATATTCCATGGCGGTCATAATGGTAAGATCCCCGGGAACGGAATATTTCTTGCCGAAAAAGTAGACATTTACCATATTTTCCATAGGTTTTTTGTCCTTTCTTAGTACTCATTGGGAAGCTCGTCGATCTCGTCAAACCGAAATACCGGGCCGTCCTTGCAAACATATTTTGTGCCAATGTTGCACCGGCCGCATTTGCCGATGCCGCACTTCATGCGCAGCTCCAAGGTGGTATACACCTGCTCCCGGCTGAATCCCATTTCCATCAAAGCCTGCAGACAGAACTTGATCATAATGGGAGGGCCGCAAAGCAGCGCCACCTTATTGGTGTCGAAACCCACTTCCTTCAAATAGGCAGGAACAAAGCCCACATGGCCGTCCCAGCCTTCCTGCTCCCGGTCAATGGTCATATACACATTGACCCCGGGAGTATTGGCCCACTGCTCTTCCATCTCTTTCCGGCGCACCAGATCATCTGCAGACCGGGAGCCGTAAAGAATGTCAATGGTGCCGTAATTATCCCGATTATCCCGGCAATAGTTGATCACCGAGCGCAAGGGTGCCAGGCCGATACCGCCGGCAATAAACAGCAGATTTTTGCCCTTCAGCTCTGTTTCCACAGGAAAATGGTTGCCGTAAGGGCCGCGTACCAGCACCTCATCGCCCACATTCAGACTATGCAGCCGTTCCGTCAAATCACCGCAGCGCTTGATGGAAAATTCCTGATATTCCTTATTGGTAGGCGAAGAAGTAATGGAAAACATAGCCTCGCTGACACCGGGCACGCAAACCATGGCGCACTGGCCGGGCATATGCTCAAAAAGCTTGCCGCCCTGAGGCGCTTCCACCCGGAAAGTCTTAACATCGGGAGTCTCCTCCGAAATGTGGGTGATGATGCCCACCTGAGGGACTAATGTATCCCGCATAAAGCCGGGATTACAACTGCATTCATGCATAGGTTCCTGCATCATTTCCCCTCCTTTTCAAAGGCTTTTATCACCTTTACGATATTCAAATGGCTGGGGCACTTATCCACACAACGGCCGCAGCCGACGCAGGAATACATGCCCTCATTGTTAGCGGGATAGTAAGCCAGCTTATGTAAAAACCGCTGGCGGAACCGCTGCATCTGGGTGGTGCGATTATTGCCGTGGGCCATCATGGTAAAATCACTGTACATACAGCTGTCCCAGCAGCGATAACGACGGACACCGTTTCCGGTATCATAGTCCTTAATATCGTAGCACTGGCAGGTGGGGCACACAAATGTGCACGTACCGCAAGCCAGACAAGCGCCGGAAAGCTGCTCCCACAAAGGAGAGTCGAACCGGGTCTTGGCAGCCTCTGCACCCCAACCTTCCAAAGAAAGGTCCTTCAGGGGCAAACGGGCGCAAATTTCCCGAATCTTTTCCTGGGCAGCGATAACGGCAGTATCCTCCGTTTGCTCCAGCAAATCAGACAGCTTTTCCGTAAGGGCCTTGCCCTTTTCAGACTGGGGATTCCAGTACAGATACTCCCCGCAAAGCCAAGTAGCCACATCTCCCTCAGGGGCAGCACAGTCAATGCCGAAAGTACCGCAGAAGCAGGAAGTTTCCGGCTTTCCGCAGGCCAAGGACACCACTGTGCCCATTTCCCGACGGGCGGCATAATAGCTATCCACAGGCTGGGACAAAAACACTCTGTCCAGCACCGTAAAAGCTCTGACATCGCAGGCCCGGACACCGAACACCACAAAAGGCCGGTCCTGCACCTGCTGAGGCGCTACGGAAATCTTTCCCTCCTGCCGGTGGCAGGTATAAAGGTCTTCACTTTGGGGGAAGAACACATCCTTAGGAGAGCGCACAGTTTTCAAAGTATCAAGATCCGCATTATCGCCTGCCTCATAAAGGGCATAATTGGTCTTTCCGGCTTTATTCACCGGCAAGAAAAGGTCGCCCAACTCTCCCATACGGGCATATAACTGGGGCAGTTGATTCTTTTCAATACGATACATACTCTTACCCCCTGTTCACGCCAGGCTCAGCATCATCCGTACGGAAGCTGGTCAAAGGTGCATCGCTTTCTAAGTCTGCACCTGCCTGATAGTCCCCATACAGGGTGTTGATATCCTTAATGAACTTCCGGTTAAACAGGTGCAGCGGGATACCCTGAGGGCAAACGCGGCTGCATTCCCCGCAATCGGTACACCGGCCCGCCACATGGAAGGCGCGGATGATATGGAACATATTTTCCTCAAAGGAGGTGGTATTCGCCTTTTGGGCAGAGTCAAAGGCCGTGCTGTCAAATACGCACTTGCGGCAGGAGCAGGCCGGGCATACATTCCGGCAAGCATTGCAGCGAATGCATTTACTCAGCTCGTTTCTGAAATAGGCGTACTTCTCCTCGGGGCTCATGGCCTCAATTCTCTCCACTTCGGCAAAGCGGTCAGCATCCACAGTATCCCGGGACGGGCCGATCTGCTCGTCAAAGACCACATGCTCCTTGCCCTTGCACACATGGCAGCGCTCCAGCATGGCGTCCTGATAAGGCACTTGCACATCCCCGTAAAGGGTCTTAACCATGAGCATTTCCGCAGGATCGGGGTAACCCGCTCCCTCCACAGCCAAAATGCCCTCTGCCGGGATCTTACCCGCAGATACCTTGCCCATACAGCCAACACCAATGATGTAGGCCTTTTCTCTGCTCACCCGGTGCTCCCGCAGCAGCTGATTAAAGCTATAAGAATCACAAGGCTTCAGAAATACCAGCGTCTTGCCTTCTTTGGCGCACTCGCGAATCATATACTTGCTAAGATTCGCGCCACAGAATCCGTCATACACAAACTCATCCAGCGCCTGGGCTGTTTCAAATACATAAGGCTCGGGGTCAAACCCATTTTCGCCCTTTTTCCAACCCAAAACCCGAGCAACCTCCCCGGCTTCCAACAGGGATTTGGCTCTTAAGATCAATTCTTGCATCGCAAATCCCCCAATCTGACACTGGGTCCCAAAGCACGGACCTTGGCCACAAAATCATTCATGGTGTCGGAGAACTTCACACCTTCAGCCGCAGACACCCATTCCACACGGGTGCGGCCATCCTCTACGCCCAGATAATCCAGCATGGAAAACAGCAATGTCATTCTCCGCCGGGCATAGTAATTGCCGGTAGAATAGTGGCAGTCACCGGGGTGACAGCCGCACAGGATCACGCCGTCTGCGCCCTTTTCAAAGGCGCGGAGAATGAACATGGGATTGACCCGGCAGGAGCAGGGCACCCGGATAATCTTCACATCCGCAGGATAAGCAAGGCGGCTGGAGCCGGCCAAGTCTGCACCGGCATAGCTGCACCAGTTACAGCAAAAAGCAACGATGGTGGGCTTAAATTCCTGATTTACCGACATATAGCATCCACCTCCGCGATAATTTGTCTGTTAGAGAAGCCTTGCAGATCCATTGCGCCGCTGGGACAGGTAACGGTACAAGCACCGCAGCCCTGGCAGAGCGCAGGATTGACCACTGCAACCCGGCGATTTTCCCGAATACCGTGATCGTTCACCAGCCGCTCCTCGTAAGAGATCGCGCCGTAAGGGCACACTCTGGCACACTGAGAGCAGCCGTTGCACCGCAGCTCATCGGCCTTTGCCGTGCAAGGATTGGTCTTCAAAGTATCCTTTGCAAGCAAGCCAATCACCTTCACCGCAGCCGCGCCCGCCTGAGCAACCGTTTCCGGAATATCCTTAGGTCCTTGGCACACACCGGACAGGAAAACACCCGCAGTGGGAGACTCCACCGGCCGCAGCTTAGGATGGGCCTCGGTAAGGAAATTATTGGTATCAATAGAAGCCGTGAGCATGGTTGCGATCTTGCGCACATCCTTGTTCGGCTCAATAGCCGTAGCCAGCACCACCATATCCGCCTTCTTAAGGATCTGGCGATTATCCAGCAGATCCACGCCCTGCACCAGCAGACTTCCATCTGCCTGAGGCGCTACCTTGCCAACCTGGCCCTTAATGTAATTGACACCGTAATCTTCCACTGCCCGGCGGTAAAATTCGTCAAAATTCTTGCCGGGAGTCCGCACATCAATGTAAAACACAGTCACATTCACATCCGGATATTTATCCCGGATGAGCATGGCATGCTTGGCCGTATACATACAGCAGATCTTGGAGCAGTAAGGCTTGCCCCGATCATCGGAGCAGCGGCTGCCCACGCACTGGATAAACACAATCTCCTTAGGCGCTTTTCCGTCAGAAAGGCGCTCCAAATGACCCTTGGTGGGGCCGGCAGCGTTCATAATGCGCTCCAGCTCCAGGGATGTGATCACATCCTTGCTCTGACCGTAGGCGTACTCGCCGTACTGATCCAGCTTAATGGTATCAAATCCCGTGGCCACCACGATGGCGCCGTAGCTTTGGGTCAAGATCTCATCTTTCTGGGTATAGTCAATGGCACCGGCGGCGCAGAACTTTTCACAAATACCGCACTTGCCGGTTTTCATTTTAATGCAATTTTCCGCGTCGATTACCGGCACATTGGGAATGGCCTGAGCAAAGGGCGTATAAATCGCCGTACGGGTATTCAAACCCCGGTTAAATTCATTCAAAGGCTTTTTGGACGGGCATTTTTCCTGGCAAATTCCGCAGCCGGTACATTTGTCCATGTTGACATACCGGGCCTTTTTCCGAATATTAACTTCAAAGTTGCCCACAAAGCCGGAAACACTTTCCACCTCAGAATATGTATGGATGGTAATGTTCTCATGGGCCGCAGCCTCCACCATTTTCGGTGTGAGGATACAGGCGGAGCAGTCCAAAGTGGGGAAGGTCTTATCCAGCTGACTCATACGGCCGCCGATAGAGGGGGTTTTCTCCACAATGTCCACATGGTAACCCGCATCCGCAATATCCAGCGCTGTCTGGATGCCCGCGATGCCGCCACCAATGACCAGCGCGCGCTTGGTCACCTTGCTTTCACCAGCCTGCAAAGGTGTATTCAAATGCACCTTGGCAACAGCCGCACGCATAAGGATAACCGCCTTTTCCGTGGCCTGCTGCATATCCTTGTGGATCCAGGAGCAATGCTCCCGAATGTTGGCGATCTCCACCAAATAGGGATTCAATCCTGCCCGCTCCGCAGCCTTGCGGAAGGTTGCCTCGTGCATCCGGGGAGAGCAGGAGCACACCACGATACCGGACAAATTCTTTTCCTTCACCGCCAGGGCGATGCGCTGCTGACCGGCCTCGGAGCACATATACGGATAATCCTCCGCATGTACAACGCCCGGTTCCTGCAGAGCCAATTCCACTACTTTTTTTACATCTACCGTAGCAGCAATATTGCTGCCGCAATGGCAGACAAAAACACCGATTCTACGCATAACGCTTACCTCCGGTACTTTCTGAATGCACTGACCAGCAGCTGCTGAGGTGTCTCATCCTCCACCAGCTCCGGGATACGGTCAGGACTCAAGCCTTCCGTTCCCCGCTGACGCAGTACACTTTGGCGCACTGCATCAATCAGCTTGCCCGGCTTGACCCCTCTGGGGCAGCGCTCTACACAGGCAAAACAGCTTAAGCACATGGCAAGAGAACGGGAAGCAGCCAGCGCCTCCACATCCCCACGCTGCACGTAGGAAACGAATTGATGAGGTTTAATATCCATCTTGTCATAGGAAGGGCAAGTGGCGGAACATTTTCCGCACTTCATGCACTTTAAGGGGTTTACACCGCTGATTTCCTGAATGATCTCTACTTGACGGTCCATATTACCCCTCCTTCACACCCAAAGCCTCTGCCAGAAGCTCCGTGAAATACACCACCGGCAGATCGCCGCTTTGGGTCAGATTATACCGGCAAAGCGGGCAAGCCGTGACCAAAGCATCTGCGCCAAAGCTTTCAGCGCTGTCTTCGATCTTCCGGCAAAGATTGCGGGAGTGTTCTTTTTCTTCCAGAGATATGTATCCACCGCAGCACTCGTTGCGATAAGGATAGATCACCGGCTCTGCACCCAATGCCCGAATAAAATCCTCCAGGATGGTAGGATCTTCGGGATCATCAAAAGCCATGACCTTGCCCGGCCGCAGCAGCAAGCAGCCATAATACGCGCCGATCTTCCGGCCGGTCAAAGGATTGACTACCTTTTCTTTTACCTTATCAAAGCCGATCACATCCCGCAGCACCTCAAGAAAATGCAGCACCTTGGTCTGACCCTCATAAGGCGTCGCCAGCTCCATATACCGGTTGGCTCTGTCCCGAATATCCGGCACATTCTGCATGTCATCATTCACCCGCTTGAGCACATGGTGACAGGCAGAGCACACCGTGACCAGATCCTGGCCCCGCTCATATGCCTGGTTCAGCGCCCGGACGGAGGAAAGCTTTGTGCCCACCTCATCGTTTCCCAAAGGATACACGCCGCCGCAGCACTGCCAATCCGCCAGCTCCTCCAGCTCAAAACCCAAAGCTTCTGCGCTTGCGCGGGCATACCGGTCCAGATCTTTTGCTTTGTTCCGCAGGGTGCACCCCGGATAATAACTGAATTTCATGGCAATCGCCCCTTAAATATCCAAACTCTTAATAACTTCCTTCAGTGCATCGGCACTGGCCTGCAGCTTCAGCTGCTCATCATAGGTAAGCTCCACCGGCACCTTGCCCTTGGTTCCCTCAGGGCCGATGACCGTCATGGTACTGATGCAAACATCCTCAATGCCGTATTCACCGTGCATCATGGTAGATACGGTAGCCACAGAATCATAAGCCGCCACCAGTGCGGAGAGGATCTTATTCACAGAAGCGGAAACCGCATAGAAAGTCGCGCCCTTCTTGGCGATGATCTCGCCGCCGGACTTTTGCACATATTCCAGAGTCTTGGCAGGATCAACGCGCTCCTGAACAATACCCTTTTTCACCATCAGATCTTCATACTCGCTGAGCCCGCAGCCGGAAATATCCGCCAAAGACCAGGGAATGAAAGAAGTGTCGCCATGCTCGCCGTAAACATAGGCATGGATGTTCTTCTGAGCCACCTTGAAATGATGGGAAAGATCGTAACGCAGCCGGGCCGTATCCAAAATCGTACCGGAACCGATGATCTGATTCTCCGGCAGGCCGGAAATCTTGGTGAACACATAGGTCATAATGTCCACAGGGTTGCTGACGATCACATACAGCGCATGAGGCGCAGCTGCCACGATCTGGGGGGTGATCTCCTTAAGGATGTTTACATTGGTCTGTGCCAGATCGATTCGGGTCTGACCGGGCTTGCGGCCAATACCGGAAGTAATAATAACAATGTCAGAACCCGCTGCATCAGCATAATCACCTGCCACCACGGAAATAGGCTCCCGGAAGCTGGTACCCTGAACGATGTCCATAACCTCGCCCTGCACCTTCTCCTTATCAATGTCGATCAAGACGATTTGGGATGCAATGGTGCCCAGGGACAGGGTATAGGCGATGGTCGCGCCAACCTTACCGGCGCCAATAACAGTAATTTTCTTGCTCATAATGAAAACTCCTTTCCATATTGCAGAGGTTATTCCCTAAATTTTCGATTCAATATATCACTATCGATATATCCCTTTCGATATTATATTATAGATATATTTTTACGGAAAATCAAGCGACCTTCGACATTTTGTCTCACAAAAAAAGCCGCCTGCAAAGCAGAGCTTTTATATACTATGCACAGCTATGCCTATGGTATCGTAAAAATGCCGAAAAATCAACTGCCGCAAGGTGTTTTGCGGCAGAAAAAAGTGGCTTTTCCGACAATATTTACAATAGGCAAAAAAGCGCGGTGCTTAAAGCACCGCGCTTACTTTGTATTTACTTCCACAAGCCGTCAGGATACAGACCCTGCTGGGTTTTTTCCTTCAGCGCCGCAACCACTTCAGGCTTATCTGCAGCATAAGTAACACCATACCAGCGGTCTTCCGAGGTAAGTACCTTGACTTTTGCCTTGCCCTCTTCAATAAGCAAGCTGACCACCAAAGGCAGGAAATACTCCGCCTTGGCAGGGTTCTGGGGCACGGCTTCTTTCAGGAACTTGCCGAACCGGGCCTCGATCTGATTCAAGAAGCTGGGAGTATAGCCCCACATATTCATGGAGACCACAGTATCTGCCGGCAGGTCTTCCCAGTTTTCCCCATCCTCGGTAAAATGGATGCCGCCGCTGTACTTCTCAATACGAGTACGCTCCTGAACTGCCACCAAGTTGCCTTGATCGTCGGTGCAGCAAACACCACGGGCCACGCTGCCGTTGTCCGTAACCGTATTGCCCAGCATATAGCCTACCATGCAATAGTCATACTTTTCCCCATCACGAGCTTCGCTCAAGGCATTGTAAATAACCCGGTAAGCACTCTTGCCGTAATAGTCATCCGCATTGATCACCGCAAAAGGCGCTCCGTCGATCTCCTCCTTGGCACAAAGCACTGCATGGGCAGTGCCCCAAGGCTTGGTGCGATCTGCCGGGATCTGAAAATCTGCAGGCAGGCCTTTGTCCAGCTCCTGATAAGCATAGCGGATCTCCATGGGGCACTTTTCCAAACGCTTGCCCACAGTAGCCATGAAATCCTCACGAATGGCTTCTTTAATAATAATGACCGCTGTCTCAAAACCAGCCTCATGTGCGTCAAACAAAGAATAGTCCAAGATCGCTTCTCCGTGACTGCCCACAGGGTCGATCTGTTTCAGTCCGCCGTAGCGGCTGCCCATACCGGCGGCCATAACCACCAAAACAGGTTTCTTTGCCATTTAGATTCCTCCTGAAAATACATTTTTTGTATTGTTATCATACCTTAAAACCGAAAAAAGTCAAGCTTTTCCCCATTTTTACATCAAAAAGTACGAATAAAAATATCCTCGCTGCACAGCTTGTCCCAAGAAAATTCACTCGCCAGCTCTCGGGCGGAAACCGGCTCTTCCTTTTCGATCAAACCGGCCGCCTTAGCCAAAACGCCCAAAAGCTGTTCCGGTGTCATCCTCTTGCGAATCGCACCCAGATCAAGATCCTTATCCCGCTTGCTCAGCCGTCTGCCATCCTCACTAAGAAGCATCGGCACATGGCCGTAAACAGGATGGGGAAAACCCAGAAGCTCCTGCAAATACATCTGCCGGGGCGCAGAGCCCAAAAGATCCGCTCCCCGCACCACTTCCGTAATGCCGGCCTCAGCATCATCCGCCACCACTGCCAACTGATACACATACGCTCCGTCTGCCCGGCGAACTACAAAATCACCACAATCATCCTTAAGATTCTGCTGAAAATGACCCTGGCAAAGATCTTCCACATGAAAGACCCGATCAGGTACAATGACTCGCCACGCGCCGTTTCTGCCAAAGGCCTCCCGCTGTGCAAGGGTCAAATCCCTGCAAGTGCCGGGATATACATATGTTCCATCGCTGACATGAGGGGCATTGACGCTATGCAGCTGGCTGCGGGTGCAAAAACAGGGGTACAACAGCCCCATTTCCTGCAGACGGGTAAAATACCGGCCATAAACTTCTGTGCGAACGCTTTGCGCCGGGGTTTCCCGATCCCAATCAAGACCCAACCACAGAAGATCCTGCCGCAAAATTTCAGCATATTCAGCACTGGTTCGCTGGGTATCCAGATCTTCCATGCGCAGCACCCACTGGCCATCTCTTGATTTTACGGAAAGCCAGGAGATCAGCGCAGCAAACACATTCCCCAAATGCATTCTTCCCGACGGCGTGGGCGCAAACCGTCCGACGGGTACAGTCAACTGTTCCATAACTTACAAAAATTTGATCAGCCAGTAGGCCAAAACACCCACGATACCCAAGCTCAGTGCGCTGATGGCGATCATCAGCCCCACATCCACTTTATCTCCCCGGGTCATGGGTTTCTTTTCGTCCTTTAGATTTCTGCCATAGTCATTGGAAAAATTCCGATAAATCTCCGGTTCTTCCGGATCACCAATGGCATCCGGATCATCAAATGCCGGTTCTGAAAGGATCATGGTTTCTTCTAAAATATCTTCTTCCGGCTCTGCCGCCAACAATTCCTTTTGAAGACGCTCCAAAGCGTCATTTGTATCCTTTTTCATGGGCAAGCCTCCTTTTTTCTTATTTTACCCCAAAAAAGCCGGCCTGTAAAGCCTGTATATCCCAACATTTCCAGGAAAAACTATTCATAACAAAATGCCCCAAAGGAGCAGTTTCATGATCTTATCCTACTTTCGCACCATTGTTTTGTACCTGATCCTCATCGCTGTGATCCGGATGATGGGCAAGCGCCAAGTCGGCCAAATGGAGCCGTCAGAATTTGTGGTGACCATGCTGGTAGCCAATCTGGCCTCCATTCCCATGCAAGACGGCGGTATCCCTTTGTATTCCGGACTGGTTCCCATCTTAACTGTGCTGGGCGCAGAGTTGGTACTCTCTGCTGCATCGCTGCGCAGCGTAGGTTTTCGCCGGCTGCTATGCGGAAAGCCGGTAATTCTTATTGAAAACGGCCACATTTTGCAAAACAATTTGCGCCGCACCCGCATTACCTTAGACGAATTATCCGGTCACCTGCGGGAAAAAGATATACTGGATCTAACCACGGTGCAGTATGCCATTTTAGAGACCAACGGCAATCTTTCCGTTTTCCCATATCCCAAATATCAGCCAGCCAGTGCCAAGGACGCAGGCATACACCCGGGTAAACAAAGCCTTCCTGTGACCATTATCGGTGACGGCTATCTGTACCGGCAGAATCTGCCCGCAGCCGGAAAAACCGAAAAATGGGTCAATGACTTTTTGTCTCAACGAGACCTGCACATGAAGGACATCTGGCTGCTTACCGTAGATGCCCATGACAAAACTGTATTACTGCGAAAGGAAGAATCACAATGAAGCGTTTCTGGATCGGCATTGTGTTGCTGACCGCACTTTTTGCTTTTGGCGTCGTCCTGTGTATAGGGATAACCGCTCTGCACGATCATCTGTCCCAACAGCTGGATGATGCCTGCACCGCCGTACAGCTGGGAGATTGGGAGAAAGCTACCGCTCTGGCAGATTCCGCCAGAGCCGAATGGGAACGATGCCAACACTTTGTTGCCTCTTTTGTAGACCACGAACCACTGGAACAAATGGAAAGCCTGTTCTCTGAGCTGGAAGTCTTTCGCAATCGCAGGCTTGCGGTGGATTATGCCGCAATTTGTGCCAATCTTTCCCACCTTTCCAAAGCCATAGGAGAAAGCCACAAACTAGCCTGGTGGAGCTTTCTATAACTGCCCCGCCAGCCCAAGCAATCCCCTTGCCAGGGCATTTGCCGCCATGATGGCCTGGTCGTGGGTATCTCCTGCCCCACCAACTTCTATGAGCAGGCTGGCCTTGGTCAGATCCATATTGAACCGTTCCGAACGCAAGGCAATGGTCCTTGTGATTCCCGGCTCCTGTCGCTCCAGCATGGCAGTCAGCTGCAACGCGGCAGACAGATTGTCCTGCCAGCCGGGATGATAATTCCCAGAGGCATTGGTGCCCACCACAACCATAAGCTGAGAAGACTTCTGTCCGCCCACTGTGGCCGATGTGGTAAGCTGCTTCCCGTCTGCTCCGTCTGATGCATCCCGGTGGATGTCCAGCACCATCTCAATGGATGGGTATTTCCGCAAATATTCCTCAATGCTCACCCGGGCATTGCCATAGGAACCATTATAAGAGGGGTAATCATGATAGCTGCGGTCATGAATGACCTCAATGCCCCCGGCTTTCAGCACCCGGGCCACCTCATCGCCAATAGAGACCATATTATAACGATCATCCAAAGTGCGGTAAGAGCCATACTCTTCATAGGTCTGCCCCGGTAGCTTTTGGTAACCTTCCGTGGCATGGGTATGCACGATAAGCACCTTTGGCCCGTCCCCAGCCAGCGACCATTTCGGCTGCTGAGTCATAAGCTTTTGAAGATCCGGCCGATAACTGCAGCTATAAGTAATACTGACGGCCTCCAGATCGTCAGCTGAAAATACCGGCAGCTGTATCTGCTGCTCCTGCTGACCCATCTGCTGCACCGGCGGTATTTCCTCCGGGGGCTGCTCTGTGGACGGTGGTATCGTTGGCTGCTGGGCGCTTTCCGAATAGCGCACCACCCTCCCCGTCTGCAAATAGATCAAAAACGAAAGTGCCCGGGGACTTTGTAAAAACTTCCCCACCGGCAAAAAGAAACCTGCGCCTATCAGGCGCAGGACAATGGCAAACACTACGGCCGCTGCACCAATGCGCAAAATCTGCTTATGCTGCTCCATACCTTCCCTCCCGCATGCTGTCAAAAAACCGCGAAATCATCGTTATTTGGCGGTTTTCAGGCAGAACCCGGGAAGGCTTGCCGCCATAGTCTTCTATTTTTTAAGTTCGATGCCACTTTGGCCGCTCTTTCAGCTCCATTCTCAGGTTCTGGAAGAACTCCTGCAACAGTGCTGCAGCCTCCTGTTCCCGCACACCGGAAGTTACCTCCGGCTTGTGGTTAAAGGCCATGGAAAACAGATCGCACACCGAGCCGCAAGCGCCGCTTTTACTGTCCGCGGCACCATACACCACCCGGGGGATCCGGGCATTGACAATAGCACCTGCACACATGGGGCAGGGCTCCAGTGTCACATATAATGTACAGTCCCACAGCCGCCAGCCGCCCAAGGTCTCACAGGCCTGGGCAATGGCCTCGATCTCCGCATGACCCAAAGCGGTTTTCTCCGTTTCCCGGCGGTTTCTTCCCCGGCCTACGATTTGACCACCCCGCACGATCACACAGCCAACGGGCACTTCGCCTTCTGCTGCCGCCTGTTTTGCCAGCTCCAAAGCTTCATCCATAAATTGTAATTCATCCACAGGGCTCGCCTCCCTTTTTCTCTATCATACCCTATGAGACAGATCTTCGTCAAGACTCCATAAGCAATGCCGCAAACAGAACCACCATCTCCTGCCGGGAAAACGGTCTGCCACTGCGGTGACGCATACGCTTGTCCATCTGATCCAGCGAATGTAGCATGGTCTGTCGGGCGCCACATCGCTCCTCTGGGGTCTCTGGGCGGCCTGTAAGCAGGTAATCCACCGAAACGTCAAACTCCCTTGCCAATGCCACCAACAACTCTGCAGACGGCTCTCTGCGCCCCTGCTCATACATGCCCACCGCACTGGCGCTGATTTTCAAATTTCGGGCAAGATCCGCCTGACTCAGCCCTCTGCTTCGGCGCATAGCCGCAATCCTTGCACCCAACATAATTCTCTCTCCTTTTCTTTTGGATAGCCAAAGTATACCATGTCTCAGCCGAAAAAAGGGGAGAATCGTGGCCGCTACACGATTCGACGGACATCACACGAAGTGTGTAGTATACTCTTGCTTGGAAATATATGGAAGCTTCCCCGAGAATTTGCTCTGTATTTTTGGCAGCTTTCAATTTCCCATTCACACGAGAGGATGATGTCATTGTACCAAGCTATTGAACAAACCCTGTACATAGACGAGCAGGCAAAGAAGCCTGCAGCTTTCTGCCCAAACTGCGGCGGCGCACTCTACGCTCCCAGCATGATCTGCCTGCGATGCCGGGAGGATATGCCATGACTCTGCAACAGCTCAGTAATTGCTATGAGGCGGCAGCCGTCCCTCTGCGTGCGCGGTTGCGCGAACTGCGCCAGGCCCTCCTAAACACGGACGACCCAGAGGAAGCTTGGCATATAAAGCGACGCATTGCCGAGCTGACCCCCATGCTGACCCAAATGAACGAACTAAAAGAATTAACAGAGCACTACTACGACAGGGGGTATTACCGCAGTGAAAAATACACTCTTTGATGGCTATTTAGGCCCCCGTATGCCCAGGGAGATCCAGCTGCAGCGAGTAAGAAAGGTCATTGAGCAGGAACTAAGCGAATGCCAGCGCAAAACCCTTGTGGCCTACTATTACCGCCAGCTCACCATTCCCCAGATCGCCCAGGAGCAAGGCGTAAACAAAAGCACCGTCTGCCGCACTCTGCACCGGGCAGAAAACAGAATCAGAAGATTTTTGCGTTTTTAACCGTCTTTCCCCGGTTTGTGATTTTATCACAGAATCAACCCAGCAAACGGGATATACTAAATACATAAAACCGAAACAGGAGGTATCCTTTATGAAGCTGAAAAACAAAGTAGCCATCATTACCGGAGGCAGCCGGGGCATCGGCTTTGCCACCGCCGAAAAATTTTTACAGGAAGGCGCAGCAGTCATAATCGCCGCCAGTACTCCTACCAATGCCCAAGCCGCGGTAAGCAAGCTGCAGGAAAAATATCCTGCTGCCACAATCCACGGCATCAGCCCTAACTTAAGTGACCTTGCCTCTGTGCAGGAGTCCTTTGCTGAAGTTGTGGAAAAATTTGGCCGACTGGACATTCTGGTCAATAATGCAGGAACTTCCGAGCGAACCCCCTTTGTACAATACACCGAAGAATTGTTTGATAAAGTTATGGATCTGAATGTCAAAGGCGTATTCAATGCCAGCCGGGTTGCGGCGGAATATATGAAAGACCAGGGATGCGGTGTGATCCTCAACACCTCCTCTATGGTCAGCCTGTACGGGCAGCCCAGCGGCATGGCCTACCCCACCTCGAAATTTGCCGTAAACGGCATAACCCTATCCCTTGCCCGGGAATTGGGCCCCAAAGGGATCCGCGTCAACGCAGTAGCACCGGGTATTACGGAAACGGACATGATGAAATCTGTCCCCAAGGAGATCATCGACCCCATGGTCGCCCAAATCCCCCTGCGCCGCTTGGGTCAGCCTGAAGACATCGCCAATGCCTTCGCTTTCCTCGCGTCGGAAGAAGCGTCCTATATCACTGGCGTTGTGCTTAGCGTAGACGGCCTTGCCAGAAGCTAATTTTACCTCTATAACACAAAAATGCACCGGGATTTACATCTCGGTGCATTCTTTATTTACAGTATTTTCCGGGCGCGGAGCACACCGTCCATGGCATTCAGCTCATCAATGACACAGTCCGGTGCGGGATGATCCAAATCCAAAATGGTATAGGCATATTCCCCCCGGCTGCGGTTCATCAAATCAGAAATGTTAATGCCCTGCTTCGCCATAGCGCCGGTAAACCGGCTGAGGGTATTGGGAATATTTCGGTGCAAAATGGTCACACGACCGGCCTTGGTGCAAATGCCCATATCACAGTTGGGGAAGTTCACAGAATTGATGATATTACCGTTTTCCAGATAATTCATCACCTGCCGCACTGCCATCCGGGCGCAGTTGTCTTCAGATTCCTCAGTAGACGCGCCTAAATGGGGAATGGCAATCACGCCCTCCATGCCGGCAGTCCGGGCATTGGGGAAGTCGGTAATGTACTTAGAAACCTTGCCGGATTTCAGCGCGGCTTCCATAGCATCGTCATCCACCAGCAGATCCCGGGCAAAGTTTAAGATCAGCACGCCATCTTTCATCTTAGAAAGCGCCTCTGCATTGATCATCTTCCTGGTATCGTCCAGCAGGGGCACGTGTACAGAGATCACATCACAATTTTCGTAGATCTCCTCCCGGGTCTTGACACGGATAATGCTGCTGTCCAAATGCCATGCAGCATCAATGGAAATAAAGGGGTCGCAACCGTAGACTTCCATGCCCAGCTTCACCGCTGCATTGGCCAACGGGCCGCCGATGGCGCCCAGGCCGATGACGCCCAGCTTCTTATTGGCGATCTCATGGCCGGCAAATTTTCCCTTGCCCTTTTCCACCAACTTGGCTACATCCGCCTCGTCCTTGATGGTCTTGACCCACTCAATACCACCGATAATATCCCGGCAGCCCAGCAGCATACCGCAAAGAGCCAGCTCCTTAACACCGTTAGCATTGGCACCGGGGGTGTTAAACACCACAATGCCCTCCTCGGCACACCGATCCAGAGGAATATTGTTCACGCCTGCGCCGGCACGGGCAACAGCCAACAACTTCTCCGGGAATTGCATTTCATGCATAGCTGCGCTGCGCACCAGCACAGCATCTGCATTTTCTATATTCTCAGTCTGTGCATACTCTCCGGTGAACAATTCCATTCCCTTGGGAGAGATCTTATTTAAGCTATGTATCTGATACATAATCTTCCTCCTTACCGGTTGCGGCTTTCAAAGCCGTCCATAAAAGCAACCAATTTTTCCACACCCTCCAAAGGCATGGCATTATAAATGCTGGCGCGCATACCGCCCACAGAACGGTGACCCTTCAGATTCTGGAAACCGGCAACTGCCGCCTCCTTGACGAATTTGGCATCCATTTCCGCATCGCCGGTGATAAAGGGAACGTTCATCAAAGAACGATCCTTCTTCACCACAGTACCCTTAAACAGCTGGCTGCTATCCAAGAAATCGTAAAGGATAGCTGCTTTCTTTTCATTGTGTGCTTTCATGGCCTCCAAACCGCCCATGCGCTTAAGCCACTGGAACACCAAACCGCAAACATAAATGCCGTATGCCGGGGGTGTATTGTACATAGAGCCGTTATCGGCATGGGTCTTATAGCGCAGCATGGTAGGCGTGCCGGGGAGCACATCTTCCGTAATGAGATCTTCCCGGATCACGGCGATGACCACGCCCGCTGGGCCGATATTCTTCTGAACACCGCCATAGAGCATGCCGTACTTGGTCACATCCACGGGCTCAGAAAGGAAGCAAGAAGAAACGTCGGACACCAGATCCTTGCCCTTTGTGTTGGGCAATTCCCAGAACTTTGTGCCGTAGATCGTATTATTCTCGCAGATGTAAACATAGTCCGCATTCTCGCTGATAGGCAGATCCGAACAATCAGGAATATAGGAGAACATCTTATCCGCAGAAGACGCCACCGCATTGGCCTGGCCATACAGCTGAGCCTCCTGATATGCTTTCTTCGCCCACTGGCCGGTAATGATATAGTCAGCCACCTTATTCTTCATCAGATTCATGGGAACCATGGCAAACTGCTGGCTGGCACCACCTTGCATGAACAGCACCTTATAATTCTCCGGAATGCCCATGAGATCCCGCAGATCTGCTTCAGCAGTGTCAATAATCTTCTGGTAGGCAGAGGAACGATGGCTCACCTCCATAACGGACATACCTGTGCCCTGATAATCCATCATTTCCGCAGCCGCCTGCTGCAGAACCTCCTCCGGCAAAACCGCCGGGCCGGCTGAAAAATTAAAAACTCTCGCCATTTTCATTCCCTCCTGAATCCGCACACGCGTTTTCTCTGCGTGCACATTTGTGCTTGTTTCATGTATATTACCACTTTTAAGCCCCGTTTACAAGGGGTATTCCGTATTTTGTCAAAACTGCACCCAAGCAACTGTAACCAAGTATAAAAATTGTGGATTTCCACAAACGCTCCTAATATCCTATGCGCAGAACCTTGTCCAAATACCTGATCAAAAACAAAATCCCCTCCCCGAAACCGGGGAGGGGACTCATTATGAAGGTGTTAACTTTTAGCTATACAAGCTCTTCTTACTTGACCTTGCCGGAGGAGTTGGTATTGTACAGCTCGCCATTGAACTCATAGCCGGTCTGGCTACGAACAGGCTGGCCGTTTACGTACAGATACTGTGCTCCGTCGCGCTCGTAGATGCCGGTCATCCACATCTTGCCTTCTGCATCGAAGGTGTAGTACAGGGATGCGCCATCATTCAGATCTTCGATAGCCAGCTTGTAGGTCTCATTCTTTCTGATCTTGCCGGAAGGAGCGCTTCTGTAGTAGTAGCCGTCGATAAATACGGTGGTAGAACCAGCGCGCTGTCCGTCGATGTACAGATAATCCTCACCGTCGATCTGATAAATGCCTGTCAGCCACATCTTGCCGTCAACATCGAAGTAGTAGAACTTAGCTTCGCCGCCGTTCAGGCCTTCGATAGCGACCTTGTAAGTGACATCCTTTCTAACCTTACCACTGGGCATGCTTCTGTAGTAGTAGCCATCCAGGTACATGGTAACGGAGCCAGCAGGCACGCCGTTCTCATACAGATAGTCCACGCCATCGTTCTCATACAGACCGGTCCAACGCATTCTGCCGTCAGCCTCGAAGAAGTAGGAAACCTCAGCGCCGTCATTCAGCTCAGGAATAGCCAGCTTGTAGGAAACGTTCACTCTCAGCTTGCCACTGGGAGCACTTCTGTAGTAGTATTCGCCGATCTTAGCGGTGGTGGAACCTGCGGGAACATCGCCATTGTACAGGTACAGAACGCCATCGATCTCCTTAATGGTGTACTCAGCAGCAACGCCACAACCGGAGCAGATGTATGCACCGTCAACCAGTTCGAAGGTATGGCCGGTAGCACGGATCTTCTCGTAGGTGGTGTAATCGCAACGAGAGCAGGTCACGTACTCATTCCAACCGTACTCGGTGCAGGTGGGATCCTTAGCCTCGTGAGGAATCTCATCGTGGCCCAGAGCGCCATTCAGAGTAGTGCCGCAAACGGTACATACCTGAGCGTTCAGGCAGTCAGCCTCAGCGCCGGGAACGTGGCCCTCAGCGATGATGTCTTCCTTGCCCTCGATAACGCCGCAGCGAGAGCACTCGGTGTATGCAGTGTAGCCATCTTCGGTGCAGGTAGCATCCTTGCCATCCTGAGCAACCATGTTATGGCCCAGAGCGTCATTCAGAGTAGTGCCGCAAACGGTACATACCTGAGCGTTCAGGCAGTCAGCAGCAGTGCCGGGAGTATGGTCAACAACAGGAATCTCAACATAGGTGCTGTATTCGCCGCAGACACACTCGTCGTAAGCTTCCCAACCAACAACAGTGCAGGAGGGATCCTGTGCATCGTGGTGGATCAGAGCGTTCAGAGTGCCGTCAGCGCACCAGTGGTAACCAGCGACCTCGGGAGCAACAGTTGCAGCATCCTTAGTGATGGTGCTGCCGTCAACCAGGTCAGAGGTGCTGATGGTGTAGCCGTCAGCGAAGGAGCAGCCATTCAGAGTGGTGTTGCCGTAGGGTTCCAGAACGTCGCCCTTGGCACCGTTATTGAGAACGAACTCAACACCGTTGAAATATGCGTCAATAGCACTAGTGTAAGAAACCTTACCAGCCAGCTTACCGCCGTTGACGTACAGGTCATAGCCCATATCAGTATCGCGGTAAGTAGTGACATTGATAGCACGTACAGAGTTGATGATGTTTACATCGTTCAGAACCACGTCCTGAGTCAGAGGAGCCTTGGTGTAGTAGATGTTCACCAGCAGACCGTAACGGCCGCCGTCGATGGTCAGGTTGTTCAGGGTCAGACCCTTGGTAGACCAGATGACAGGCTCGCCGGCATCAGCGCTCAGGTCGATTGCAGCGGTAATGGTGTTGCCATTGCCGTTGATGGTGATGCCATCCACATACAGAGTCTCGCTAACAGTAACATCAGTCAGCAGTTCAATGACGTCGCCATCCTTAGCAGCAGCGATAGCGTCTTCCAGAGTCAGGTAGCCAATAGAGCCGATGGTAGCAGCGTAAGTGCCGGCTTCAACAACATAGTATTCGCCGTCCTTAACAGCTACGAAGCCAGGAGCCAGGTAGTTGAACTTGGGATTCTCGGTGTTGTTGTTGTTGGGGTTGAAGCCCTTGAAGGAGCCGCCCTTAACAACGATAAGAGCATCGGGAGACTGGCCGTGCAGGTTCAGAGCCCATCTCTCGTCAGCAGCCTCGAAGGTACCGCCGGTGATCTCAACATAAGCGTCAAACTTAGCATAGATCAGGTCAGAGCCGTGAGTGGGATCGCCAACGAAATCAGCCTTGTTCTTGAACAGACCGCCGTTGATGGTGGTCTCGCCGCCCTTGGCCCACAGAGCC
>JAZSFE010000014.1:0-10670 GCA_045532105.1 Faecousia sp.
TCGTGGGGATGCTCATGGGTGTGTTCATGAGCGTGATCGTGGGCATGGCTGTGGGTCACACCGTCGTGGGTGTGCTCGTGGGTGTGGGTATGGGTATGTTCGTGGTCGTGACCGCCCACATGATCGTGATGCAAATGCATATGCGTTGCTCCTTTAATCGTTTTCTTTATTATACCCACAAGCGGGGGAAATGTCAATTTGGTGTGTCCACAATGAGCCCGGCAAGGGGAGGTGTTTCAGACGCTTTCCATACATAGTCCGTCACTTCTTGGGTCTTTTCGTTCATAGTAAAGGTGGCGGTGCCGGCATAAAGCAAGGATTGATATTTGTCCTTTTTCGGGCCGCTCTTGGAATAGCCCCAAAGGGTTTCCATGGTATAGTTCTCGTCCTCTGCCTGTCCTTTTTTAAAGTTGGCCGGGAACACAACATAGATAGAAACGGCATAATCGGTCTCCTCTTCCCAAAAACCGCGGTAGGCACTGTCTACGATGCCCACGATGCCGCTGTTCGTCCATGTATCCGGGAAGTTTTCCTTTTCTGTTACCACCTGGGTCATGGCTTTGTTGGCCTCGACCCGCTGCACATCGGTATAATCGGCGGAGCGGGATTTCCCCTCGCCCTCGGGACTGTAACGGTAGGTCAGATAGCCGATGGAACTGCTGATACCTACTGCCAACAGACAAACCAGTGCCACTATTTGCTTGGGTTTGAACTTCAGCGCGTGTTCCCGGGTGTGCACCAAGTTGGCCCGCTGTACTGCAGGCATCAAAAGACCCAAAAACAGGGTCAGCACCACGGATTCAATGGGGAAGAAGCACAGATTCTTAAAGATCCGCGCCACGGTCATAATGCCCAGGATCTGGTTTTTTGCGCTTTCGGGGTTTCCGATATAAACATAGTACCAGGCAAAAATTACCTGCTGTAAAACTACATTTACAAAGAAGCAGATCAGGAAGCGGGAAAGGGTTACCCGCAGGGCGGTGGGCTTTGCCCGGTAAAGACAAAGCGCATAGCAGAGTGTGCTGGCGATTTCCGTAAGTACAAAGGGCAGGAAATAATCACCGGTGGGATAGATCAAAAAGCCAACAGTGTCGGAAATGATGGCCGCAGGAATGGCCATAACCGGTCCGAAGATCATTGCGCCCAGGGCGGTGGCCAGCATGGCGGTTTGGATGCTCAGCTGAGGGCCCAGGGGGATGGCCAAAGGCTTCAGTGCAATGCGCAAAGCGATGAGCAGTGCGGAGATGACCAGCATTTTTGTGCTTTTCAGCTCAGCGGCAGCGTCTTTCCAATAGGCCTTGGAAAACGGATGGGGATAAAGTGCGGTGCTTCTTTGGTTGGTTGACATAACAAATCCTCCTTTTCTAAGGGCGACAAGACGGCTCCCTGCCAACAAAAAAACCCCTACGCAAAGCGTAAGGGAGTTGGCACAGATACAGTCCAGGCAGGCAAGCGAAACAGCCGACCAATCGCCCGACCGAGTATCGCCACTCATAAAGGAGGTAAATCCATTATGGTGCAGCGGGTGCGGATGCCTCATCGCGGAAAAACTTCCTTCGTCTGTCACTCAACTCCCCATTTTGACAGCACTTCACGCGAGGCTTCCTACTCTGTTCGCCGTTATCATACACGATTAGGGCGAAAAAGTAAATACTTTTTTATCGATTAAGGAAAATTTATCCGCAAATTCTGTCGTGCGGTTTTTCCCGGCCTGCGCAACATTCGCGATATTTCCCATTTCCCGGTCTTTACAATAGACATACCATCTGCAAAGGAGGAAAGGCTATGCAATGCCAAAAGCTGAAAACATACATGGAGACCGGACGGGTGGTGTTTCTGCCGGCTCGAACCATCCGGCCCAATCCCGCACAGCCAAGAAAAATTTTTCGGGAAGAAGCATTGACGGAGCTGGCGGATTCCATTTGCCAACACGGCATTTTGCAGCCGTTGTCTGTGCGCAGGGTAGGGACAAGCTTTGAGCTGATCGCCGGAGAGCGGCGTTTAAGGGCAGCGCAAATGGCAGGACTTACGGAAGTGCCCTGTATTTTAATGACCATGGACGATAAAGAATCCGGTATGGCGGCCATGCTGGAAAATCTCCAGCGGCAGGATCTGGATTTTATGGAAGAGGCCTCGGGGATTGCCCGGCTTATGGAGGCCTGGGGCATGAGCCAGGAGCAGGCCGCCCGGCTTTTGGGGAAAAGCCAGAGCGCCATCGCCAACAAATTGCGTCTGCTGCGGCATAGTCCTAAGGTGCTGAAAGCGTTGCGGGACGCAGGGCTTACGGAGCGACACGCCCGCGCACTTCTGAAACTTCACAGCGAGGGGGAAAAATTGGGGGCGATCTCCGCCATTTCCCGCCAGGGCATGAGCGTAGCCAAAACGGAGGAGTACATAGAGCGGCTTTTGGAAGGAAAAACCGAAAAAAGCAGCAAAGTAAACCTCTGCGCTTTTTTTAACAATTTGAACCATACGCTCCATCGCATACAGCTTTCCGGCATTCCGGCGGTGTCCGAGCGCAGGGAGACGGACAGCCAAATCGTGCTGACCATCACAATCCCCAAAGAAACGGGGAAATAAGGGGAAAACCCGTTGCCAAATCTATTTATTTATGGTATAATCCGCCATAGATTGAGCAAAAGAGAGAGGAACGTATCATGATATTCGGGAAACATATTAACCGATATTATCTGCGGTTTGCCCCGTTGCTGCTGGCGGGTCTTGCGGCGCTGATCGCCGTGGACTACCTGCAGCTGCTGATCCCTAATTTATATCAGATGGTCATTAACGGCATCAATGAGGGAATCGTGGAGCAAAGCGGCAGTGAGTATGTCTTTGACCTGGCCTTTTTGGTGGAAAAGATTTGTCTGCCCATGCTGGTGGTCATTTCCGGTATCGTTATCGGCCGGTTTTTGTGGCGGGTCTGCTTCTTCACCTCGGGCATCCGGGCAGAGGAAGATCTGCGCAACCGGATGTTTGACCATTGCAAGGATCTGTCCCAGGAATTTTATCATAAGAACAATGTAGGCAATCTCATGAGCCTGTTCACCAACGATCTGGACACGTTCCAGGAGTGCTATTCCTGGGGTATCATGGAGTTTTGCGATGCTACATTTCTTGGTGCGCTTGCCATCAGCAAAATGTGGCGGATGGACCCGATGCTCACAGGTCTTGCGCTGATCCCCATGGCCTTTTTAATGGCCTCCAGTATCTTGGTAGGCAATTACATGACCAAGAAGTGGGATGCCCGGCAGGAGGCGTTTTCCAATCTGTCCGACTTCGCTCAGGAGAGCTTCTCCGGCATTGCGGTGATCAAGGCGTTTGTGAAAGAGGCCAAGGAGCTGTGGGCATTCAAAAAGCTCAGCAAGGAAAACGAAGAGGCCAATATTGCCTTTACGAAAGCCTCGGTGCTGTTCCGGGTGCTGGTCATGAGCTTTGTGGAAAGCGTTATTTGCATTATTTTGGGCTACGGCGGTTATTTGGTGTTCCAAGGCAAGTTTAATGCCGGCCAGCTTATGGAGTTCATCGGCTATTTTACGGCCATTATTTGGCCGGTAATGGCGGTGGCGGATCTGATTGATATGACTTCCCGGGGCCGCGCTTCCGTTAAGCGCATCAGTGAATTGCTGGATGCCAAGCAGGATATGGTGGATCGGGAGGGTGTAACCCCTCTGTCTGAGATCCGGGGCGATATTGAGTTCCGGAACTTGAATTTCCGCTATCCCGATGGGGAGTTTGATGCCCTGCGTGATGTGTCCTTTACCATCCATGCCGGTGAGAATATTGGTCTTGTGGGACGCACCGGCTCGGGCAAGACCACCTTGGTGGATTTGATTCTGCGTACATACAATGTGCCCGACGGCACGCTGTTTATTGACGGCCACGATGTGAATACCGTGCCTATCCGGGATGTCCGGGCGGGCTGTGCTTATGTGCCTCAGGATAATTTCCTGTTTTCTGATACCATTGCCAACAATATCGGCTTTGCCGTGGACGAGAAAAAGGGCGAGGCCATCCGCAAGGCGGCGGTCATGGCGGATGTGGACGGCAATATCCGGGAATTTTCCAAGGGGTATGAGACTATTTTGGGTGAACGTGGTGTTACCGTCTCCGGTGGCCAGAAACAGCGGATCTCCATTGCCCGGGCGCTTTTGAAGGATGCTCCGGTGCTGATTTTGGACGATTCCGTTTCTGCGGTGGATACCAAAACTGAGCGCACCATTTTGCAGAATCTACGCCAGACCCGGGCGGGCAAGACCACCATTTTGATCGCCCACCGGATCTCCACCATTGAGCAGATGGATAAGGTTTTATTCATTGACGACGGCACGGTGGCGGCCTTCGGCCCTCATGAGGAGCTTTATGCCACCTGCGCAGAATACCGCAAGATGGTAGATCTGCAGCGGCTGGAAGAGGAAGGAGGTGCCCACAATGGGTGAGTATCTTCCTATTCTGATTTTGGGCGCGGTGATCGGACTGCTGACCCTGATTTTCGGCGGCGCGTATCTTTCCATGAAGCGCAAGCAAAAGGCCGCGGAATTTGAGCGCACCATGGCG
The DNA here is from genome assembly GCA_045532105.1 of Faecousia sp. Taxonomy (GTDB): domain Bacteria; phylum Bacillota; class Clostridia; order Oscillospirales; family Oscillospiraceae; genus Faecousia. The sequence continues at coordinate 4,558 of JAZSFE010000014.1, forward strand.
GACGGCGTGCTTGCCCGCCGGCTGCTGGCTTACGCTGAACCTTATGCCGGCAAATTTGTGCTGGTACTGGTGATCATGCTGATCTCCATTGCCTACGATCTGCTTTCTCCTATTATCGTAGGAGAGATCCAGGAATTGATAAAGGTGGAATTCCAGCTGCGCGCGCTGTTTTCCTATGTGGCTGTGTATGGGGGTATTTTGGTGGTGTCCCTGGTGAGCACCTATCTGCAGACTATGATTCTGCAAAAGATCGGCCAGAAGATCCTGTCTGACCTGCGTGAAGACGTGTTTACCCATATTGAAAGCCTGTCTCACGAGCAGCTGAACAATATCCCCGTGGGCAAGCTGGTCACCCGTGTGACCAACGATACCAACGGCATTTGTATGCTCTTTACCAATGTGCTGGTGACCATGGTGAAAAACTGCATGGTCATAGTGGGCGTGTTCGCCGCTATGCTGACGGTGAATTTCGCCATGACCTTGGTGGTGACTTGCTTTATCCCCTTTGTGGTGCTTTTCACGGTGATTTTCCAAAGATTTTCCCGGAAGGCGCACCGGGCGGTTACGGATTGCCGTACGGATTTGAACACCTTCCTGTCAGAAAATCTTTCCGGCATCAAGATCACCCAAATTTTCAACCGGGAGCAGGAAAAGTATCACGATTTTGTGGAAAAGAGCACGCTTCTTCGCAACGCGAAAAAGCAGCGGATGCTGGTGTTCGGCTTCTTCCGGCCCATCGTCTACTTGCTCCATATTGGCTGTGTCATGAGCCTGCTGTACTTTGGCGCCAAGGGCTACCTGGCGGAGACTGTGTTTTTGGGGCAGACCATTACCAGCGGCACGGTGGTCACATTCTACCTGTACGCGTCCAAGTTCTTCGACCCCATTCAGACCCTGTCCGAGCATTTTGATACCATGCAGTCGGCTTTTGCATCGGCAGAAAAGATCTTCACCATTATGGACATGGTACCCGAGGTGGTGGACGAGCCGGATGCCATCGAGCTTGACCACATTGAGGGCGAGATCGAGTTTCGGGATGTTTGGTTTGCTTATAAGCCGGATGAATGGGTGCTGAAAGGCGTATCTTTCCATGTGCTGCCCAAGCAGACTGTGGCTTTCGTTGGCTCTACCGGTTCGGGCAAGACCACGATCCTTAGCTTGATCTGCCGGAACTATGACATTCAAAAGGGTCAAATTCTCATTGACGGCATTGATATTAAGAAGATTAAGATTTCCTCTTTGCGTCGCCATTTCGGTCAGATGCTTCAGGATGTTTTCCTGTTTGCCGGGGATATTCGTGGCAACATCGTTTTGCGCAGCGAGGGCATTTCTGATGAAGCGGTTATGGAAGCTTGCCGCTATGTCAACGCCGACTCCTTTATCAACAAGCTGGAGCAGGGTCTTGATGAGCCTGTGCGGGAGCGGGGCAATAACTTCTCCGCCGGTCAGCGTCAGCTATTAAGCTTTGCCCGGACCATCATGCATAAGCCCAGTGTGATGATCCTGGACGAGGCCACCGCAAATATCGACACGGAAACCGAAATTCTGATCCAGGATTCTTTGGAGAAGATGAAGAATATCGGCACCATGCTCATCGTAGCTCACAGGCTCTCCACCATTCAGCACGCGGACAACATTATCCTGCTTTCCCACGGGCAGATTGTGGAGCAGGGCGATCATCAGCAACTGCTGCATCAAAAGGGCAAGTATTATCACTTGTATACCTTGCAATATCAAAAGCAGCAGCTTCAAAGCGGAAATTAAAATTTTAAAAAAAGCACCCGATCCCCATGGGATCGGGTGCTTTGTTATACTCTTTTAAGATTTTTTCGCAAGCCGTGCTTCCTTGCGCTCTTCCTTGGTGCGGCAGAACCGCTCCAGCTGAGGAACGAAAAGCAGGCAGATCAGTGCAGCGGTAAAGCCGCCGTTATACAGGCAGAAGCCGCCGTGCATATCCGGCACAGCCGTTACCAGCAGGTAGTGCAGACCGCCGGCAAGCATGCCGTGGAAAATGCCGTATTTACCGGAAATGGGGGAAAGGCCGTTGGCGTAGCACAGGCCGATGAGAATGGACTGGCTGCCGATGGTCAGAGCGTAATTCTCGCCCCCCAGCAGCTTGAAAATCCCGGCAAACAGGAAAGAGGTGATCATGTAGCCGGCCATAATGGGCCAGACATTGCCCGGGTGGCTGCCGGAATTACAGGTGGCCAGCATGCAGAACACGATGCCGAAGGTCATACCGGTCCAAACATTGCTGCCGTCGATCGCTCCGGCCAGATTGAAGTAGCCAACGATCATCAGACCGAACAGGCCTACATTCATAAGGAAAGGCGCGTAGCCGTATTTGGAGGTAAAGGAAACGCCATGGCCGGAATCCTTTAAGAGATTCCAGTAATCCTTAGGCTTGCAGCCCATGAGCAGGGCAAATACGATGCACAGGCCGAACACCACAAAGCAGAAGATGTTGGTTTTTGCAAAGGATGCCACATCCAGCGCGCCCATGGTGCTGAGCTTGCCCAGATCGCCGATCTTCCAGCCCAGCATCACATTGTAAAGCACAGTGCGCAGGAAAAATGCAGTCATGCCAATGGGAACGGCGGCAGAATAATGGTCATAGCCTTTGTGAATGTTGGGGGCATGGGCAAGACCGGCGGGCAGGAAGAAGCCGATCACCAGTCCTACAAAAAGGCCTAAGCCGAGACCCAGCCAGTTAAAGCCAACATATTCCACACCGGGATAACGGAACAGCAGATCAGAGATCAGCGGAGCAATACCCGTGGAATACAGCATGGCGTTGGACATAGCGCCCAGCTTTTCTTTCTTCACCAGCGCGTACAGGGCAACGCCCAGCACGGTGGGGAGCATATTCAGAGGGTTGATGCCCCAAGAACCGAAACCGATGGTGAGCAGAATGCCCAAGGTGGTGACGTTGTTGGGCTTAGACCCGGGCAGGCTCACAAGAGCAGTGCAGAAAAGACCCACCAGACCCATGTTCAGGAAGGTGGCCGCATAGCCGCCCAGGGCAAAATAGTTGGTGGAGATCTTACAGGTTTGGGTCATGATCTTCCACAGGCCGTCAAACATTTGGCACGGCTTGGACATAAAAGGCGCTGCAATAACAAAGCACAGGGAAATGAACAGGAAAAAGAGCTTCAGAAAACTACTCTCGTTAAGATTGTTAAGTTTTTTCATGTTTTTACCTCTTTTCAGTTAAAAAGGGCAATCCGATTCTATAAAAACCGGATTGCCCAGACGGTCGGCATTTACAAGCTGCACTCCCATGGGGTAATCCCCCAATCCGTCAGTCATGCAGCAGGGGTATCAGATCTTTTCAGCAGCCTCGACCACGTGCTTCATCAGCACGCTGGTGGTAACGCTGCCTACGCCGCCGGGAACGGGGGTGATAGCGTCAACAATGGGTTCGACCTCGTCAAACTTGGCGTCGCCGGCGATACCGCCCTTGCCGCCCTTGGCATTGATCTTGTTCTCGTCCCAGTTAATGGAAACGTCGATGACCACCTGGCCGGGGCGGACAAAATCAGCGGTCAGGCTGTTCAGCACGCCGGCAGCGGACACGATAATGTCTGCATTCTTGCAAATTTCCGCGGTGTTCACCGTACGGGTGTGGCAGGTGGTGACGGTGGCGTTTTTGCCCATGAGCATCATGCCCGCAGGCTTACCAACAACCAGGCTGCGGCCGATGACCACAGCGTTCTTGCCCTTGCAGTCGATGCCGTAGAAGTCAAGGATCTCCATACAGGCAGCGGGGGTGCAGGGGGCATAACCCAGATCGTCCAGGCTTTCAAAAACGCCGGCGTTACTCATGTGGGTCATGCAGTCCACGTCCTTTTTGGGGTCAAGACGGTTGCAAATCTCGTTCTGGTCTGCCTTTAAGTGCTTGGGCAGAGGCCGGAACATGAGCACACCGTGAATGGAATCGTCAGCATTGACTTGGTCGATCACAGCCAGCACATCTTCCTTGGAAGCATCAGCAGGCAGCACAAAATTCTTTACATCTACGCCAACCAGTTCAGCGCGCTTGGTTGCGCCCTTTTCATAAGAAAGGTCGGAGGGATCTTCGCCTACGCGAACGATGCCCAAAGTGGGGGCAATGCCCTTGGCCCGCAGGGCTGCAGTGCGCTCCTGGAGCTTTGCGTTCAGGGCGTCGGTAACTTCCTTGCCCAACAGTAATTTTGCCATATATGTATCCTCCTGTATTACTGACCGAAGCCGGCTTTGACTTCTGTAAAGATGGCGTCAGCCATAGCGCCGTACTTATTCAGCATAGCGTTTGCCTTGGCGTTCATTTCTTCAGCCACGTCACGGTTCTTCAGGGTCTTGGTGTTGATAAACACATTCAAAGAGGCAGCCTGCAGCGCAGCCTTGCAGCATACAGCGCCGCAGCCGGCATCAGACACAGCCAGACGGCTGCCCTTAGCGGCAAATACGGCAATGTACTCAATGGCTTCACAGCACAGCTCCATGATCTTCATAGGTGTGGAGCAGGCGATAACGGTAGCCTCTTCCATAACAGCGTCCCGGTTGGGATCATCCTTGGGAATGCCATAGGCCTTGGCAAGGGGCAGGAAGTTGACTTCGTCAGCTTCCACCTGGTTCAGCAGCTCTGTCTGCAAAGCGTCGCACTTTGCCTTCAGAGCGATGATTTCTTCTTCCACTTCGGCATACTTTTTCTTGCCCACAGTGAGGCTTCCCACCATGTTGCCCAGGGCAGTGCCGATGGCGCCTACCAGAGCAGCAGCGCCGCCGCCGCCGGGAGCGGGAGCGTCAGATGCCAGAACCTCCACAAATTTGCGGCAGGTCTCCAGAGTCATATCCATAATCTATATCTCCTAAAAAATAATGTTGTAGGACGGGGGTTTACTCCCGCAAGGAATATTGTTTTGCAGGAGCAAGCCCCTGCCCTACAATAATTGCCCAAAAGCACAGGCGGTTACCCGCCTGTGCTTATTGGAAAAATCAAAAATTAGAACAGGCCGGAAACCTTGCCGGTCTCGGTGTCCACATCCACGCGGCGGTATGCGGGGTCAGCAGCAGTACCGGGCATCATGGAGATAGTACCAGCCATGGGGCACAGGAACTTGGCTCCGCCGTACTCCAGAATGTCGCGGATGGTCAGCTTCCAACCGGTGGGCACGCCCTTCTTGGTGGGATCGTCGGACAGAGACAGGTGGGTCTTAACCATCATGGTGCAGTAGTCAGCGTACTTGGGATCCTTCTCAAAACGCTCGGCCTTCTCGGTTGCCAGGGGCAGCCAGGTAACACCGTCAGCACCGTAGACTTCCTTAGCGATCAGCTCAACGCGCTGACGCAGGGGCATCTCCAGATCGTACAGGAACTTAACCTCGTTCTTGTCCTCGCAAGCCTCAACAACAACCTGAGCCAGCTCAGCAGCGCCTTCGCCGCCGTAACGCCAGTGGTTGGACTCTGCACAGCGGACACCGCGCTCAGCACACATCTTCTTCAGCAGAGCAACTTCAGCGTCGGTATCGGTGTAGAAGCGGTTAATGCAAGTCGGAGGCCAAGCGGTCTTAGGAAGACAACACCCACAGCCAACTCCTTGGCTCACAGAACGACATGGCTACGATCCGACTTCACGGCGGCGGCCCCAAGGTCACTCCCGGCGCACCCCTGCCCAAGGAGTACAAGGAAGAGAACCTGGAACTGCTGGAAAAGGGCACTTGCAACCTGTTCCACCATGTTAACACCATTAAGAAGTCCGGCATCACTCCCGTTGTGTGCATTAACCGCTTCTACACCGATACCGACGCTGAAGTTGCTCTGCTGAAGAAGATGTGTGCTGAGCGCGGTGTCCGCTGCGCAGAGTCCAACCACTGGCGTTACGGCGGCGAGGGCGCTGCTGAGCTGGCTCAGGTTGTTGTTGAGGCCTGCGAGGACAAGAACGAGATCAAGTTCCTGTACGATCTGGAGATGCCCCTGCGTGAGCGCGTTGAGCGCATCGCTAAGGAAGTCTACGGCGCTGACGGCGTTGTTTGGCTGCCCCTGGCAACCGAGAAGGCTGAGCGTTTTGAGAAGGATCCCAAGTACGCTGACTACTGCACCATGATGGTTAAGACCCACCTGTCTTTGTCCGA
>JAZSFE010000035.1:0-27585 GCA_045532105.1 Faecousia sp.
TCATTTTCACCAAATTTGATAGGATGGTTTTGTATTAATCGTCCAATGCGTCAATTGAAATCCCCTTGGATTTATCGTATAATAGCATCGTGACGCAAGAACATTATACACGATTGCAAACCGTTTGTACAGAAGCCTGAGGAGTTTAATTTATGGAATTTAACATCTGGATCCGCTCCTTTCAGGAGGTGCAGGATTTTATAAAGCTTGCCACGGTGCAGCCCTTCCGGGTGTTCGTCGGCAACGATTTTCAAAACGCGAATGCCACCAGCTTTATGGGCATTGTCAGCCTGGATCACCGCCACCCCCTGCGAGTCAGCGCGGATTGCGGTGAAGAGGAATTTGCACTGTTCCGGCAGAAGGCTGCCAGATTTGCAGTAGAATAAGCATCGGCTCTTTGAGCACCGTCCCGGGAATACCCGGGGCGGTTTTTTTGCGTGCATTGACTTTCCGGGGAGGGCATGGTATGATGGACAGGTAAAAAACTCCTGCGGGAGTGATGGAGGGTCGAATATGAAGTTTTTGAAGTTTTTGCTCTTTACTTTGTTCTCTTTTGCCGTAATGTGCCTGGATCAGTGGACAAAATGCATGACAATTTGCAGGATCCGGCTTCATGAGGAAGTGCCTTTCCTGCCTGGCTTTATCCAGCTGACTCATGAGCACAATACCGGTGCAGCGTTTTCCCTGCTTGAGGGTATGAGCTGGCTGTTCATCGCGCTGTTCGTGGTGCTTACTGTGTTGCTGTTGGTGGAGTATTTTGCAAAGAAGCTTCCTTTCTCTAATTTTGAGCGTCTTTGCATCGCTATGGTTTACGGTGGCGGTCTGGGCAATATGTTTGACCGGATCTTCCGCGGCTATGTGGTGGACATGATCGAGACGGAGTTTATTAAGTTCCCTGTGTTTAATGTTGCCGATTGCTTTATCTGCGTGGGCTGCATTCTTTTGGTGATCTCTTTGATTTTCTTTAACAAAGAGTTCTGGAAGAAGGAAAACAAGGAAGAAATTCAGCCTGAAGAAGGACAACAGTAATGATCATTTACGCTGACACGGCGGGGGAACGGCTGGATGCTTTCCTTGCCCGGACAGTACCGGAGCTGACCCGCAGTGCGGCGCAGCGGCTTTTAGAAGAGGGTTGCGTACGGCTTAATGGCCGCGCCGCCAAGAAAAACGATAAGCTCGTCCCGGGGGATGCGGTGGAATATACCATCCCTGAGCCTAAGGCGGTGGATATTGCGCCTAAGGAGATGCCTTTGGACATCGTCTATGAGGATGAGGATGTGCTGGTCATTAACAAGCCCAAGGGCCTTGTGGTGCACCCTGCAGCAGGACATAGTGATGATACGCTGGTCAACGGACTTTTGTATGCCCTGGGAGATGACCTTTCGGGTATTAACGGGGAGCTGCGTCCGGGTATCGTTCACAGGATCGACAAGGATACTTCCGGACTTCTGGCGGTGGCAAAAAATGACTTTGCCCACAGACATTTAGCCTCTCAGTTGAAAGACCATACCATGGCTCGTACCTATGAGGCCATTGTTTGCGGTAATTTCCGGGAGGACAGCGGAACGGTGGATGCGCCTATTGGGCGGCATCCGTCAGACCGGAAGAAAATGTGCGTGACTCAGCGCAATTCCAAAGAGGCGGTGACCCACTGGGAAGTGGTGGCGCGCTATCGCGGCTATACCCATGTGCGCTGCCGATTGGAAACTGGCCGTACACATCAGATCCGCGTTCACATGGCGCATATCGGTCATCCCATATTGGGCGATACGGTCTATGGCCATAAAAAACCGGAGCTGGGGCAGGATACTCAGTGCCTGCACGCGGGGCAGCTTTGCTTCCGGCATCCTAAGGATCTTCGTCCGGTGCTGGTATTTGCGCCGCTGCCCGAGTATTTTACCGCGGTGCTTACCAAGCTTGAAAAAATGACATAAAATAAACCCCGGAGCTTATGCTCCGGGGTTTTCATGTAGTGATATTACAGGTACTTTTTAATGTCCTCAGATGCCAGGTTAGGATCGTCGGAAATAGTGATGGTGATGTTCATGTTGTTTGCTTCGGCAAACTCTGCGCACCACTTTACAAAGGCTTCGCCGGTTGCCCGGTCGGTGCCGATGGTCTTGTACAGGTTGTCGATGTAAACATTGGTAATATCAAAATTGCCGGCATGCAGGCCGCTGAGGAAACCCTTCAGCATATCACTGCTCGAGATAGCGTATTCCTGAGAATCGACCAAACGGACACGATAGTTGACATCATAAGTCAGCTTTTTGCCGTATTCGATGCAGACAACATCGCCGTTGACATTTGCCAGAGTGTCGTTGATGGAATCGAGGAGCTTCTTGGTCTTGCCGGTGCCCTTCAGGCCCATAATAATGTGAATCATAGGATCGTCCTCCTTTGCTGTTACAGCCGGTGGCTGTATGGTAATTTTAACAGCTAACGGCGTATTTTGCAATAGGCAAATAGGAAATTTGCAACAAAAATTTTCTTACACTTCGTAGCCCGGCTTGCCCAGCAGCTGGAACATATTGCGCTTGTAAAATTCCACACCGGGCTGGTTAAAGGGGTTCACATCCAGCATATAAGCGCTGACGCCGCAGCACAGCTCGAAGAAGTAGAACATTTCGCCCAGCTTCTCGTCGTCCAGCTTGCCCATATCCATGGTGATTACCGGCACACCGCCGTCCACATGAGCGGCCAAAGTGCCCAGGTATGCCTGCTCATCCACGAAGTCCAAAGTCTTGCCTGCCAGATAGTTCAGACCGTCAAGATTCTTTACATCAGAGCCGACGGTAGCGGTCTGCTCGGGTGCGTCAAAGCGGATCATGGTCTCAAAAATGTTCCGCTCGCCCTGCTGGATCATCTGACCCAGGGAGTGCAGGTCGGCAGTAAATTCCACAGAGACAGGGAAAATGCCCTTGCCGTCTTTACCCTCGGACTCACCGAAGAGCTGCTGCCACCAGCCGCCCATCATCTTGTAGCCGGGCTCCCAGGATGCCATGATCTCGGTGGTCTTGCCGTTGCGGTACAGCAAATTACGGATGCCGGCATAGAGCCATACGGGGTTTTCAAAAGAACGCAGGCGGTTGTAGCCTTCCATGGCCTCGGCGGCGCCGAACATGACCTTGGAGATGTCAATGCCGGCCACAGCCATGGGCAGAAGGCCCACGGGGGTCAGTACGGAGAAACGGCCGCCAGCAGCAGGGGGGATCACAAAGGTCTCCCAGCCTTCTTCGGAAGCCATCTGGCGCAGAGCACCCTTGCTGGGGTCGGTAATGGCATAAATACGCTTCTTTGCACCATCGGTGCCGTACTTGCGCTCCAGCATCCACTTCAGGCTGCGGAAAGCGATAGCGGGCTCGGTGGTGGTGCCGGACTTGGAGATTACTGCCAGGGAGAAGTCTTTGCCCTCCAGCAGACGCAGAAGCTCGTTCCATGCACGGGTGGAAAGTGTGTTGCCGGCAAAATAGATCTGAGGATCACCCTTGCCCTTGCCAATGTTGCGGTTGCAGCCTTGCATCAGCTCAATGGCTGCTCGGGGGCCCAAGTAGCTGCCGCCGATACCCACGACCACGAAAACATCGGAATCGCTGCGGATCTGCTCAGCAGCCTTCTGAACGCGGATCATTTCCTCGGTCTGCTCCTTGGTGGGCAGAGTCAGCCAGCCAAGAAAATCGTTGCCGGCGCCGGTACCCTCAGTAAGGGTGGTGTGGGCATTGGAGATTTCCTTTTCTACAGCCAGAAGATCCGGCAGGGAAAGCTGACCCCAAACATGGGAGATGTCTACTTTAATCATATTGTTATATCCTTCTTTCGTTGGTTGATTTTTACCTATGCCTATGTTACAGCAAAACAGCTGCAAACGCAAGGGTTTTCCCGGAAAAGTTTTGAAAAAATCCTTAAAAAACTCACAAAAAAAGGACTGGCATTTTTCTGCGGCAGCGTGTATAATTGAGGAAAGAAAAAGACAGGAGGACACTGTTATGAAATACGGCTTTGGTATTGATGTGGGCGGCACTACCGTCAAACTGGCATTTTTCTCTGAAGAGGGTCAGATGTTGGACAAGTGGGAGATCCCCACTGTTCGCGAGGACGGCGGTAAGCAGATCCTGCCTGATGTGGCAAAGGCGGTGGAAGCCTATATTGCAGAAAAGAAACTGGACAAAGCTCAGCTGATCGGTATTGGTATCGGTGTGCCCGGCCCGGTGAACAACGGTGTGGTGAATCGGTGCGTGAATCTGAACTGGGGCGTCATGGATGTTAGCGGCATTTTGTCTGAACTTACAGGTTTGCCTGTTTGCGTGGGCAATGATGCCAACGTGGCAGCTCTGGGCGAGCTTTGGATGGGCGGTGGCAAGGGTGCCACCGATATGGTGCTTGCCACCTTGGGCACTGGCATCGGAGGCGGCATTATTCTTGGCGGACGGCCCTTGGACGGTGTTCACGGCGCAGCCGGTGAGATCGGCCATATTACTGTGAATCCTTATGAGCATGAGCCCTGTGGCTGCGGAAAATTCGGCTGTGCGGAGCAGTACTGTTCTGCCAGCGGTGTGGTGCGGTTGGCCAAGCGGCATTTGCAGATGTCTGATCGGGACAGCACCCTGCGCAGCATTGAGAATTTGACCTGCAAGGATGTGTTTGATGCCTGTGCAGCAGGAGATGCCCTGGCAGAGCAGATTTTGGATCAGGTGTATGAGTACATGGGCCGGTTCTTGGCAAACGTGTGCAATGTGGTCGACCCTGAGCTGGTAGTATTGGGCGGTGGCGTCAGCAAGGCGGGTGAACCCTTGCTGGAGGGTGCACGGCGTTACTTTGACCGGTATGTTTTCCATGCTTCCAAGTCCATTCGGTTTGTGCTTGCTACTTTGGGCAACGATGCCGGTGCGTACGGCGCGTTCAAGCTGGTGCTGGACAGCGTTAAGTAATACATACAATAAAAGCGTGTTGCCTATGGGGCAACACGCTTTTTCTTTTATTCTTCTTCGTCCCGGCGGAAGCCCCAGCGGTCAAAGCGACGGTAGAGCTTCACATTGATCCAGATCCACGAAGCCAAAATGAGAACAAGCTCGGCGATCAGACACCAGAAGGCGCACCAGACCATGACCATGGGATCCATGCGGCGAAATGCGTTGCAGATCAGCGCCATAATAACAGTCAAGCCAACACCCATGGCAGACCATACAAGACCGGCCAGACGCTGGGTAAACTGCCAGGCCTCTAAACTTGCCATGCCCCACCAGCACCGGAAACCCAAACCGTAATTGGCTTCCTTGGGCGGCGCCAGCAAAAACAGCATGCCAAATCCCAACAGCAGCAGAGGGCCGGCCATGACCAAAACCCGCAGAGTGGATTCTACCCAGCCTAAGGCGCTGGTGACATCCGGCAAAAATGCGGCAAGGTCAAAATCTTCAAATAAGCTTTTCAGCGCGTCCATAGTTTGGCTGACTCCTTACTTTTCTTCCAGATAGCGGTTGATCTCGTGGACAAAGCTGCCCACATCCTGGAAACGGCGGTAGACAGAGGCAAAACGGATATAAGCGACCTCGTCGATGGACTTGATCCGCTCCATGACCATTTCACCGATCTTATCGGTGCTGACCTCCCGGTCCAGGGTGTTCTGAATGGATTGCTCGATCTCCGTAGCGATGCGATCCAGATCAGACATTTCCACCTTCCGCTTGTCAAATGCCCGCACCATGGCGTTAAGGATCTTGTTGCGGTCAAAGCTTTGGCGGGTGCCATCACGCTTGACAACGATGATGGGCAGGCTTTCCACCATTTCGTAGGTGGTGAAGCGGCGGGCGCAGGCGATACACTCCCGGCGGCGGCGGATGCTGTTATTATCCTCGTTGTGACGGGAATCTACGACCTTGCTGTCAGGGTCGCCGCAAAAGGGGCATTTCATGGGGAACAACTCCCTCCTGTATATTTTTTAACAATTATAGCAGAATTATGTCACCTTGTCCAGTATTTTTTCCTTGTCAAAGCCCTGGGGATAGGGTACAATGAACCTACTGAAAGGCAGGGATTCCCTTATGAAAAAAAAGTGTACACTTTATTGGGTCTGGGGCATTCTGTATGTCCTATGCGCGGCCCTTGGATTTTTTCCTGAACCTACAGGCCCGCTGGCGGGACTTTTGGTATTGTTGGCAGTGGCGTTTTTTCTGCCCCCTGCGTTGCTGCTGTATCGGGCCATGTCCCGGGAGCAGGTGAAGACTGTGAGGCTGATCCGGAATTTGAGCGCGGCTTCGCTTTTGGCCACGCTGGTGGCGCTTGTGGTCAACTTCTTGTCCGTGGGCGCGTCTGCCACAGTGGGTGCTGTGGTGTACAGCATATTGATATTGGTTTCTACGCCCATGGTTTGCGGCCAGTCCTGGGTGATCGGTTTGTTTGGCTGGGCACTGTTGTTTACCGCCAGCCGCAGGTATCTGAAAAAGGGGAAGAAAGCGTAAAAATCTCAAGGAGGGAGCTTCGTGGAGTTGCAGTGGCAGCGTCTTGAGGGACGCACCGGCCATGAGGCCGGCCTGGCACTTTTGGAGAAGATGTATGGGGAGCACACCGGCGGTGCGCTGCCGCAAGTGGTATATACCCCTCGGGGGAAACCGTATTTTGAGGACGGGGGATTTCATTTTTCCATTTCCCACACAAAAGATCATGTTTTTTGCTGTCTGTGCCGGGAGCCTGTGGGGATCGATGCAGAGCCTGCAGACCGTCCCGTTGATCTGGGCCTTGCAAAAAGGTGGCTGTCAGACCGGGAGCAGGAGATCTTTACTCAGGCGGATGACCCGGCGGAGGTTTTGCTGCGCTTTTGGGTGCTGAAAGAAAGCTATGCCAAGCTTACGGGCAGAGGATGGGGAAATTACCTGAAAGATACCTGTTTCGACCCGTTTTCTCGGCAAATTCAAAGGATCGACGGCTGTTTTGTGGCCGTTTTGACAGAAAAGGAGCTACTCTCATGTTGTTTGACACCCATGCCCATGTAAATGACCCGGCCTTTGATGAAGATCGGGAAGAGCTGCTTGCCGCTTTGCCGGGTAAAGGCGTTACGCTGATGCTCAATGCAGGCTGTAGTCTGGCGTCTTCTAAGGACTGCGTGGCCTTGGCGGAGAAGTATCCTTATATTTATGCATCTGTGGGCACGCATCCGGATACAGCCGATGAAGTGAATGAGGAAGTGCTGGAAGAATACAGAAAGTTATGTAAACTGCACCCCAAAGTTAAGGCCATTGGCGAGATCGGATTGGACTACTATTATGAAACCATCCCCCGGGAAATTCAGCAAAAGGCGTTTCGGATGCAGATGGAGCTTGCCCGGGAACTGGATATGCCGGTGATTGTTCATGAGCGCAATGCCCATCAAGACGGGTTGGATATTATCCGGGAGTTCCCCGAGGTGCACGGTGTGTTTCACTGTTATTCCGGCTCTGCGGAAATGGCCCGGCAGCTGGTGAAATTGGGTTGGTATGTGGGCTTTACCGGGGTGCTGACCTTCAAGAATGCCCGCAAGGCGGTGGAGTCGGCCATGGCGGTGCCCTTGGATCGGATCGTTATCGAAACGGACTGCCCCTTTATGGCGCCCGAGCCTTACCGGGGGCGGCGCAATGACCCCTCTTTGGTGGCATTCGTGGCGCGTCAGCTGGCCCAGCTGCGGGGAATTACAGAGGAAGAGGCCCAGAGGATCACTTTTGAAAACGGCAAGCGGCTGTACCGGGTCGGTTGACAAGTTAGAGCCGGTTTGTTATGATAATCACAGCTTTTGCAGGAGGAAAGATTATGAAGCGTACAGATTATATTACATGGGATGAATATTTCATGGGCGTTGCCATGCTGGCAGCGCATCGCAGCAAAGACCCCAATACTCAGGTGGGCGCCTGCATCGTTTCTCAGGATAATATTATTATTTCCACCGGCTATAACGGCATGCCCAAGGGCTGTTCTGATGATGAATTTCCCTGGGATCGCACCGGTGAGCAGACCAAGTACCCTTATGTTGTACATGCGGAACTGAATGCGATTCTGAATGCCAATGGCCGGGATCTGCGGGGAAGCCGTATTTATGTGGCGCTGTTTCCCTGTAATGAATGCGCTAAGGCAATTATTCAAAGCGGCATTCAGGAAGTGTTGTATCTTTCCGATAAGTATAAAGATACCATGGGCAATCTTGCTTCCAAGCGGATGCTGGATGCGGCAGGGGTAAAATATACCCAATTGCATACGGGAATCGAGACGCTGACTTTGGACTTTATCCCGGAAGAGGAAAAGTAAGCATTTGCGGGCCGCGTATGCGGTCCGCTTTTTTAATTGTACAGCTTTTCCACTAGGCAAGCTAAGGCGGCTGTGTTATACTATTATATATAAGGAGGGACGGCCATGGAGATGGTTTTGCTCACCGCCCTTGGTGTGGGCGGCGCTACGGTGATTGGCGCGATCCTTGGTTTTGTTTTTAAGAAAATATCCCATACCTTCAGCGATATTGTGCTGTCCTTCGCGGCAGGTGTTATGCTGGCAGCCGCGGTGATCGGCTTGATCCTTCCTTCGCTGGAATACGGCGGCGCAGCGGGTGTGCCTATGACTTTGCTGGGTATTTTTGCCGGCGCGGTATGCCTGAATCTTATGGATAGACTTGTGCCGCACTTGCACCGGCTTTCCGGTGTGGAGCAGGAGGGGCATCCGGAGCAATCTGCCAAGCTCAACAAGGTGTTGTTGTTTGTAATGGCCATTGCCATTCACAACCTGCCCGAGGGCATTGCCGCAGGCGTAGGCTTCGGCACGGGCAATACCGGCGAGGCGGTGACCATTGCCGTAGGTATTGCTTTGCAGAATATCCCTGAGGGCATGGTCATTATCGGGCCGATGCTGGCGGCGGGCATGAAGCCGGGAAGGACATTTTTTGCCGCGCTGCTCACCGGTCTCGTGGAGGTTTTGGGCACGCTGCTGGGTTATTTTGCGGTGAGCCTGTCTGCTGCGGTGCTGCCCTTTGCTTTGGCTTTTGCCGGCGGCACAATGCTCTATGTTATTAGCGACGAGATGATTCCGGAGACCCATGCCCATGGCGGGCAGAGCGGTGCGACCTATGCGCTGTTGGCGGGATTCGGTATGATGCTTGCCATGACGCATTATTTAGGATGAAAGGAAGAAAACGGCTATGAACATTGCCGGTTTACAAAAGATGACCCTGCTGGACTATCCGGGACGGGTGGCCTGCACGGTGTTTTTGCAGGGGTGCAATTTCCGCTGCCCCTTTTGCCATAATGCAGACCTTCTTCCCGGACAGGGACAGGCGTTTATGACAGATAAGGAGCTTTTGGCTTTTTTGGAAAAGCGCAAGGGCCTGCTGGACGGAGTTTGCGTTACCGGCGGTGAGCCTACGCTGCAAAAAGAATTGCCGGAGCTGCTTTCCGAAATCAAGGCTTTGGGTTATGCCGTAAAGCTGGATACCAATGGCGCACAGCCGGAAGTGCTGCGCTCGCTGGTGGAGGCGGGCACGGTGGATTACGTGGCTATGGATATTAAGAACAGTCGGGAAGAATATCCCACTACTGCAGGGGTTCGGGAAAACTTGCTGCCCGCGGTGGAAGAAAGCATTCGCTATCTTCTGCAGGGAAAGGTGGATTATGAATTTCGTACCACTGTGGTGCATGAGCTCCACACAGACCGTTCTATAGAAGATATGGGCCGGTGGGTCTGTTCCTTGGGAGGAAGACCCGGGAAATGGTATTTACAGAGCTATGTGGACCGGGATAGCGTTCTTGCTGGCGGCCTAAGTGTCCCCGGCAAGGAAAAAATGGGCCAATATGCGGAAATTCTCGCACCTTTTGCGGACTTTGTAAGTTTGCGTGGAGTGGACTAAACACAATATATTGTGTTTTCGACAAAAAATTAACTACAACATATTGACATTTAGAAAAATGGGTTGTATAATACAGGCACTGTCGCTTTTTAACAGGTATGACAGTGCCTGTATTTATTTTACTATGTAGGAGGAAGAGAAAATGTATCAGGTTGTCAAAAGAGACGGCGGCACTGTGGATTTTGAAATTTCCAAGATCAGTGCGGCTATGGTCAAGGCTTTCGATGCCTTGAAGAAGAACTATCATCCCAGCGTGATCAATCTGCTGGCTTTGCAGGTTTGCGCTGATTTTGAGTCCAAGATCAAAGATGATAAGATCGCAGTGGAAGACATTCAGGACAGCGTGGAAAAGGTTCTGTCCGAAACAGGCTATGCCGACGTAGCCAAGGCTTACATCCTGTACCGTAAGCAGAGAGAAAAGGTGCGTAATGTCAATTCCGCACTGCTTAACTATAAGGATCTGGTGGATAATTATCTGCAGATCAATGACTGGCGTGTTAAGGAAAACTCCACCGTTACATATTCTGTAGGTGGCTTGATTCTGTCCAACTCCGGTGCCATCACTGCCAATTACTGGCTCAGCGAGATCTATGACGAGGAGATCGCAGAGGCACATCGCAGTGCAGCCATCCACATTCACGACCTGTCCATGCTCACCGGTTACTGCGCAGGATGGAGCTTGAAGCAGCTGATCCTGGAGGGTCTGGGCGGTGTTCCCGGAAAGATCACATCTTCCCCGGCAGGCCACCTTTCCACTCTGTGCAACCAGATGGTCAACTTCCTGGGCATCATGCAGAACGAGTGGGCCGGCGCGCAGGCATTCTCTTCTTTTGATACTTATCTTGCTCCTTTCGTTAAGGTGGACAACCTGACCCAGAAGGAAGTCAAGCAGTGCATCCAGTCCTTCGTTTACGGCGTGAACACTCCCTCCCGTTGGGGTACTCAGGCACCCTTCTCCAACATCACTTTGGACTGGGTCTGCCCTCCCGACCTGAAGGATCTGCCCGCTATCGTAGGCGGCAAGGAGATGGACTTCACCTACGGTGATTGTAAGAAGGAAATGGACATGGTCAACAAGGCCTTCATCGAGATCATGATCGAGGGCGACGCCAACGGCCGTGGCTTCCAGTATCCCATCCCCACCTATTCCATCACCAGCAACTTTGACTGGAGCGAGACCGAGAACAACAAGCTCCTGTTTGAGATGACTGCCAAGTACGGTACTCCCTACTTCTCCAACTATATCAACTCCGATATGGAGCCCTCCGACGTGCGGTCCATGTGCTGCCGTCTGCGCCTTGACCTGCGTGAGCTGCGCAAGAAGTCCGGCGGCTTCTTCGGTTCCGGTGAATCTACCGGTTCTGTGGGCGTTGTTACCATCAACCTGCCCCGGATCGCTTACCTGGCTGAAAATGAGGCTGATTTCTATCAGCGTCTTGACAAGCTCATGGACATCTCTGCCCGCAGCTTGAAGACCAAGCGTACCGTTATCACAAAGCACATGGAAAACGGCCTGTATCCCTACACCAAGCGTTATCTGGGCACTTTCGCCAACCACTTCTCCACCATCGGTCTGATTGGTATGAACGAAGTTGGTTTGAATGCCAAGTGGCTGAAGGCAGACCTGACTGATGCAAGAGTTCAGAAGTTTGCCAAGGTAGTGCTGGATCATATGCGCGAGCGTGTTTCCGGTTACCAGGAAGCTTATGGCGACCTGTACAATCTGGAAGCTACTCCTGCCGAGTCCACCACTTACCGCTTTGCTAAGCACGATAAGAAGCAGTTCCCCGACATCGTTACTGCCAATGAAAACGGCACACCTTATTATACCAACTCCTCTCACCTGCCCGTGGGCTACACCGAGGACATTTTCTCCGCACTGGATGTACAGGACGATCTGCAGACCCGCTATACTTCCGGTACTGTGTTCCATGCTTTCCTGGGCGAGAAGCTGCCGGATTGGCAGGCTGCTGCCGCATTGGTGCGTAAGATCGCAGAGAATTACAAGCTGCCTTACTACACCATGAGCCCCACCTATTCCGTGTGCGCTGAGCATGGCTATCTCACCGGCGAGCAGTACACCTGCCCCCACTGCGGCAAGAAGACCGAGGTCTACAGCCGTATTACCGGTTACTACCGCCCCGTCCAGAACTGGAACGACGGCAAGAGCCAGGAGTACAAGGACCGCAAGGTTTACGATATTGCCAACTCCCGGCTGAATAAGGAGCCGCGGGTACAGCTGAAGGCAGAAGAGCCTGTTTGCGAAGTCAAGGTGGCAAGCAATGCCAAGGCACTGCTGTTCTCCCGGGTAACCTGCCCCAACTGTAAGGTGGCAGAAAGCCTGCTGACCAAGGCTGGTGTTGCTTACGAAAAGCTCATCGCTGAGGAAAATGTGGAGCTGTGCAAGCAGTACGGCATTAAGGGCGCTCCCACCCTGGTGATCACTGACGGCGAAAACCACGTCAACTATTACAGCGTGCCCGAGATCAAGAAGTATCTGGCCAGCCTGTAAGAATTAAAACCAAAAATGGTCCTGATGCTGTGGGCAACAGGACCATTTTTATAGAAAAGAGGAAAGAATATGTATGATGTTCTGATTGTGGGTGGTGGTCCTGCGGGACTGACGGCTGCCGTGTATGCCCTGCGGGCAGGAAAAACCGTTTTGGTCTTGGAAAAGGCCGGTTTTGGCGGTCAGATCGCCTTTTCTCCCAAGGTGGAGAATATTCCCGGCACCATTCAGATCGGCGGCGCAGAGTTTGCCGAAAAGCTGGTGGAGCAGGCTATGAATCTGGGTGCGGATGTGGAGCTGGAAACAGTTACCGCATTGGAAAAGCAAGGAGATATTTTCCGCGTATCCACGGAAGACGGAAATGTGTTTGAGGGCAAGACTGTGATCCTTGCTCTGGGCGTTAAGCACCGCATGCTGGGTCTTCCCGGAGAGGAAGAGCTGGTGGGCAAGGGAATTTCCTTCTGCGCTGTGTGCGATGGCGCATTCTATGAGGGACAGGACACGGCCATGATCGGTGGCGGCAACTCTGCTCTGCAGGAGGCACTGCTGCTCAGTGAAGTGTGCAACCATGTGACGGTGGTGCAGAACCTTGCAGACTTTACCGGCGAAAAGAAATTGGCCGAGGCTCTGCTGGAAAAGAAAAATGTCACCGTGTATTTCAGCACCCTTGTGGATGCCTATCTCACCGACGGTGAGCAGCTCACCGGTCTGCGCATTCGTAACGATGTGACCGGCGAGACCAAAGAGCTGAAGGTGGACGGCGCATTTTTGGCCGTGGGCCTTATGCCGGAAAATGATGCCTTTGCGCCCTTTGCAGATCTGAATGACTGGGGTTATTTTGATTCTGCAGAGGATTGTGTGACCAAGACAGAGGGTCTCTTTGTGGCAGGCGATTGCCGCAGCAAGCGGATCCGTCAGGTGACCACAGCTGCTGCCGATGGCGCAGTGGCGGCCATGGCGGCTTGCCGGTACTTAGGTTAAGCAATAGAAAAACCGGGCGTGCTGAAAAGCACGCCCGGATATTTTTTGGGGTTACACCATTGCACAGGTGATGATGGCCATCTTGTAGACCTCGTCGGCATTGCAGCCACGGCTCAGGTCGTTGATGGGAGCAGCCAGACCCTGCAGAATGGGGCCGTAGGCCTCAAAGCCGCCCAAACGCTGAGCGATCTTGTAGCCGATGTTGCCGGCTTCAATGGTGGGGAAGATGAAGGTGTTGGCATAGCCTGCCACGGGAGAGCCGGGGAACTTCAGCTGACCGACCTCGGGAGCAACCGCTGCGTCAAACTGCATTTCGCCGTCGATTGCCAGCTCGGGAGCCATTTCCTTGGCAACGATGGTGGCGTCGTGGGACAGCTTTACAGTGCCGCCCTTGCCGGAGCCGTTGGTGGAGAAGCTCAGCATAGCCACCTTGGGATCAATGCCGAAAACCTTGGCGGTGTTGGCAGTTTCGATAGCCACCTCGGCCAGCTTCTGAGCAGCGGTCAGAGTAACATTGCCGTCCTTGTCCACGCTGTCTTCGTAGCTCAAGTTAATGGCGCAGTCGCCCATGGCCAGCTTTTCTTCGCCACGGACCATGATGAAGCAGGAGGACACCAGATGTGCGCCCTTCTTGGTCTTGACCAGCTGCAGAGCGGGACGGACAGTGTCAGCAGTGGAATAAGTAGCGCCGCCCAGCAGAGCGTCCGCATAGCCCATCTTCACCAGCATAGTGCCGAAGTAGTTGCCCTTAGACAGAGCAGCGCGGCATTCGTCAGCAGACATCTTGCCCTTGCGCAGCTCTACCATCTTTTCCACCATGGCATCCATGCCCTCGTAGGTGGCGGGGTCAAGAATTTCCACACCCTCGATGTTAAAGCCGCCTTTGGCTGCATTTTCCTTAACGGTGTCCACATTGCCCACCAGAATGGGGGTCAGGAAGCCGCCTTCTACCAGACGGGCAGTGGCCTCCAAAATACGGGCGTCATGGCCCTCAGTAAAGACGATCTTTCTGGGATTCGCCTTCAAAGTTTCGATCATTGCCTGAAACATGATACAATTCCTCCGTTTGTTGGGCCTTTGCCCAAAATTTTACACAAGGATTATAGCACAACCGCTTTTGGTATGCAACCGTTTTCGCCTTAAAATTAAACAATCCGTAAACATTGGCTTAAGGAGGTTGAAATCCCCGGATTTTTCAATATAATGTTACTATCTTAGTAAAAAGGTGATCGTTTATGGGTGGATTTGGAGCATGGCTCCGGCGGTTGGGCGGTAAGCTGGCTGCAGGTTTCCGACATTTTATGACCGGCCGCTACGGTACGGATAAGCTGAATATGTATATTTTGGGCGCGGGCGTGATCGCCTGTTTGCTGACCATGTTTTTGCCCTTTGTGGGAGTCAAGCTGTGTTTGACTGTGCTTTCTTACGGACTGATGATCTGGGCGCTGTGCCGCACTTTTTCCCGAAATACCTATAAGAGGTATCAGGAGAATCGGAAGTTCCTTTTGTTTCTGGAACGGCTGAAGGATCGGGAGCATAAGCATTATACCTGCCCGAAATGCCGTCAGATCGTACGCGTGCCCCGAGGGAAAGGAAAGATCGCCATTAAGTGCCCCAAGTGTTCAGAGAAATTTATTCGCAAAACTTGAAAAAGAGCTGTTGCCCTTGGCAACAGCTCTTTTTGTTATTGTGTGATTTTGGCATCCGCCATGGTTTTGCCCACACTGTGGCAGAACAGATTATCCCGGGAGGGACTTAATTGCGTCACAAGGCCACGGCTGGCATACACGGCATAGCTGCGCACCAGGATAGGGCAAAGTTGTCCGTCTTCCATGACCATTTCGTGAAGATTGTAGAAGTTGCCGCTGTTGGCCAATGCTTGCTGCGCCATGATGTAGGTAGAGGTATCTGCCAGACCGCCATAGCTTAGGCTGCCGCCGGAGCGGAAAAAGGATGTCAGATCCATATTGGGGGAGAGCTTGGTTTGGGCAAGATACAAGTCGTATGTGCCCCATTTTACATGCTCGGTGAATTTGTCGGTGGTCATTTCCGAAACGGTGACATTCAGACCGCACTCCCGCAGCATATTGGCGATCTGCCGACCTACCCGCAGGCGCAGGGAATCGTCGGAGTTGAGCAGTAGCGTAATGGAAGAACCCTGCAGCTGCGCTTCATTCAGTGCATCTACAAATTTTTGCGCATCGTATCCGTATTTGAACGCAAGCGTTGCGTTGTAGCAGGAGGAAAGGGGGGAGGCGGGGAGCGTGGCGCTTCGGGCAAAACCCCGGTAATATTCCTCCACAAGATAATCTCGGTCAATGGCGTGGGTCAGCGCTTTGCGCACGGCATCGTTGGAGAAAACAGCGCTTTTGGAGCTGCTGACAAGGTACAGGAAAAGACCGTTTTCGCAGTCCCAGATCTCGTAATCGCAGCGATAATCTGCGTAGTGATCCGAGCCGGGATCTGCACACACAAGGCCCACATCTGCAAATTCAAACTGATCCCGCACATGGCTGGGGGACTCGGCTTCTACCAGAGGGATGTAGGATGCAGTAACCACAAGGTCTGCTTCCCGGATGCACCACCATGCGCTTTGGCGGCGCAGGCGTTTGCCGGAAACGGAATCCTCCATTACATATGCACCGGTGCCGGTGGGGAGGTTTGCGTTTACTTCTTCTGCCTTGACAATGGGAATATCCAAAAGAACAGGCAGATTTTCAAAAGCGGTGTCCAGTTGAATGGTCACGCTGTCGGCATTGGCGGTTATGGAAGTGATGTGCAGGAAACGGCCGCCGTAATAGCTGCTTGCTTTGGCAGCAGCAAGACTTGTTACTACATCGTTGGTTGTCAGAGCAGTACCGTCGGAAAATCTCGCCTGGGCCAAATAGAAGGTATAGGTTTTCATATCCGAGGATACAGAATACCGGTCGCACAGCAAAGGAATGGTATTATAATCCCGATCTACATTAAAAAGACCCTGATACATCAGCGGCAGCAGTGTTCGGTTGGTTTGATCGGTGCAGGTGTAGGGATTCATAGACAAGTCGGGATAGTAGACCATGCTGAAATTTTGGGGCCGATTCGGGGTGGAGACGGGCCGGTTGCTTACAGGGCCGTCTTCCAGGGCGTCGCCGGTGGGGATATACGCATCCGGGGTTTCGCCACAACCGCTAAAAAGGCTCAGAACCAAAAGAACACACAGAGCGGCGCTCCATATTCGTTTCATGGAAATACCTCCTTAGCGTACGATGATGGCGCCCTGAGAACCTCTTACGCCTCGGGTGAACCGGTGAGACCAAAAACGATGATTTTGACAAAAGGTACATTCCTCGCTGATCTCAATGTGGCGCACGCCGGCTGCGCGAAGGGATAGGGCGTTCATTTCTTTTAGGTTTACATAATATTTATCGTCAGCGGCACGCACAAATTCCTTTGCGGCAATGCCGTAGGTTTGCTCCATGGCAAGAGGGACTTCTTCACCGGTCTCAAAGCAGCAAGGGCCGATGTTTGGGCCGATGGCGGCGCGGATGTTCTCCGGCTTGCAGCCAAAGGCAGAGACCATGGCGGCCACGGTCTTTCCGCCAATATTCGCTGCAGTGCCTCGCCAGCCGGCATGGGCAGCGCCTACTGCCCCGGTCACCGGATCGTGGAACAAAATAGGGGTGCAGTCTGCGGTAAAGATCACAAGAGCTGTCCCGGGATCGTTTGTGATAAGGGCATCACATTCGGGGTAGTGATGGTGGTCAAGGTCCAGGGCATCTTGCTTTGTGACGGTTCTTACGATGTCAGAATGAACTTGATGGGTCAAAACAGCATTTTTTGTGGAGAAACCCAATGCATTGGCAAGGATCTCGTAGTTGCGCACCACGTTTTCCGTGGCATCGCCATGGCGCGTCCACAGGTTCAAGCTGGTAAATTGCTCGGTGCTTACACCGCCGATGCGGGTGGTGAAGGCATGGCGGGCAGAAATATGATCTGCGGCAAGATATTCCATTGCGCCGTAGTAGTGGGATCTGATCGCCATAAAGCCTCCTGAAAAGTTATTCTGCTGTTTTGTCTTTCTGCAAGCAGCATTTTTTGTATTTTTTGCCGCTACCGCAGGGGCAGGGATCGTTGGGGCCGACTTTGGTTTCCTTGGTACGGACGGGTTGCTTTTTCAAAGTGGCATCCCCGGAGGTGGAGACTTCCTGAGCTACCTTTTGCCGCTTGACTTCCTGCTGGGGCCGCAGCTGCACCAGGAAGATCCGACGGATGGTTTCGTCGCGAATGGCGGAAACCATGTTTTCAAACATTTCAAAGCCTTCTGCCTTAAATGCCACCACAGGATCGTGCTGGCCGTAGGCTCGCAGGCCGATGCCCTGTTTCAGATCGTCCATGGCATCAATGTTGTCCATCCAATATTCGTCAACTACCCGGAGCATGACCACGCGCTCCAGCTCTCGCATGACAGAGGGGGTAACGGCAGCTTCTTTCTTTTCGTAGGTTTCCAGCGCAGCGGCATAGACCTTGTCTGCATCCTCGCAGTCTGCTGCGGTCAGCGCGCCTCTGGGGAAGAAAACGCCCTGCATCCGGCTTAGGACTTCTGCCGGGCCTTCTGCTACGGTAGCGTCTACTAAAGAGCGGAGCATATTCAGCATATTCTCCCGGAGATCCTCGCCGTCCAGCACCTTTTGGCGCTGGGCGTAAATGATCTCACGCTGGGTATTCATCACATTGTCGTATTCCAGCACGCTCTTTCTGGCCCGGAAGTTCCGGCTTTCCACGCTGCGCTGGGCATTTTCCACTGCACCGGAGAGAATCCTGGCATCAATGGGGGTATCTTCGTCCAAACCAAGGCTGTCCATCATGGCAAAGACCCGGTCAGAGGAAAACAGGCGCATAAGATCGTCCTGCAGGCTCAGGTAGAAACGGCTGGCGCCGGGGTCACCCTGACGGCCGGCACGGCCGCGAAGCTGATTGTCGATTCGTCTTGATTCGTGCCGCTCTGTGCCGATGATAAACAGGCCGCCGGCATCCCGCACCTTTTGCGCTTCTTCGGAGATGTCCTCTTTATAGGATTTCAGCAGGTTGTCGTATTTTGCCCGGATCTCCAAAATGGCTTCGTCCTTGGTTTCTGCAAAGGAGTCGGCCTCGGCAATGAGGGATTCTTCAACACCTTGCTTGCGCAGCTCATTTTTCGCCATAAAGTCAGCGTTGCCGCCCAGTACGATGTCCGTGCCGCGGCCTGCCATGTTGGTGGCGATGGTCACAGCGCCAAATTTACCCGCCTGGGCTACGATCTGGGCTTCCTGCTCATGATATTTGGCGTTCAGCACATTGTGGGGGACACCCACCCGCTTGAGCAGCTTGCTGAGGATCTCACTTTTTTCAATAGAGATGGTGCCCACCAGCACAGGTTGGCCTTTTTCGTGGCACTGTCTTACTTGCTCAATAATGGCGCGGAATTTGCCTGCCTCGGTTTTATACACCACATCCGTGTGATCGAACCGGGCGACGGGACGGTTGGTAGGGATCTCCACCACATCCAGCTGGTAGATGGTGGCAAATTCCTCCTCTTCCGTCAGGGCCGTACCGGTCATGCCGGAGAGCTTGTCATACAGACGGAAGAAATTTTGGAAGGTAATGGTGGCCAGCGTTTTGCTTTCGCCTGCTACCGTAACGCCTTCCTTGGCCTCGATGGCCTGGTGCAGACCCTCGTTGTAGCGTCTGCCGTACATTAGCCGGCCGGTAAATTCATCAACAATAATGATCTGGCCGTCTTTGATCACATAGTCAATGTCCTTTTTCATCAGACCCCGGGCCTTCATGGCCTGGTTGATGTGGTGGGACAGGGTGGTATTGTCCGGGTCAGACAGATTTTCTATGCCAAAGAAACGCTCCGCTTTTTCAATACCTGTGGCGGTAAGGGAAACGGTGCGGCTCTTTTCATCCACGAAATAATCGCAGTCATAGTCGTCGTGGAGTTCTTTATCCTCGGTTTTGGCGAAAACCTTTTTGCGAAGGGAGGAAACGAATTTGTCTGCCATTTCGTAGAGCTTGGAGGAATCCTCACCCTTGCCGGAAATGATCAGGGGGGTACGGGCCTCGTCAATGAGGATGGAGTCCACCTCGTCCACGATGGCAAAGGCATGACCGCGCTGAACAAGCTCCTGTTTGTAAATGGCCATATTATCCCGCAGGTAGTCAAAGCCAAGCTCGTTGTTGGTGCAGTAGGTAATGTCCGCGGCATAGCTGATGCGCCGCTGGGCGGGGCTCATGCCGGGGACGATGAGCCCTACGGAAAGGCCCATAAACCGGTATACTTTGCCCATCCACTCCGAGTCACGCTTGGCAAGGTAGTCGTTTACAGTAACCACATGGACACCGTTGCCGGTAAGGGCATTGAGGTAGCAGGGCAGAATGGCCACCAAAGTTTTGCCTTCGCCGGTTTTCATTTCTGCAATTCGGCCCTGGTGCAAAATAATGCCGCCAATGAGCTGCACAGGGTAGGGGCGCATGCCCAGCACCCGGTCAGCGGCTTCCCGCACAGCGGCGAAGGCCTCGGGCAAAAGATCGTCCAGTGTTTCCCCTTCAGCAAGACGAGCCTTAAATTCCGCTGTCTTGGCTTTCAGCTCGTTATCGGACAAATTCTTATAAAAATCCTCTAAAGAAAGGATCTTGTCTACGATAGGTTGGATTTTTTTCAGCTCCCGCTGGGATCGGGTGCCGAAGAGCTTGGTAATAAGTCCCATATTGTCACACCTCGTTGAATTGTGATAATGCCAAAGGATCGTTCAAGTCAATTTGAACTATTATAGCACAGATCCAGGAAAATTCATAGCCTAATTGTGAATTATTCTGTGCCTGAAAGCAGAAAGGTTCTGTCCGGCAAAAGATGGCTTTTTTTCCCCAAAAACAACAACAAATTGTAACTATCTTTTTCGACTGAAAATGCAAAAATTCCAAAAAAAGCAGGTTTTTTGTGCAACATTACCCATAAAAGCGCCACTTTTTGCAGCACAATGCCCTTGACAACGTGGAAACACTATGTTATAATCCGTAACCGGATTGTAACTTTTTTGGAAAGAAATTGCAATCAGAAAGGATATGTTTGTATGACACCTTCCAAACGCCTGGTGCGTTTGACTGCGCTGTTGCTGAGCGTATGCCTGTGTGTGTTCCCTGTACATGCCCAGGAAAACGATCAGCCCACTGAAACAACGGAAACAGTGGAAGAGCAAACAGCCCAGTTGCAGGACCGCGCTGTGTCCGTGGTGCATTATAGCCCCGATTACAGCTCTTTGGTGATCGGCTGCCTGGAAAACGGCACCCGAATTACGGTTCTGGGCACTACACAGGCTTTTTACAAAATAGATTGCTACGGCATTACCGGTTATTTGGCAAGAACTCAGGTTCAGCAGTCTGCAGACGGTGAGTATGTTGTTGATTGCACGGAAGACAGTGCAGAGACATACCATTTTAACACCTACACACCGGAGGAGGCCTTGGCCATCCGCAGCCAGATCCGTACGTTGGCATTGAAGTATCTGGGTGTTCGTTATGTTTCCGGTGGTACATCTCCTTACGGCTTTGACTGTTCCGGCCTGACACAGTACGTATTTGCGCAGATGGGCATTCCTCTGTACCGTACCGTGTTCGGTCAGCTGGCTAATGGCGTTGCCATTGCCAAGGAAGATTTGCAGTGCGGCGATTTGGTGGTATTCCAGAATACTACCGGTGCAGGCCACTTTGCTTCTCATGTGGGCATTTACATTGGTAACGGCCAGGTAGTGCATTCCGGTACCGGCGGCGTGGGCGTTGCCAATCTTAGCGATGCTTATTTTACTTATCATTATCAGTCCGCTGTGCGGGTGGTGCTCTCCGGTGTGGAACAGGAGCAGCCTGTCCCCTCCATCGGCATCAACAGAAATATGAACAGCTCCTATTGGAGAGAAAGTTCCCAGACCGATGTGTCTGGGAACTTTTTTTGTTTCGGCACTTGAAAGCCAATGTTTAATTGTGTATAATAAAGCGATTTTTGCTGTAGAAGAATGAAAGGAAGACCTATGTCTAGTCGAGTTACCCAATTAACAGAAAACAAAATGGGCACCATGCCCATGGGAAAGCTGATGTTTTCCATGGCGCTGCCTATGATCATAGCCATGCTGGTGCAGGCATTATATAATGTAGTGGACAGCATTTATGTGTCCCGTATTTCAGAAAGTGCGGTGACGGCCCTTTCTCTGGCGTTCCCGGTGCAGAATATTCAGATCGGTTTTGCCACAGGCATTGGCGTGGGTGTGAACTCTTTGCTGAGCAAATCTCTGGGAGAAAACAACCGGAAAGCTGCCAACCGGGCGGCCGGAAACGGCGTGCTGCTGGTATTGGTGACCATGGTGGTGTTTATTCTGTTCGGTCTGCTTGGCGCCCGGCCATATTATGCCATGCAGTCCCAGGTTCAGGAAACTGTGGAAGGCGGCACAGTCTACACGGCTATTTGCTGTATTGGCACGCTGGGTATTTTGGTGGAGGTGCTGGGCGAGCGATTGCTTCAGGCCACCGGCCGTACTTTCTATACTTTAATTACCCAGGGCACAGGCGCAGTGATCAATATTGTGCTTGACCCGATCTTCATTTTCGGTTTTGCACCCTTGGGCATTCCTGCCATGGGCATCGCCGGTGCGGCGGTGGCAACGGTTTTGGGTCAGTGGGTGGCTGCGATCCTGGCGGTAATTTTTAATCTTACCTGCAACCCGGATGTGCAGTTCTCCTGGGATTGTTTCCGCCCCAGAAAGAGCACCTTGATCCCGATTCTCACAGTAGGCGTTCCTTCTATTGTTATGATGGCGGTGGGTTCGGTGATGACCTTCGGTATGAACCAGATCCTGCAGGGTTTCCACGAAACTGCAACCGGTGTTTTCGGTGTATTCTTTAAGCTTCAGAGCTTTTTCCTTATGCCGCTTTTCGGCATTAACAACGCAGCGATTTCTATTGTGGCATATAATTACGGAGCAAGAAACCCCAAGCGGATCATGCATGCACTGCGGCTGGCAGTGTTGGCAGAGCTTGGTGTTATGATCGTGGGTTTGTTGGTATTCCAATTCTTCCCCGATGTTCTGTTGGGATTTTTCAATCCCTCTGAGGAGTTTTTGCGTATCGGCCGCAGCACACTGCGTATTATCAGCGCATGTTTCCCGGCAGCGGCCATCGGTATCTCCCTCAGCGCCAGTTTTCAGGCATTGGGAACAGGAATTTATGCTACCATCACTTCCTTGTGCCGGCAGCTGGTGGTGCTGCTGCCTGCAGCATATATTTTGAGTCTGTTTGGGGAGGTTACCCTTGTTTGGTGGTCGTTCCCCGTTGCAGAAGTGGTGAGTTTGAGCATCACCTTGCTCTTCTTCCTGCGGATCTACCGCCGGAAGATCAAACCTTTGTCGGAATGATCCGACCTGTTTTCACAAGAGGCGACATTTTTCCGGAAAGTTCGCAGTTTCGGCCGCATTTTTATAAAATTTTTCAGGAAATTTTTTGCTTTTCCTCTTGATTTTCCGGAGAGGTTACGTTATGATAGATTAGCACTCAACCAAAAAGAGTGCTAAATACATAGATAAAAGCAGGCGGAAAGAAGCCTGCGGTCTAAATAATGCATATTGGAGGCAAACAACATGAAGTTAAGACCCATGGCAGACAATGTTCTGCTGAAGCAGCATGAGGCGGAGGAGACTACCTCTTTCGGCATCATTTTAGCTACCACAGCTAAGGAAAAGCCTGCGATCTACGAAGTCGTTTCCGTTGGCCCCGGCACTAAGGATGTGACCATGACCGTAAAAGTTGGCGACAAGGTTGTTGTTGGCAAGTATGACGGCAATGAGATCAAGCTGGACGGCGTGGATTACAAGTTTGTCAAGCAGGATGACATTCTGGCTGTTGTGACGGATTAAGGAGGAAACACTATGGCAAAGATGATTATTTACGGCGAAGACGCCCGGAAAAAGCTGCAGGCCGGTATCGACCAGCTGGCAGATACTGTTAAGGTTACCCTGGGCCCTAAGGGCCGCAATGTGGTGCTGGGCAGAAAGTTCGGCGCTCCGCTGATCACCAACGATGGTGTGACCATCGCCAAGGAAGTGGAGCTGGAGGACGCTTTTGAGAACATGGGCGCACAGCTCATTCGTGAAGTGGCTACCAAGACCAACGATGTGGCCGGTGACGGCACCACCACCGCAACTGTTCTGGCTCAGGCCATTACCCGTGAGGGTCTGAAGAACCTCAGCGCCGGCGCAAACCCCATGGTCATGCGCAAGGGTATCGACAAGGCGGTTGCCGCTGCTGTGGAAGCCATTAAGGAGCACTCCGTTCCTGTGAACGGCTCCGATGACATTGCAAGAGTCGGCACTGTCTCCTCCGGCGACGAGAGCATCGGTAAGCTCATTGCTGAGGCTATGGAAAAGGTGGGCACCGAGGGTGTCATCACCATTGAAGATTCCAAGACCGCTGAGACCGGTCTGGAAGTTGTGGAAGGCATGCAGTTCGACCGCGGCTACATTTCTCCTTACATGGTCACCGATACGGATAAGATGGAGGCTGTTCTGGACGACGCCTTTATTCTGATCACCGACAAGAAGATCTCTTCCATTCAGGAGATTCTGCCCATTCTGGAGCCTGTTGTTAAGTCCGGCAAGAAGATGATCATCATCGCCGAGGATGTGGAAGGCGACGCACTGGCAACCTTGCTGGTCAACCGCCTGCGCGGCAACTTTAACTGCGTTTGCGTCAAGGCTCCCGGTTTTGGCGACCGCCGCAAGGAAATGCTGCAGGACATTGCTGTTCTCACCGGCGGTACTGTGATCTCCAGCCAGCTGAACATGGAGCTGACTGAGACTCAGCTGACCGATCTGGGCCGCGCCCGTCAAGTTGTGGTTACCAAGGACTACACCACCATCGTGGACGGTGCAGGTGACAGCGAGGCCATCAAGGCACGCGCCCATCAGATCCGTTCTTCCATCGCAACCACCAATTCCGATTACGACCGCGAGAAGCTCCAGGAGCGCCTGGCAAAGCTCAGTGGCGGTGTTGCAGTCATCAAGGTCGGTGCACAGACCGAGGTTGCAATGAAGGAGCAGAAGCTGAGAGTGGAAGATGCTCTGAACGCTACCCGCGCAGCTGTGGAAGAGGGTATCGTGGCCGGCGGCGGTACCGCCCAGGTCAATGCCATTGCTGCAGTTGAAAAGCTGGTGGCAAAGCTCAGCGGTGATGAGAAGACCGGTGCTAAGATCATTGCTACCGCTCTGCAGGCACCTATCCGCCAGATCGCGGAGAATGCCGGTGTGGATGGCAGTGTTGTCTATGAGAAGATCAAGTCCTCCAAGAAGGTCGGCTACGGCTACAACGCTTATACCGAAACCTATGTGGATATGATCGCCTCCGGCATCGTGGATCCCACTAAGGTCACCCGCTCCTCTTTGGAGAATGCCGCATCCATTGCTGCTTGCGTGCTGACCACTGAGAGCCTGGTTGCCGACAAGCCCGATCCTGCAGGGGATGCAGCCGCTGCTGCTGCCGCAGCTCAGGCTGGCGGTATGTACTAAGAAACATTTTGGGGTGCTGCTTAGCGCAGCACCCCTTGGTTTTTGCAAAAGAAAGCCGCCGGCAGTGCCGACGGCTTTTTTATTTACTTTGCGTATTCCACAGCTTTGGTTTCCCGGATCACATTGATCTTGATCTGACCGGGATATTCCAGCTCGGCTTCGATCTTCTTGGCAACTTCTCTTGCCAAAAGGATCATGTTGTCCTCGTTGACCACCTCGGGCTTGACCATAATGCGAACTTCGCGGCCAGCCTGAATGGCATATGCCTTGTCTACACCGGGATAGGAACCGGTAAGCTCCTCCAGCTTTTGCAGCCGGCGGATGTAGTTTTCCACATTTTCGCGGCGGGCGCCGGGACGGGCAGCAGATACAGCATCAGCAGCCTGCACCAGCACGGCAATCACGGACTTGGCTTCCACGTCACCGTGGTGTGCCTCAATGGCATTGACCACAACGGGGTTTTCCTTGTACTTCCGGGCCAGATCAGCACCCAGCTGCACATGGCTGCCCTCTACCTCGTGGTCGATGGACTTGCCAAGGTCGTGGAGCAAACCGGCTCGCTTGGCCAGTGCTTGGTCTACACCCAGCTCGGCGGCCATAAGGCCAGCGATATGAGAGACTTCGATAGAGTGATTCAGAACGTTCTGTCCGTAAGAGGTACGGTACTTCTGACGGCCCAGAACCTTTACCAGCTCCGGATTCAGGTTATGCACACCGGTTTCGTAGCAGGCGCGTTCGCCCTCTTCCCGAATGGTGCGATCCACTTCCTTGCGGGCCTTTTCCACCATGTCCTCAATGCGGGTGGGATGGATACGGCCGTCGGCGATGAGCTTCTCCAGTGCAAGGCGGGCGATCTCCCGACGCACGGGATCAAAGCTGCTGACGGTGATGGCCTCGGGGGTGTCATCAATGATCAGATCCACACCGGTGATGGTCTCCAAAGTGCGGATATTGCGGCCCTCGCGGCCGATAATGCGACCCTTCATTTCGTCGTTGGGCAGAGCCACCACGGAAACCGTGGATTCTGCGGCATGGTCAGCAGCGCAGCGCTGAATGGCGATGGAGAGGACTTCTCTTGCCTTTTCGTCGGCTTCGTCCTTCATCTGCTGCTCGATCTCTTTGATCTTCAGCGCGGTCTCGTGACGGACTTCGTCCTCCACACTTTGCAGCAAGGTCTGCTTTGCCTGCTCCTGGGTCAGACCGGAGATGCTCTCCAGCTTTTCCAGCTGCTGGCGGCGGATCATTTCCACTTCGCCCTGAGCCTGGGCCAGAGCTTCGGCCTTCTTGGCCAGCTCTTCTTCTTTGCGTTCAAAGGTTTCAGACTTCTTGTCCAGGGTTGCTTCTTTTTGCTCCAGACGGCGTTCGGTCTTACTTAGTTCCGCCCGGCGTTCTTTGATTTCTCGTTCGTTTTCTGTGCGAGACTTATGGATCTCGTCCTTGGCCTCCAACAGCATTTCCTTTTTGCGGTTTTCTCCGCTGCGGATCGCTTCGTTGATCAAACGGGTAGCTTCTGCTTCTGCAGAACCGATCTCCCGCTCAGCGACTTTTTTTCGATAGGCGATACCGATGCCAAAACCGGCGGCAATGCCGATCAATGTGCCAACGACAATGAGAATAATTGCCAGATATAATTCCATAATTCTTATGCGCACCTCCTCTTTGTCAAAATAAATGGCTGGGCCAAAGAGGTGGGCATGACAAACCCCATGTGTATGATTGTAAAGTGCGGCGTTACGCCAATATTTGCAAACAAAACGCCATGAGGCGCAAATCCCATTCCAGGCCGTTGCCGGATATCCATGAAACGCTGACCGAAAGCTTGGTTCAGCGCACACTATACCAAACATATTTTACCTGTGAATAAAGTAAATGTCAAGTATAATTGCATAAACCGGGGGCGGGTGGGATATGCTCCATTGACAGGGAGAAGGGAAACTGTTATACTTATTATAAGCCTGTATTTGAAAGGAGGCACAAAACATGACAGCTATTTTTTGGCTGGTGATCCTGGTAGTACTTTTGCTTGTGGAAGCGCAATCGGTGATGCTGGTATCTTTGTGGTTTGCTGCCGGTGCGCTGGCAGCGCTGATCGCCACCTTACTGGGCGCGACCTGGTGGGTGCAGGTGATCGTGTTCCTGGCGGTGTCCTGCCTTGCTCTTGCATTGCTGCGCCCGCTTGTGAAAAAACAGTTGAAGCCTCGGCTTACCAAGACCAATGTGGATGCTTTGGTAGGTACCTGCGGATATGTGCTTTCAGATGTTGACAATCTGGCAGCTTGCGGACAGGTGAAGCTGGGCGCTATGGAGTGGACGGCAAGAAGTACTTCGGGTGAGCCGATTGCTGCCGGAACGCTGGTAAAAGTGGATAAGATCGAGGGTGTTAAGGCCTTTGTCTCTGTGGCAGAGGTGCAGAGCACCGTTGGCTGATCAATTATATTTTAGGAGGTATTTTATATGGGTCCTGCGATTATTGCTTTTTTGATCTTGGCAGCGGTTGCCATCATTGCATCCAACATTGTTGTGGTGCAGCAGTCCAGAGCATTTGTTATTGAACGGCTGGGTGCGTTCCAGGCTGTTTGGGGCGTAGGTCTTCACATTAAGATCCCCTTTATTGACCGGGTGGCACGCCGGGTCTCTTTGAAAGAGCAGGTTTTGGATTATCCTCCTCAGCCTGT
>JAZSFE010000015.1:0-50900 GCA_045532105.1 Faecousia sp.
TATTTGAAAGTGAACAGTCCATCGTTTTCGATGAAGCGGAAAACCGGATGCATACCATTAAGGCAGTCATGGCTGCTACATTGGCAGAATAAATGGATAATAGGCGAGCTGCAGATTGGCAGCTCGCCTTAACTATTAAAACATCCCCTCTGCCAGAGCAGAGGGGATGTGATGGGTCCTCTTGCGGTGCCCGACATCTTCCTTGCCGCAAACGGCTTCGTCAGAGATTGACCCCGGCATACGCTTATGCTCCGCTTTATCTGCCACTGGCAGCGCAAGTCGATTTATTCCCACTCGATAGTGCCAATGGGCTTGGGAGTGAGGTCCAGGCAGACGCGGTTGATGCCGTCTACTTCGTGGGTGATCCGGTCAGTGATCTTGTGTAGAACAGAGTAGGGGATCCCTTCGATGGTAGCGGTCATGGCGTCCACGGTGTTCACCGCGCGGATAATGGCAGGCCAGCCTTCATAACGCTTACCGTCCTTTACACCGACGCTCTTGAAATCGGGCACGGCAACAAAATACTGCCATACATGGTTCAGGCCGTTGTTGTCGAACTCTTCCCGCAAAATGGCATCGGCCTCCCGCAAAGCATGCAGGCGATCGCGGGTGATAGCACCTAGGCAGCGGACACCCAGACCGGGGCCGGGGAAGGGCTGACGGTAGACCATGTGATGAGGAAGACCCAGAGCCTCGCCGACCACACGGACTTCGTCCTTGTACAGCAACTTTACAGGCTCAACAAGCTCCATTTCCATTTCTTCGGGCAGGCCGCCCACATTGTGGTGAGCCTTGACACCCTTAGACTCCAGAATGTCGGGGTAGATCGTGCCCTGAGCAAGGAAAGAAATACCGTCCAGCTTGGCGGATTCCTCGTCAAAGATCTTAATAAACTCTTCGCCGATGATCTTGCGCTTGCGCTCGGGTTCGGCAACACCGGCAAGCAAATCAAGGTAGCGGTCGGTAGCATCAACATAAATGAGGTTTGCGTCCAGTGCCTCACCGAAGATCTTGATCACATCTTCGCTTTCGCCCTTGCGCATGAGACCGTGATTGACGTGGATACAAACAAGCTGTTTGCCGATGGCTTTGATCAAAAGTGCGGCAACAACAGAGGAGTCTACACCACCGGACAGGGCCAGCAGGACTTTCTTGTGGCCCACCTGGGCGCGTACAGCGGCAACTTGCTCGTCAATAAATGCCTTAGCAAGTTCGGGGGTGGTGATACGGGCCATGGACTCGGGACGGATATTGTTTTCCATAAAAATTACCCTCCAATAGAATGTGCGTGTCAGAATCAATGCAGATATTATAAAACAACTTTTTTTATATTGCAATAGTACATTTTCTGACATTAAAATTTTTGTAAATGTGCCATGATTCAAAAGGATGTACGGTACAGATTTTGTTGCAAATTGGCATAGATGTGATATAATATCGCCAGCGACAAGGCTGCCCGGAAAAGTATGTATTACTTATGGCGGGGCATCCTGTTTTCAGATGATATTATTATGTGCGCAAAATCGCATGGCCAATGCAGTGCGGATTATTGCGATTGGGTTAGGGGCGAGAAAGGATTATGGCATATCATCGCATATTGACCATTCAGGATATTTCATGTGTAGGGCAGTGCTCCATGACAGTTGCGCTGCCGATTTTGTCTGCCTGTGGGCAGGAGACCTGTGTGCTGCCGACGGCAGTGCTGTCGACGCACACCGGAGGGTTTGGGCAGGTAGAGATTTGTAATCTTTCTCATGCGATCACACCGTTTTTTGACCATTGGCAGCGGCAGGGAGTCTTTTTCGATGCTGTATACACGGGTTATCTGGGTAAAACAGAGGATATTTCTAAGGTTCTGGGTATTGTTAAATGCCAAAAAGAACGAGGTGGCACGGTGATCGTGGATCCTGCCATGGCTGACCATGGAAGAATGTACCTCGGCCTGGATGCAGAGTATGCCCAGGCTATGGCTGAGCTTTGCATGGCTGCGGATATTATGATTCCCAATATCACAGAGGCATGCCTGATGACAGGTACACCTTATGAGCAGAGTTATAATGAAGCGTGGATCAAGCAGTTGGTAATGGATCTTTCCCATAGGAGCAAGGGTCTTGTGATCCTTACCGGAGTGAGCTATGCGCCCGACCAAACCGGTGTGGTGATCTGTAATAACGGGGAAATGTCTTACTATTCCCATAAGAAGATCCCGCAGAACTATCATGGTACAGGGGATATTTTCGCTTCCGCATTTACCGGCTGCTATGTGAACGGAAAAACAGTGCAGGAGGCGGTTCAAATCGCTGCGGATTTCACAGCACTGTGCATTAAAAAGACTTATGACGATCCGGCCCACTGGTACGGTGTGAAATTTGAAACAGCGTTGGGCGCACTGATTTCTATGTTGGAGCAAAAATGATGATGCCTGAAAGAAGACGAAGAAGGAGAAGGCGCTGGCCAAAGATCCTGGCTACTGTGCTCATAGCTTTGGCGCTGGGGACAGTGGGATTTTTTGCCGGAAGATCATTGCGGTTGGAGTTAATCGTGCCAGGCCCTGAAAATCTTACCCAGGAGTATACGGCAGAGTATGCCCCAGAGGAACCCCGGGCTTTTTTGAAAAGTACGTGGTTGGACAATTTTTCTATTCCTGTATTTGTAGAGTGCTTAGGAAATGTGCAGCCGGACCGGGCGGGCGTGTATACACAGGTATATCGGGCAAGATTTTTGTGGCTCAGTGCCTCAAGCGGTTGCACTGTGCAGATCGTAGATACGGTTGCACCCACTCTGGAATTGACGGAAGATACAGCCGGGTTTAGCTTGCCGGGACGTGATTACCAGGAAGTGGGATTCTTTGCGTACGATGATCATGACGGAGATATTTCTCATCTTGTAAAGAAAGAACTTTACGGCAACATCCTTGTGTATACTGTTGCGGATTCCTCCGGCAATATTGCCACAGCTTTTCGGGAACTGAATTTTGATGATCCGGTGGCACCTGAGATTCTTCTGAACGGCAGTCGAGAGGAAATGCTATGCCTGGGTTGGCCGTATGAAGAACCGGGATATTCCGCACAGGATAATTTGGACGGGGATATTACGGATAAGGTGGTGGTGGAAGGAACGGTGGATGTACACACCGAGGGCAGCTATCCCATCACCTATACTGTGACAGATACCTACGGCAATACCAGTGCGGTTGTGCGCACGGTCACGGTGCAAAAGGGGTATCAGCCTGAGGTCGTTGTGCCGGAAGAAAAGGTGATCTATCTGACCTTTGATGATGGCCCCAGCAAATATACACCTAAGCTTTTGGAAGTGTTAAAGAAATACGACGTAAAAGCAACGTTTTTTGTAGTTAATACCACGTATGCAGACACGATTTCCCGCATTGGGGAAGAGGGGCATGCCATCGGTGTTCATACCGGAAGTCATGTTTACAAGACCATTTATGCCAGCGAAAAGGCGTTTTTTAATGACTTTGCATTCATGAGCCAAAGGATCTATGAACTTACCGGTATCCGCACTACGCTCATGCGTTTTCCGGGAGGCAGTTCCAACAAGGTAAGTTCCTTTAACCCCGGTATCATGACCCGTTTGACTAAGCTGGTAACGGATTACGGCTTGCAGTATTTTGATTGGAATGTGAACAGTATGGATGCCGGCTATGCAAAAACGGCAGACGAGGTGTTTCAGTATGTGATTTCCGGAATTGGAGATCAGCACTGCGCAGTGATATTGCAGCATGATATTTACGAGTTTAGCGTGGACGCGGTGGAAAAGATCATAAAGTGGGGACTGGCAAACGGCTACCAGTTTTTGCCCCTTGATCCTACCAGCCCCCGGTGTCACCAAAATATATTAAATTGAGTATGGCCCACAGGAAATTTCCTGTGGGCTGTGTTTTTGTGGGTACAAGTAAGACAAAATGGGAATTCCCGGGATTCTTGGAAAGAAAGCCTTGCAATTCGGGGATTCTTTGGGTATAATAAGATGATTAATTTTACATATTTGTAGAGGTTTTTGCTGTGTATCTGAAAAGTTTGGAATTGCAGGGCTTTAAGTCCTTTCCGGATAAGACCCTGATCCGGTTTGGCGATGATATTACTGCCATCGTCGGCCCTAACGGCTCCGGAAAATCGAATATTTCCGATGCGATCTTGTGGGTCATGGGTGAACAGAGCACCAAGACTTTGCGCGGCGCAAAAATGGAGGACGTGATCTTTGGCGGCACACAGAAGCGCGCATCTGTGGGCTTTGCGGAAGCTACGCTGACTTTGGATAACTCCGACCGCGCCCTTGCCTATGATGCTGATGAAGTCATGGTGACCCGGCGGTATTACCGCAGTGGTGACAGCGAATACTATATTAACCGTCAGTCTGCAAGACTGCGCGACATTCATGAGATGTTCATGGATACCGGTCTTGGCAGAGAGGGTTATTCCAATATCGGACAGGGCAGGATCGATGAGATCTTGTCCCTGAAAAGTGCGGACAGACGGGAGATCTTTGAAGAGGCCGCCGGTATTTCCAAATACCGCCACCGCAAGGAAGAGACCGAGCGTAAGTTGGCCCACACTGAGGATAATTTGCTGCGTATTGGCGATAAGGTATCTGAGCTGGAGCTCCAGCTGGAGCCGCTTAAGCAGCAATCGGAAAAGGCTTTGAAATATCTGGAGTTTAAGGATGAACTGCAGGGTGTGGAAGTAGCAGTTTGGCTGGATTCTCTTGAGAAGCTGTCTGCTACTGCAAAGAAAGCGGAGGAAGATTATGCGTCCGCTGCATTTGTGCTGCAGCAGGCACATGATGAGCTGGACAGATTATATGCACAAGCAGAACAGTATGGCGAGTCCCTTCGCAATCAGGACGGTGAGCTGGAGAATCTTCGTGTGAAGGTGAGTATGCTGGAGGGAAATCACCAGCAGCTGGACGGCCAGCTTGGTATTTTGCGGGGCAATATTGCCAACAATAATGATAACATTGTCCGGATTGAAGAAGAACTCCAGGGCACAGAAGACCGCAGTGGCGGTATCGAGGCTCAAATTGTGCAGGCGCAGCAGCGCATCGCTCAGATCGAGCAGGAGCTTGCTCAAAAACAGGAGATCCTGAATGCCCAGCAAGAGAAGTTGGCGGTGATGGCTGCCAATGCTCAGGGCCTTACAAAGCAATATTTGGAGCTTCGCAGCAAGGATGCGTCCATCTCGGCAGACATCGCCGGTTGGGAGGCGGACATTCGTGGACTGCAGGGCAGCGGTGAGCAGACACTAAAACGCATGGAGCAGATTCGGGAAGATCTAAGTGTCGGCACTCAGCGTCAGCAGCAGGCAGAAGATAATCTTGCCCAGTGCCGTACCAATCTGAATAAGGCGCAGGAAGAAGTGACTGCCGCAAACAATGCCATTTCCGGCTACACTCTGCGCAAGGATACCCGCGCGGGCCGCAGGGATAAGGCTGCGCAGGTCGTGCGCGAGTTGACTGCAAAGCTGGACTCTGTTTCTGCCAAAGCGAATGCTTTCCGGGCAATGGAGCGGGATTTTGACAGCTATAATAAGGCGGTCAAACTGGTAATGCAGGAGGCGCAAAGAAGCAATCTTCGTGGTGTGCACGGACCTGTGTCCAGACTCATTCGTACAGATTCTGAAAATGCTGTGGCCATTGAGATCGCCTTGGGCGCAGGTGTTCAGCAGATCGTTGTAGGAACGGAAAACGACGGAAAAGCAGCCATTAGCTATCTGAAGCGTACCGGTGGTGGTCGCGCTACGTTCCTGCCCCTAAATAAGATTCAAAGCAAGCGCCTTGAAGAAAAAGGCACGGATAGCTGCCGCGGTTTTGTTGGGATCGCGTCTGAATTGGTGCGCTGTGATGAGCAGTATCGGGGTGTTGTGGAGAACTTGCTGGGCCGTACTGTGATCGTGGAAGATATGGACGCTGCCATTGCTATGGGCGGCAAATATCACAACCGGTTTAAGATCGTAACTTTGGATGGTCAGGTGGTCAATCCCGGCGGTTCTATGACCGGTGGCAGCGTGAATAAGGAAGCCGGTATTTTGTCCCGGGCCAATGAGCTGGAAAAACTGACTGCAGAGGAAGCATCCTTGAAAGAGAAGCTTTCTGAGGCAGAAACAGAGCTGCAGGAAGCAGAGCGTCTTGCAGAGCAGGTGGAATATCAGCTTGCCACTGCAGCGGAGCAGCTGCGTCAGGCTGAAGACCAGGTACTGCGTATGCAGGGCGAGGAGAAGCAGCATGAAATTTTGCTGCAGGCAATTATCGATGCCAAGGATGCAGCGCAAAAGGAAATGGATGCGTTGCTTGGTCGGGAAAAGGACGATGATCTGCGCATTGCTGCCTGCCGTGCCAAGATCGAGGTTTCTGAAAAGCAGCTGACACAAATCCATTTGGAGCTGGAGGCCCTTGAAGGCAGCCAGACTGAGGCTGCAGAATCCACAGCTCAGATTACAGAGGAAATGACATCTCTGAGGGCAGAGACTGCGGCTTTGGATGCGGAGCGTAATGCCGCTCTGGTCCATGTGGAAGATCTCAAGGATCTTCGCAGGGGTATTGCCGGTGATCAAGAGAAGAAACTGGCACTGATTGAAGAATTCCGTGGAGAGAATCTTCGCCTTGAGGAGCAGATCGCACAGCTTTTGAAACAACAGCAGGAGAATGACGCAGACGTTGCCCGTCAGCGGCAGGAAATGCAGGACGTGATCTCTCACCGCAATGAGGCAGAGGCTGCCAAGACCCGCA
This sequence comes from Faecousia sp., assembly GCA_045532105.1. Taxonomy (GTDB): domain Bacteria; phylum Bacillota; class Clostridia; order Oscillospirales; family Oscillospiraceae; genus Faecousia. Next base: position 6,742 of record JAZSFE010000015.1, read on the forward strand.
GTGAGCGGGATGCACAGGAAAAGAATAAGGATATTCTCAATATGGAGCGGGCCTGTATGCTTCTGGAGCAAAAGAAGATGGCCTCCGACATGGAAGAAAAGCAGATCATTGATAAACTGTGGGATTCTTATGGCTTGACTCCCGGAACGGCTGCAGAGCACCGTGGCGAGATCGAATCTGTGGCAGCGGGTAATCGCAGAATTTCTGAACTGAAGCGTAAGATCGCTTCTCTTGGCACACCCAATTTGGGCGCTATTGAGGAATACGCCCGGGTCAATGAGAGGTATACTTATCTTTCCGGACAGCGCGAGGATGTTCTGGTGTCCAAGCGGGAACTGGAGGGTATCATTCGGGATATTACCAAGGAAATGACGGAGATCTTCGTCCGGGAATTCGGCAAGATCAACCATTATTTTGGCATCGTATTTGAAGAAATGTTCGGCGGCGGTAAGGGCCAGCTGGTGTTGGAAGACCCCGAGGAGCCTTTGACCTGCGGCATCGAGATTCGGGTGCAGCCTCCCGGAAAGCAGCTGAAGACCATTACACTGCTCTCCGGCGGCGAAAAGGCATTTGTGGCTATCGCGCTGTATTTCTCCATTTTGAAAGTGCGGCCTACGCCGTTCTGTATGCTTGACGAGATCGATGCGGCACTTGATGACCGGAACGTGGAGCGTTTTGCCAATTATTTGCGTAATTTAAGTGCCAGAACTCAGTTTATCATCATCACCCACCGTCGTGGCACCATGGAAGCATCGGATGTGCTTTATGGTGTGACCATGCAGGAGCAGGGTATCAGTAAGCTGCTGCGCCTGGACTTGAACCAGATGGAGGAATATCTGGGTATCGGTGAATAAAGGAGTATTTATGGGTTTTTTTGATAAGATCAGTGCGGGTCTCTTAAAAACGCGGGAAGCACTGGGCAATACCCTTGGTGGTGTTTTTTCCGGATTTCATCAGTTTGACGATGATTTCTATGACGAGCTGGAGGAAAGCCTGATTTTGGCCGACCTTGGTATTGAGACGGCTACTAAGGCTACGGATTCTCTGCGGAAAGTGATCAAAGAGCAGCATTTAAAGACACCCGATGAGGCAAAAGTTGCACTTAAGGATATCTTAGTGCAGATGCTGGATGTGGGAGATACCCGGCTGGATCTATCTACAAAGCCGGCTGTGGTGCTGGTGATCGGTGTCAATGGCGTGGGTAAGACCACCACCATCGGCAAGATCGCGACCCAGTTGACAAAGCAGGGGAAGAAGGTTTTGCTTGTTGCTGCGGATACCTTCCGGGCGGCGGCTGCAGACCAGCTGGAGATTTGGGCTGGCCGCAGCGGGGCTGACATCGTACGCCAGCATGAGGGCGCAGACCCGGCGGCTGTTGTGTTCGATGGCATTCAGGCAGCCAAGGCCAGAAAGGTCGATGTGATCTTGGTGGATACTGCCGGCCGATTACACAATAAGACAAATTTGATGAATGAGCTTAATAAAATTAGCCGAGTTATTCAGCGGGAGCTGCCGGATGTCAGTCGTGAAGTTTTGCTGGTGCTTGACGGCACTACGGGGCAAAACGGTCTTCAGCAGGCAAAGCAATTCAAGGAAATTGCGGGTGTTACGGCCGTCGCTTTGACAAAGTTGGACGGTACGGCCAAGGGCGGTATTGTGATCGCGGTGAGCGATGCTTTGCAGATCCCGGTGAAATTTGTAGGCGTTGGTGAAGGCGCAGAGGATTTAATGCCCTTTGTTGCCAAGGATTTTGTGGACGCTTTGTTGTGAGGATAGAGTATGAAGGTAGTTCTTGCAAGTAAAAATAAGCATAAGCTGGCGGAGATCAGCCGCATTACGGAGAAATTTGGCATAGAGTTGGTGCTCCAGTCTGAATTGGGTGTTGACTTGGATGTGGAGGAAACAGGCTCTACATTTGAGGAAAATTCCTTCATTAAGGCAGAAGCGGTTATGAAGGCCACGGGTCTTCCTGCTTTGGCGGACGATTCGGGAATTGCGGTGGATGCGCTGAACGGAGAGCCGGGAATCTACTCTGCCCGGTACGGATTTGATGAGTCTTTGGATGATTGGGGCAGATTGCTTCTGTTGCTGAAGAATACAGAACATGTTCCTGATGGCCAGAGGCAGGCGCAGTTTGTGTGCGTGATTACCATGGTCACACCTGAGGGCGAGACTATTCAGGCCAGAGGCGAGATTCACGGAGAGCTTTTGCGTGAACCCAGAGGGGAAAATGGCTTTGGCTATGACCCTATTTTCTATTATCCGCCCATGGGAATGTCCACGGCGGAAATGCCCCCGGAGGAGAAGAACAAGGTCTCGCACCGGGCAAACGCATTAAATGTGTTTTATGACAAGCTTAAGGAGGCAGGATATGCTGACAAGTAAGGAACGCGCGGAGTTGCGCGCTCAGGCAAATAGCCTGGAAACCATGCTTATGGTGGGAAAAAGCGGCGTGACGGATGCGGTGATCGCGGAGGCTGAAAATTTGCTCACTGCCCGGGAATTGGTAAAGGGAAAGGTGCTGGAAGGCGCACTTCTTGACCCGCGGGAAGCCTGCGATGCCATTTGTGAGGCCACCGGTGCTGACGGCGTAGCTGTGATCGGTACGAAATTCGTGATCTATCGTTTCAGTGAAAAATGCCAGGAAGCGCGTAATCAGACCGGCAGAGCAAAACGGAAGGCAACCCCGATCAGTAAGAAAGATCCCGTGCGTAAGGGCATTCGTGCCCGGCGCCAGGCGGCGAAAGCTCAGCGGGAACAGCGCAATGCTTATTTCCGTCAGCAGGCCATTGACAAGGCCATTGAGCGCAGCAGGGAAAAGAGTCTGCGGGAGTCTGATTAAAAAATATATTTGAGAGGAGAGCTTTATGGGACGCATTGGTATTTATGGCGGAACGTTTAATCCGCCGCATATCGGTCATATGGCAGCGGCAGCCCAGGCTGTTCGCGCGTTGAACCTTGACCATTTGCTCTTAATACCTGCGTCTATTGCGCCTCATAAGGCAATGCCGGAAGTTTCAGCAACTCCTGTGCAGAGACTTGAAATGGTGCGGCTTTCCTCCAAGGATATTCCAAAAGCAGAGGTTTCTGATATTGAACTGGTAAGAGCCGGTAAAAGCTATTCCTATGAGACGGTATTGCAGCTGAAAAAGTTGTATCCCAATGATGAATTGGTGCTCATTGTGGGAACGGATATGTTCCTGTCTTTTCATACATGGGTTCACCCGGAGATCATACTGGAAAATGCTGTGATCGGTGTACTTTACCGGGGAGAGCCGGGGGAACTGGTGGCCATTCAGGAAAAGAAAGAGAAAATGGAAAGAGATGGCGCACGGATCGAGCTGGTGAATAATGATGTTCTGCAAATGTCCTCCACAGACCTTCGCAGAATGCTCATTTTTGGATGCGCAGATTCTCTTTTGCCTTCCGGTGTGGGAGCTTACATCCAGGATCACGGACTGTACGGAACAAGGGAAAATTACCATGGACTATCCATGGAGCAGTTGGAAAAAGCAGTGGTCAGTCTTTTGAAAGAAGACAGGGTAGACCATGTGCTTGGCTGTCGGGATACATCGGTGGATTTGGCCAGATACTGGGGAGCGAATGAAATAGACGCTGCCCGGGCAGGCCTTTTGCACGACATTACGAAAGCGCTTCCCGGCTTTGCACAATTGACTTTGTGTCGGGAGTATGGTACGATACCTGATGATTTTTCAACAAAAAATCCCAAAGTGCTTCATGCGCTCACCGGTAGTTTGGTTGCGCAGAGAATATTTGGGGAAAATGAATCAGTGGTGCAGGCGATCTGTGCGCATACCACAGGGAAACCCTACATGAATCTGCTGGATAAGATTATTTATGTGTCGGATTATATGGAACCAAACCGTAAATTCCCCGGGGTAGACAAGCTGCGGCAGCTGGCGTATACGGATTTGGATGCGGCGGTGGTTATGGGTCTTACCATGTCCGTGGATCTGTTAACCCGGCAGGGGAAGGATGTTTGCCCGGTGTCTATGGACACCCTGGCGTGGCTGAATGATGAATCGAAAAAGGAGAATGAAAATGTTAAGTTCGAAAGAAGTGGCTCTTGAGGTGACCAAGGCTTTGGATGCCAAAAAGGGCTTGAATATGAAATTGCTGAAGATCGATGAGGTTTCCTCTTTGGCGGATTATTTTATTATCTGCACCGGCACCTCTAATACGCATGTTAAAACGCTGTGCGATCATGCAGAGTATGTGATGGAGCAGCTGGGCGAGCCTATGCTGGGCAGAGAGGGACATCGGGGAAATACATGGGAACTGCTGGATTTTGGCAGCGTGGTTGTTCATGTGTTTACGGATGAGGCCCGGGAGTTTTACTCTTTGGAGCGTCTGTGGGCGGATGCCGAGGATGTGGATCTTAAGGATATTATTATGGACGAAAACGTCTGAATGAGGTGTAGTTTCCATGAATTACGAACATAAAAACATTGAGGAAAAGTGGCAAAAATACTGGCAGGAGCATGACACTTTTCATACCGATGTGTGGGATTTCTCCAAACCGAAATATTATGTGCTGGATATGTTCCCGTATCCTTCCGGTGTAGGCCTGCACGCAGGACATCCTGAGGGTTATACCGCTACGGACATTATGTCCCGCATGAAGCGTATGCAGGGTTATAATGTTCTGCACCCCATGGGATACGACTCTTTTGGCCTGCCCGCTGAGCAGTATGCAGTGGACACCGGCAACCATCCCAACGGTTTTACTCAGAAAAACATCGAGACCTTCTCCAAGCAGCTGAAAGAGCTGGGCTTTGACTATGATTGGAGCAAGGTGATCGCCACCTCTGATCCTGATTTCTATAAGTGGACTCAGTGGATCTTTAAGAAGCTGTATGAAGCCGGCTATGCAAAGCGGATCGAAATGCCTGTAAACTGGTGTGAGGCGCTGGGCACTGTCCTTGCCAATGACGAGGTCATCGACGGCAAGTCTGAGCGCGGCGGTTATCCGGTTGTGAAGAAAATGATGATGCAGTGGGTCATCGATCAGCCTGCATTCGCTGAAAAGCTTTTGGAGGGTCTGGAAGAGATCGACTGGCCGGAATCCACCAAGGAGATCCAGCGTAACTGGATCGGTAAATCCACCGGTGTTGAGGTCGACTTCAAACTGGTGGGTGGCGGAGAATTTTCTATTTACACCACCTGTATCGAGACCATTTATGGCATCACCTTTATGGTGCTGGCCCCTGATGGAAAGATTACTGCATCCTTGCTGGACCGCGTTGAGAACCGGGAGGAAGTGGAGGCTTACATCGCTGAGGCTGCAAAGAAGAGCGAGATCGATCGTACTGATGCCAGCAAGACCAAGACAGGCTGCCCCTTGAAGGGTATCTATGCCATTAACCCTGTCAACGGTAAGGAAGTGCCTGTGTTTATCGGCGATTTCGTGCTGGGCAACTATGGTACCGGTGCGGTTATGGCTGTTCCCAGCCACGATCAGCGTGACTTTGAATACGCTGTTGCCCACAATATCCCCATGATCCAGGTCATTGAGGGCCGTGATGTGAGCGAATGTGCCTTTGAAAAGCAGGATTACCTGGGTAAAGGCTGCAAGCTCATCAATTCCGAAGAATTTACCGGCATGACTGTGGAGGAGGCTAAGGAAGCTATTACCTGCAAGCTGGAAAATGCAGGTGTTGCCAGAAGAAAGACCAACTATCACTTCCGTGAGTGGATCTTTGCCCGTCAGAGATACTGGGGCGAGCCTGTTCCCTGTGTGTACACGGAAAACGGCGATACTGTGTTCCTGCCGGATGAGGAGTTGCCTGTGGTTCTTCCGGAGCTGGAGGACTACAAGGGCCGTAACGGTCAAGCGCCTCTGGAAAATGCCACGGAGTGGAAACAGTATCATAAGGGTGGGATCAAGGGTATCCGCGAGACCTCTACCATGCCGGGCAGCGCCGGTTCTTCCTGGTATTTTATGCGGTATATCGATCCCCATAACGATCAGGCATTCTGCGATCCTGAGCTGCTGAAGCACTGGATGCCTGTTGACCTGTATATCGGTGGACCGGAGCATGCGGTGGGCCATTTGATGTATTCCCGTATCTGGAACCGTTTCTTGTATGATAACGGCCTTTCTCCTGTAAAGGAGCCGTTTAAGAAGCTGGTACATCAGGGCATGATCCTTGGTGAGAACGGCATTAAGATGGGCAAACGCTTCCCGGAATTTGTAGTCAATCCCAGCGATATTGTTCGGGAGTATGGTGCAGATACTCTGCGGCTTTATGAGATGTTCATGGGCCCGCTGGAGGTGTCCAAGCCCTGGAGCACTGCTGCTGTAGCCGGTGCAAGAAAGTTCATCAACCGCGTGTGGAACTTCTTTACTGAGCCTGCTAATATTACAGATACCGATGACGGCAAGCTCACAAAGGTGTATCACCAGACTGTGAAGAAGGTCACTGCTGACTTTGAGCAGCTGGGCTTTAATACGGCTATTGCTCAGATGATGGTCTTTATCAATGAAGTCTATAAAAACGGCACTTGCCCCAGAGAGTATGCTGAGGGCTTTGTGAAGATGATGTCCTGCATTACTCCCCATGTTGGTGAGGAAATGTGGCAGCAAATGGGTCATGATAATACCATCGCCTTTGAAAGCTGGCCTACTTACAGTGAGGAAAAGTGTAAGGACAGCGAGGTCAATATTGCGGTACAGGTCAACGGCAAGATGCGTGGCACGGTGCTCATGGCTGCAGACCTTGACAATGATGCCGTAGTTGCCAATGTGGTGGCGGATGAAAAGATTGCAAAATTCCTGGAAAAGCAGGAAGGCAGTATCATCAAAACCATTGTGGTAAAGAATAAGCTTGTGAATTTGATTGTTAAGTAATTTATTGGAGAAACACATCAAAATCTCGAATTCTTTCTTGACATTTGTTAAAACACTGCTTATAATAGGAAAAGCCAGTTAGTGGCCCTGAAAGCATCCTGGATACAGCCGGATGCCATCGGAGGGAGGGAAAACCATGTCTGAAATTCGCGTGAAGGAGAACGAATCTCTGGAAAGTGCCCTGCGTCGTTTTAAGCGCAGCTGCGCCAAGGAGGGCGTTATTGCCGAAGTTAAAAAGCGCGAGCATTATGTCAGCCCCAGCCTGAAGCGTAAGCAGAAGTCTGAAGCTGCCCGTAAGAATAAGAGAAAGTTCTATTGATTTTTTCCTTCTTGATTCAATGCTCAAAACCGCCTCAGAATTCCGAGGCGGTTTTTGCTTTTATCCCAGTTGCTGCAGAAGGCCTACGGCGGTGGTTATGCCCAATGAGGCGGCTTCGTGCAGTAATTCCTGTACTTCTTTTTTCCCCCTTACAAGGGTAAAACAGGCCCTGTCATCATCTGTTGCAATCAAGTAGCGAATATGAAGCCGCTGGTCCGCAAACGGCAAGGGTTCTTCCGGGAATTTGCTGTCGGTAGTGCAACAGCCATCTTCCGTCACAGTGAAGATCGCACATTCTGTGGCAGCCTCCAGCCAGATCTCTCTGTCATCCCAGGGGGCTATATGTGTTCTTAGATCGCAAGTTAGCGGCGGCGCAGAAAGAAACACAGGGGAGTCAATACTCTCGGCATAGATTTCTGATATGCCCACAGGGCAAGGGAGCTTCTCGCATAAGATGCCCGCAAGTTGGTGAAGCTGAGGATGGTATGGACGCTGAAAATCCAGCAGCACCTTTGCGATTTGCAAATCATGAACAGCTTTAGTAAGCTGGTGCACGATGGCATCTGCGTCGTGACTGTGGATTGGGGACAGATCGTTTACAATGAGCATGGAGTTTTTGGGAAGCGTATCCGGCAGGTTGGACAGACCCAGGGAGTAGGGGGAAAAATGACAGGCCATCCATGCCATGGGGTGCATAGGGATTGGATCTGCGCGATATTCCGCCCCGGTCATAGCCAGGTATTGCATAATTTGCATGGACAAACAGTTCCTTCCGTGTTATAATCTGCTATATCCTATGAATTGGCAGGTAGTGCTATGTCTTTTTCTCTGCTTCCCCGGATCATAGCCCGGGAATTGACACAGATCACACCGGAGTTTCTTTCGAGTCGTAACATTCGGCTGCTGATGCTGGATTTTGATAATACCATCGTGCCCTATACCACTGATGTTCCTACTGAAAAAATGCATGCATGGCTAAAGGAAATGAGTAGTTCTCAAATCATACTTTGCGTGGTTTCCAACAGCCGACGGGATCGGGTCAGGAAATTCTGCGCAAAATACGGGCTTGACTGTATTACTCACGCAAAAAAGCCGTTTTCTCGGGGGATTCGAGCCTGTTTGGAAAGATATGGGATCCCGTGTCATGAGGCCGCATTGGGTGGCGATCAGATCTATACAGACACCCTTGGCGCAAATTGTGCAGGTGTTACATCCATATTGGTGAAAGCTATTGACAATCATAATTTCTGGTTAAAACTGCGTCATGTGGCAGAACTGCCGTTTATTTTAGCTGCCAGAAAAAGGAGAATGTGAAATGAACAATCTTGAGAAATATTTGACCTTGCTGAATGACGAAGTGGACGGTTTGCTGCTCACTTCCCGGTACAGCCGCCATTATGGCGCGCAGTTTGACATTGCAGAGGGCGTGGCCATCGTAACGAAAAAAGGCTGCCGGTATTTTACGGACAGCCGCTATATTGAGTCTGCTGAGGCCGGTATTCGCGGTTTTGAGGTCATTGATATTGTGACGGAAAAGGGTTACGCAGGCTGCCTGAATAAGGCTATTGCTGAATTTGAAGTCACTACTTTGGGTTATGAAGAAGAGTATTTGACTGCACGGGAGCTCTTTGCTTATGAGAAGAATCTCAACGCAAAGCTCATTCCCATGAATGACAAGATCAATGGCTTCCGCGCCGTAAAGGAAGAGTGGGAACTGGATCTCATGCGTAAGGCACAGCAGATCACGGATACCGCCTTCTCGGAGGTTTTGACCCGTATCAAGGCAGGAATGACCGAGCTTCAGGTGCAGGCGGAGCTTATCTATTGTCTGTACAAAAACGGCAGTCAGGGTCTTGCTTTTGATCCCATTGTGGTTTCCGGCCCGAATACCAGCATGCCTCATGGTGTGGCAGGGGAGCGTGTGGTTCAGGAAGGCGATTTCATTACATTGGACTTTGGCGCGATCTATAAAGGCTACTGTGCAGATATGACCCGTACCATCGCTGTGGGTTATGCTACCGAGGAAATGAAGAAGGTATATGACACTGTACTGCAGGCTCAGTTGGCGGGTATCGCCGCTACCAAGGCCGGTGTGATTGGCAGCAGCATTGATGGTGCTGCCCGCAAGGTAATTGCCGATGCTGGTTACGGTGAATATTTCGGCCACGGTTATGGCCACGGTGTGGGCCTTGAGGTTCATGAGAATCCCAATCCCAGCCCCAGAAACCAAGAGCCTATGCCGGAAAATGCCATTTGTTCTGCAGAACCGGGCATTTATATTCCCGGAAAATTCGGTGTTCGCATTGAGGACGTAGTGATCTACAAGCCTGACGGCTGTGAAAATATTACCTTTAGCCCTAAGAATTTGATAATTATCTAAAAAAGTTGCGTTTTGCTCTTGAAAAATTTCCAATTTCGCGGTAAAATATATGCGCTAAAGCTATGTAATATTTTTATCCACAATATGTGGGACAATCTAGGAGGATATAAACATGATTTCTGCAGGCGAATTTAGAAACGGCATTACTTTTGACATGGACGGCAAGGTTATGCAGGTCGTTGAATTTCAGCACGTGAAGCCCGGCAAGGGTGCTGCCTTTGTCCGTGTGAAGATGAAGAATGTCATCACCGGCGGCGTTACTGAAACCAGCTTCAACCCCACCGCAAAGTTCCCCACCGCTTTTGTTGAGCGCAAGAAGATGGAGTATTCCTACAATGACGGTGAGCTGTACTACTTCATGGATCAGGAGACCTATGAACTGGAGCCCATTGATGCATCCGCTCTGGACGACAGCTTCAAGTTTGTTAAGGAAAATGATATCTGCACCATCATGAGCTATAAGGGCAAGGTGTTTGGTGTCGAAGTTCCCAACTTTGTGGATCTGGTTGTTACTGAGACTGAGCCTGGTTTTGCCGGCAATACTGCTACCAACGTTACCAAGCCTGCTACCGTAGAGACCGGCGCAGAGATCAAGGTGCCCCTGTTTATCAACGAGGGCGATAAGATTCAGATCGACACCCGTACCGGTGAATATCTGGGCCGCTCCAAGGCATAAAGGAGATTTACTATGACACTTTCTGAAAAGGCTGCATATTTGAAGGGCCTGATGGATGGCCTGGAGCTGGACACAGAAAAGGCTGAAGGCAAAATGATCGCCGGGATCGTAGATCTGCTGGGCGATATGGCCAAAAAGGTAAGCGACATCGAGGATACCACCATTGCGATCTCTGACGAGCTGGACGAGATCGAGGAGGATCTGGATGCCATCGAAGACTTCATCATGGATGAAGAGGAGGATGAGTATGACTACGATGACGACGATTTCGACTTTGAAGACGATGAGGACGATTTCGAGGACGAAGGCTTTGACTTTGGCGATGAGGACACTACTATTTACGAAGTAGAGTGTGCTTGCGGCGAGATCATCGACTTTGACGAAGAGACCCTGGAAGAAGGCAGCATTATCTGCCCCAACTGCGGTGAGACTCTTGAATTTAGCCTCGAAGACGACGAGGACGAGGAATAAAAGCAAAACAGGCGCATTTTACAATGCGCCTGTTTTTTAATTGTAAAATAACTTTACCGTAAGGGAAGCCATAAAAAATCCAACAAAATCTGCAAACAGGGCGGCAGGTACCGCATACCGGGTCTTTTTTACGCCAACTGCGCCAAAATATACGCTGATGGTGTAAAAGGTTGTCTCTGTAGAACCCAGCATTACAGCTACGGTGCGGCCAATTTGTGAGTTCACGCCGTATTGGCGCATAAGATCAGCGCCCACTGCGAGAGCAGCGCTGCCGCTGATGGGTCGCGTTAACACAAGCAGGGCGGTTTCCGGTGGGATGCCAAAGAAGCGAAATGCCGGCGAAAGTATTTGGCTGAGTGCGTCTACTGCTCCGCTGGCACGGAGCATGGTTACTGCGGTTAGCAGCAATATAAGTGCGGGAATAATGGACGCCAATAGTTTTAACCCGTCTGCTGCGCCGTTAAGAAGTAGATCATAGGCGTTTTCTCGCTTACGAAGCGCCAGCAAGGATGCACAGAGCAGCAGCAAGGGCACAATGTAATCAATCATGCCGCCACACCTTCCCTAAGAGCCAAGCTATGGTAACACCCAGACCGGCAGAGCATAAGCTTGTGACCCAAACAGCCGGCAAAAGGTCAAAGGGTGTTTCGCAGCCAAGTGCTGCCCGTACGGCAGCAACGTTTGCCGGAATCAGCTGAATGGATGCGGTGTTGAGCACCACGAGACGGCACATTTCATCTGTGGCGCGGCTGGGGTTTGCTGGGTCAACCATATTTTTAACCGCCTGAATGCCCATTGGCGTCGCAGCATTGCCCAGACCAAGAAAGTTTGCGCATATATTGGCGCTGATGTGCTTGCCAAGCCGTGGATTTTTCTCCGTGGACGGAAACAGCCGCTTTAGAAGAGGTCGGAGCAATGCGGATAATTTCTGTGTCATGCCTGCTTTGTCCATTAAATTGCCGATTCCGGACCACAAACAAACAGAACCGGCAATAGAGATAGCCAGGGTAATTCCCGCTTGAGCACCCTGTGTGACAGCGCCTGCTAAGGCCGCACCTTGGCCGGTAGCTATGGAAAAAATCAGGGAAAGAAGCAGCATCCCTGTGAAAATCCAACTCATTACCATTTGTACCGCCTCCTGTGTTGTACAATATGCGGCACAGGGGACAAAAATTCCGTCGGAATTCTGCATAAATTACAGAATAATGAAAAATGATTGACATATCCAAGTTTTGGAAGTATAATGATGATAAAATAAGTCATCCGTTAAAGGAAAAAGAAACAGGCAAAAGAGGAGTGGCTGAAATATGAAATCAACAGGCATTATTCGTAAGGTCGACGAGTTGGGAAGAATTGTTTTGCCCATTGAATTGCGCCGCACATTGGACATCGCCGAGAAAGATGAGATCGAGATCTTTATGGATAACGATCAGATCGTATTGCAAAAGTTTGAGCCTTCCTGTATTTTTTGCGGTTCTTCTAAAATGTTAATCACCTATCGTGGCAAAAATGTTTGCCGGGAATGTGTACATAGCATGGATTGCGTATAAAAAATGCGTTGCAGAAATCTTGTTTCTGCAACGCTTTTGTTTTATTCCAGGGAAAGGGAAGCGTCGTACACGACATTCTTCGGTAGATCAAGTTCTTTTGCGGTTTGCTTTACCGCGTCCTTGCGACTGAGTCCGGATTGGATCAGTTCTGCGACCCGGGCAGCGGCATCTTCAGGGGTGTTTTGCGCTTTCGCTTGTTCTTCCGCGCCTGCAAGCACCAAGACGAATTCCCCTTTGGGTGGCGTCTCGGTATATTTCTCTATGGCCTGACCCAAGGTGGTGCGTACAACTTCTTCGTGAAGCTTGGTAAGCTCCCGGCACAGGCTGATGGGACGATCTTTTCCAAAAACGTCCGCCATGTCCACCAGAGTGGAGAGGAGCTTATGGGGTGCTTCATAGAAGATCATCGTGCGGGTTTCGGAGACAAGCGCTTGCAGATGCTCCCGACGGCTTTTCTTCGCTGTTGACAGGAAACCCTCAAAGCAAAATCTGCCTGTGCTCTGGCCGGAAATGCTCAGCGCTGTGATAACTGCGCACGGGCCGGGAATGGCACATACTGTAATGCCGGCGTCTGCACATTGGCGCACAAGATCCTCGCCGGGATCGGAGATGGCAGGACTGCCGGCATCGGATACCAGCGCGCAGGTCTCTCCGGATAGAATCCGGTCAATGATCATATTGCCTTTATTTGCCTTGTTGTGCTCGTAGTAGCTGACAAGGCTTTTTTTTATGCCTAAATGATTTAATAGCTTTAAGGTAACTCTGGTATCTTCTGCGGCGATAAAATCCGCATTCTCCAGTGTTTCCCGGCAACGCAGGGAGATGTCACCCAGATTACCGATGGGTGTGGGCACCAGATAAAGCATACCTGCCATAGTGCACCTCCTAGAGATGATAAATTTTGCAATATGCAGCAGTTGGCGTTCCGTCCCGGTGGAAGAGGTTTAGCTCTTCCCATTTTAGTCCAGGTTTTCCGCCTTTGCGGAATTGGAGCAAGATCATGGATATGGGGTTTTCCGGGCAGTGGCGTACAACACAAAGCCGTTTGGCCTCCAGACCGTTTTTGGCGGCACATGCACAAAGGTGAGCCAAATTTTCCGGTTTGTGTACAAGATAAAGGTCACCGCCGTATTGTAAGGCTTTGCCTGCACAGTGCATAATATCCGGAATGTCGAAGCAGTCGTTTCTGCGGGCGAGGGGAGCATCCTTGCTGGCGGGGCCACCGGTAAAATAGGGTGGATTGGATATGCAGGTAGTGAAAGACCCTGCGCCTAAGGTGTGGGAAACACTGCGAATATCGCCGCATATACTTGAAATACGCGATTGAAGCCCGTTTGCTTCAATATTTTTTAATGCAGCTTCATGGGCGGTGTTATCCAGTTCGATTCCGGTGACATGGCAGCGAACATCCTTGGCGCAGAGCAAATGACCCAATGTGGCGCATCCTGCGCCCAAATCCAAAACTTTTGCACAGCGCGGAAGCTGTATGAAATCCGCCAACAATATGGAATCAGTGCTTAGGGGAAATGTGCCCGGGGGCGTGTCCAGCAGGAAACCGTTATGTAGTCGTTCCATAGCTCCTCCATAAAAAATCAGCCTGCGCAGCCGGGTAACCGCCTACGCAGACTGACTGCGGATTTGGAAGAATTAGCCTTCCTCAATGGCTTCAGTGGGGCACTGATCGGCGCAAGCACCGCAGCTGACACAAACGTCAGCGTCGATGACGTACTTATCTTCGCCCTCAGAAATTGCCTCAACGGGGCACTGATCAGCACAGGAGCCGCACTTGACGCAAGCATCGGTGATATTGTATGCCATGATGTTTCCCTCCAGTATGTTTTTCATGCAATGGGCAGTAATGCCCTTGCGCAACTCTATTCTAACACTTATTTCAGAAAATGCAATTCCTTTTTTAGGAAACTGCCGTATATTTTTCAGAATCCATGGGGAATATTTTGGGATAAAGGAGGAGTGCTTATGCGGTTTGCGCCGGAAACGGCAGATCTGATCTTGTGTGCAGCGAGGTTTGCCCGAAGTTTGGGACATAGTTACGTAGGTAGTCAGCATTTGCTTATTGCCCTGGCTGAGGATTCAGGATGGACGGGGAAGATCCTGCGCAGCGTTGGGGCGGAGGTGGATTTTCTGTGGGATCTTACGGCAACCATTTATGGCATGGGCGTTCCCGGTATACCTATTCGTCAGGGATTGACACAAACGGCAGGAAACATCCTGCGGGGTGCGGAGGCGGAAGCCCGACGCAGCGGTCGGGTGCAGATCGAAAATGTTCATATTCTTATGTCGGTTCTTAGAAAGGAAAATTCTGCAGCCCAGGAATTACTCAAAATAGCGCAGGTGGATAAGGATGATATATTTACCCGTTCCATTGATTATTTACAGTGGGAGACGGGGGGTATGGTGCAGCAAAAAAAGGAGGCGGTTCGCACGAAATTATTGGAACAGTTCAGCGAAGATCTTGTGGTGAAGGCGGCACTCATGGAGCCAATCATCGGCCGTGACAGGGAGATCGATATGGTCATCGGCATTCTTAGCAGAAAGAATAAAAATAATCCTGCCTTGATTGGAGAGCCCGGTGTGGGAAAGACGGCGATTGCAGAGGGGCTTGCTCAGAGAATGGCAGTTGGGAATGTGCCTCCACAGTTGAAAGATAAGCGGCTTGTGAGCCTAAACATGGCAAATTTGGTTGCCGGCACGAAATACCGTGGCGAATTTGAAGAGCGGTTGCGGGATGTGCTGGGGGAGATCCGCAGAAGTGGGGATATTATTCTGTTTGTGGATGAAATGCATACCATCGTTGGCGCAGGCGCAGCAGAGGGTGCTATTGATGCGGCCAATATTTTTAAGCCTGCTCTGGGCAGGGGAGAATTGCAGATCCTTGGCGCGACTACGCTGGAGGAGTACCGGAAATTTATTGAAAAAGATCCAGCTTTGGATCGTAGATTCCGCCCTGTTATGGTAGAGGAGCCGGATGAAGAGGCAACTATGGCCATCTTAAGGGGGTTAAAGCCTGGGCTGGAACGGCACCATCATATCAGGATCACCGAGGATGCGCTCAAGGAGGCACTGCGGCTCTCTGTGAGGTATTTGCCGGCACTGTATCTTCCGGATAAGGCCATTGATCTGCTGGATGAGGGCGCTGCGCATGCCCGCATGGAGGAAATGAAGCAGGCCAGAGGAAACCCCCGACAGCATTTGGAGCAGGAGCTACATGAAGCGGTTCGGGAAAGCCGTTTTGAAAAGGCGGCGGAGCTGCGGGATAAGATGCAAAAGTTGGTGACGCGCGCTCCGGAAGGGCGCCGTCCACAGGCGGTTTTGCCGTCGGATATAGCCTGGGCGGTATTTGCTCGCACAGGCATTCCTGTAGGCCGATTAAGTGCCGATGAGCGGCAGAGATTGCTGGATCTTGAAAACATTCTTTCTAAGAATGTGGTGGGGCAGCCGAAAGCTGTGAAAGCGGTGGCTGAGGCTGTGCGTCGCGGATTTTCCGATGTCCGTGACAGCAACAGGCCTGTGGCGAGCCTTATGTTTACCGGGCCAACCGGAGTGGGAAAAACGGAACTTTGCCGTGTGCTTGCAGAGGAAATGTATGGCAGTCGGGACGCAATGATCCGGTTGGATATGACAGAGTATATGGAAAAACAGTCAGTTTCCAGGATGATCGGCTCTCCTCCGGGATATGTGGGGTATGAAGAGGGCGGAAAACTGACTGAGGCAGTTCGCAGAAGGCCATACTGTTTGGTTTTACTGGATGAACTGGAAAAAGCGCATCCTGATGTGGCGGGGATCTTGCTGCAGATCATGGAAGAGGGAGAGCTTACGGATTCTACCGGCAGAAAGGTGAGTTTCAAAAATGCCATTGTGGTTATGACATCTAATGTAGGGGCGCAGTGTAAAGGCGACGGGTTGGGCTTTCAGCCATCGGGAGCAGAAAAGGAGCGCACGGATGCTCTCAAGCAGGCATTTGCGCCGGAATTCTTGGGCAGACTGGATCAAATCGTTGCATTTGCGCCTTTGGACAACGGTGCATTGGAGGCCATTGCGCAGAAGTACCTTGACCAGTTGGTGAGCAGACTCAGGACATTCAATGTGCACTTTTCTGTGCCTGCAGAGTTGGCACGGTGGCTGGCGGAGGACTGTAATCCTAAAGATGGAGCGCGTCATTTGCGCAGGTTGGTACAAGAGAAAGTGGAAGGGCCACTTTCGGAATTTTTGCTGCGCGCTGCGAAACAGCCAGGAAAGGTCAAAGCTTTACTGCGAGATGGCAGTCTTGTTTTTCAAGCCGCAGGAGAGGAGAAGAAAATAGAACAGATGTTCTAAAATTGGGAATTTGGGGGTTTTTACAGAAAAAATGAATTTTTTTATAAAAAAAGGTTGATTTTTTTGGAAGGTGGTAGTATACTGTCCTTAAGTGGAGCAAAATGGTAGTAAAGTGGAGCAAAATGGAGGAGGTGAGGCCGGATGATCGGAAAGTATACGGCAAAATTAGACGATAAAAACCGTCTGTTTGTCCCCGCAAAGCTTCGTGAGGAGCTTGGCAGTGATTTCTATGTGACCCTGGGTGTCAACTGCGGTCATCGCTGCCTGACCGTATATACCGCTGCTGATTGGCAAAAGCTTAGTGAAAACTACAACGCATTGCCTATTTCGCAGAAGGGTGCTGCCACGAGCTTGATTTTTATGAATGCTAATCAGTGCGCCCCGGATAAACAGTTCCGTTTTAGTTTGACTCAGTTTCTTTTGGATTACGCCGGCATTGGCCGTGATGTGATGATCGTTGGCCGGGCAGGCCAGGCAGAGATTTGGGACAGCAAGGAATATGAAGCCTTTGAGGCTGAGAACCTTACACCTGAAAAACTGTTGGCATCTTTAGAGGCGATCGGCCTATGAGTGAGTTTCATCACATTTCCGTATTGCTGAACGAATGCCTGGACGGATTGAATATTCGCCCTGACGGCATATATGTGGACGGCACACTTGGCGGTGCGGGACACAGCAGCCAGATTGTAAGAAGATTGGATAGCGGTCGCTTGATCGGCATTGATCGCGACCCGGTTGCTTTGAAGGCAGCGGGAGAGCGGCTGAAGGATTTTACAGATAAGGTGACATTGGTTCATTCCAACTTCTGCAGGATCGGTGAGGTGCTGCAAGAGCAGAGCATCTCCGCAGTAGACGGTATTTTGCTGGATCTTGGGGTTTCTTCGCCCCAGCTGGATGATGGAGCCAGAGGTTTTTCCTATATGGCTGACGCACCCTTAGATATGCGTATGAACAGCGAAGATGTGCTGACTGCGCATGCAGTAGTAAACACCTGGAGTTATGAAGAATTGCGCCGGATATTGTTCGATTACGGCGAAGAGAGATATGCCCCCCAGATCGCAGCCGCTATTTGCTGCTGCCGCGAGGGGAAACCCATTGATACAACCTTTGAACTTGTTGATGTGATCCGCTCTGCCATGCCCGCATCGGCCTTGCGAGAGAAACAGCATCCTGCCAAAAGAAGTTTCCAGGCTATTCGCATCGCGGTGAATGATGAGCTTGGAGCAGTCAGAAAGGTTATGGATGCAGCGATTCCCAAAATGAAGCCGGGTGGCAGGCTTGCAGTGATCACTTTCCATTCGTTGGAAGACCGCATTGTGAAAAATGCCATGAATGAAGCTGCCCGGGGCTGCACTTGCCCGCCGGAATTTCCCGTGTGTGTCTGTGGAAAGAAACCTCAGGTTAAGCTCATTACCAGAAAGCCGATTATTTCCGGTGATGAGGAGCTTGAAAGAAATCCCAGAGCAAGAAGTGCGAAACTAAGAATTTGCGAAAAACTTTGATTTTCGCTGACTACAAAAGAAAGAGGAAGAGGATATGGTAAGACAGCATGAGATTCGTTATATTAACGCCTCGGTCTGCGGCAGCTCTGCGCTTCAGATCGCAACCAGTCCTGCGCGCAAAAAGGTTCGCCTGCCCAAGCAACATCGGGCAAAGAAGACCGTCATTGCCATTGATCCTCTTGCCGTTGTAAGTATTTGCGTTTCTGCAATTTTATTGATTTTGATGGTCGTTGGTTTTGTGCGTTTGCAGGAAGCAAGAACCGAAGCCGCCGCGCTGTTTGCATACGCTGAGACACTTCAGCAGGAAAACGAACAGCTTAAAAATACTTATACCTCCGGTTATGATTTGGAGGAAATTGAGAGAATTGCTTTGGCCATGGGTAAGGTGCCTGCATCTTCGGTGACCTCTGTTGCTGTGACTGTGCAAATGCCTGAAGTTCCCCAGGAGCCTACTGCATGGGAGACTCTGTGCACGTTTCTTACGGGTCTATTTGCATAAAGTCGCGCCGTGCCAATATGATTGAATAGCAGCTGCAATGGGCGGTGAGGGTTTTCCTTGCTGCCCATTCATGCCTTGCAGCAATCAGAAAGGCCGGTGGCTTCATGGCAAAGAGGAAAAAGGAGTATAACCGTATTCGGGGAGACTCCGGACATCACAAAAGGATCCTTGCAGTGATGGCGGTGTTGGGGATTGTAGCTTTTTTACCCGTGGCGCTGCAATTATACAATTTGATGATCTCAAAGTATGATTACTATTCTGATTTGGCGCTGCGAAATCAGACGAGAACGACCATGGTGACTGCTGCAAGAGGCACGATCTATGATCGCAATATGAATATGCTTGCGGTTTCCGTGGGTGTGGAAAATATTTATCTTGACCCGCACGAACTAAAACAGTCCAAGGCAAATATTGAGGAGATTTCTCAGACGCTTGGCAGTATTCTGGGCCTTGATCCAAGCTGGATCGCGCAGCAGGCGGAAGATACCTCAATGCGGTATAAGCAGATTGCAGCCCGGGTAGACGAGGATACTGCAGGGCAAATTCGAAGCTACATAAACAGCAATCAGATCTCAGGCATCCATTTGGAACCGAATTCCATGCGCAGTTATCCGCATGGAACTCTGGCGGCCCAGGTGATAGGATTTACCAATGCTTCCAATACCGGTTCTGAGGGTATCGAGGCGGCATATAACACTTACCTGGAGGGAAATTCCGGGAAGGTAATTACCACAAAGGGCAACAACGAGATGGATATGCCCTATTCTTTTGAAAAGTATGTGGCATCAGTACCCGGGGATAGTGTGGTATTGACCTTGGACACCACAGTTCAGGCGTGCTTGGAAAAGCAAATGGAGGCGGCCATTACCCGCTACGATGTGCAAAACGGCGCGTTTGGTCTGGTAATGAATGTAAAAACCGGCGAGATCCTTGCCATGGCTACATTGGGCAGCTATGATCCCAATCAATATTTGGAGATCACGGATACAAAAACAAATGAACAGCTGGAAAATCTGAAACAGAATTACCTGAGCTTTCCCGAAGATTCTGAGCAATACCGTTCGGGATTTGAAGGTTATAAAACTGCGTTGAACGCGGCTCGATTAAAGCAGTGGCGAAATCGATGCATTTCCGACGGTTATGAGCCGGGTTCGACCTTTAAGGTGCTGACAATGTCAGCGGCGCTGGATTGTGGTGCTATTGATTTGGAGACAAATTTCCACTGCAGCGGCTCTCAAAAGATCCCCGGACGCTCACAGTTATTACATTGTTGGCGCTCAGCTGGCCATGGCGCGGAAAAGACGCCACAGGCTTTGCAAAATTCCTGCAATATCGCCTTTGCCAACATCGCCTTAAAACTGGGCGGAGAGCGCTTTTATGAGTATGTTGAAAAATTTGGCGTATTGGAAAAGACCGGTATCGATCTTGCAGGTGAAAGTAAGGGCATATTTTTTGATAAGGAATTGGTAACGGATACTGATAAGTGGGGTACAGCATCCTTGACCTCTGGTTCGTTTGGCCAAACTTTTAAGTTAACACCTCTGCAGTTGGTTCGGGCGATTTCTGCGGTAGTAAACGGCGGGTATCTCATGGAGCCGTATATTGTATCGGAAGTCGTGGATGCCAATGGTAATACGGTGTTAAAGCAAGAACCTACGGTGATCAGACAAGTCATCAGCAATGAAACATCTGCTACCATGCGTCAGCTGATGCGCTCCGTAGTGACAGAAGGAACGGCTAAAAATGCCGCTGTTGCCGGGTTCTCCATTGGGGGAAAGACCGGAACAAGTGAAAAAATTGATGTTTTGGACGAGAATGGAAAGCCTACGCTGGATAAGATCGTATCGTTTGTGGGGGTTGCGCCCATGGACGATCCGGAGTATATTGTACTTGTGGCTTTGGATACGCCTTCTCGGTCCACGGGAATGTATATTTCCGGCGGCGTCATGGCCGCACCAACAGTTGGGGCGGTAATGGCGGACATTCTCCCGTATCTTGGTGTTCAGCAAAGTTTTTCTGAAGATGATGCGGCCAGCAAGGAAGTGGTTCTGGAGGATCTTGCAGGTCTTACAAAGTCTCAGGCAGAAAAAGCCTTGAAGGGTGCCTCATTATCTGCTACATTTATAGGGCAGGGGGATGAAGTAACCGGACAGATACCCGCAGCGGGAGAAACGGTGCCAGGAGGCAGTCAGGTGTTGGTGTATCTTGGTCAGTCTCCGGAGAATGACTTGGTCAGTGTGCCCGATTTTGCCGGTATGCAGCGTCAGCAGGCGTCTGATGCAGCAGGTCAGTTGGGACTATATATTTTGGTTACCGGAAATCAAGAGATTTCAGCCAATGTAACAGTACAATCCCAAAGTATTCCTGCAGGCACTAAGGTTTCTGTGGGTACAACAGTGGAATTGCGGTTTGTGGATACAAAAACCACCGACTAGATAAGGAGCGGTTATGAAGCTAAAGGATTTACTTAAGAATGTAAATGTCATTCAGGCCAATGTGAGCATGGAACTGAATATTGATGAGATTTTCTATGATTCCCGGAAGGTGACAAACGGGAGCATGTTTGTTGCGGTGACAGGCTTTGCCACCGACGGAAATCGCTTTATTCCCATGGCCATGGAAAAAGGTGCGGCTGTGGTAGTCACGGCTGTTCGTCCCAATGAGGAAGTTCCTTATGTGCTGGTTAAGAATGACCGTGCTGCGCTTGCTCAAATGAGCTGTAATTTCTTCGACCATCCCTCTAAAAGCATGACCATGATCGGTGTAACCGGGACAAATGGAAAAACTTCGGTTACGCTGATTCTCAAGCAGCTTTTGGAAAAGACTATTGGCGCTAAGGTGGGTCTGATCGGTACGATGGAAAACCGTATCGGTGATCAGGTGATCCCAACGGAGCGCACAACACCGGAAAGTTATGAACTCCAGGCTTTGTTTGCACAAATGCGTGACGCAGGCTGCACCCATGTGGTCATGGAGGTCTCTTCCCATGCCATTTCTCTGGATCGGGTGGCGGGTGTCCATTTTGATGTGGCCGCGTTTACCAATCTGACGGAAGATCATTTGGATTTTCACAAGACTATGGAAGCCTATTGCGATGCCAAGGCGGAGCTTTTTGCCCGTTGCAATAAGGCGGTGTTTAATGCCGATGACAGCTGGTATTCCCGCATCAGCCGGGGTTATGACGGTGAAGCCGTTACCTTTGCATTCAATCAAAATGCAGCGCTGACAGCACGGGATGTGCAGCTTCATGCTGACGGCGTATCTTTTACAGCTGTATATAACGAAGATGAAGTTGCAGTGAAGCTTCCTATTCCCGGTAAGTTTACTGTTTATAATGCCATGACAGTGCTGGCTATCGCCCTGCAGTTGGGAATTTCTCTTTATGACAGCGCCGCTGCATTGATTTGTGTCAAGGGCGTTAAGGGCAGGGTAGAGGTGGTACCGACTCCCGGTAAGCCCTATACAGTCTTGATTGACTATGCCCATACCCCAGACGGCCTGGAAAATGTTCTATCATCCGTCAGAGGCTTCTGCAAGGGTCAGCTTATTGCTGTATTTGGCTGTGGTGGTGACCGGGATCCCATGAAGCGGCCTGTTATGGGTAAAATTGGTGTAGATTTGTCGGATTATGCGGTGATTACATCGGATAATCCCAGAACGGAAGAACCCATGGCCATTATTTCGGATATTCTAAAAGGCGTGGACGCTCCTGAGGAAAGATATACCATCATAGAAAATCGGCGAAAAGCGATACGATATGCTATGGACAAAGCCGGAAAAAATGATATTATAGTATTGGCTGGAAAAGGCCATGAAACCTATCAGGAGATCCAGGGTATTAAGCATCATTTGGACGAACGGGAAGAGGTTGCTGCATACCTGGAAGAAATGAGGATGTAATATGGGAACCATTCGATTGGGTCAGGCAGCCGCATGGTGTGGCGGTAGGATCGATTCCAAATATGAAGATGTCACATTCCTTGGTGCTTGTAATGACTCCCGGAATATTCAACCCGGGCAGCTGTTTATTGCGCTGTCCGGTGAGCGTGACGGCCATGATTTTATCCCCATGGCGCTTCAAAAGGGTGCAGCGGCTGTGCTTTGCACTCATTGCGACGGGGATTATCCTGCTATTGTGGTGGAGGATACCCGGATTGCGCTGGGCGATATTGCCCGGGAGGAGCGCAAGCGCATTGGTATGAAAGTGGTTGGTGTTACCGGCAGTGTGGGTAAGAGCACCACTAAGGAAATGATCGCCTGCGTGCTTTCCAAGGGCTACCACGTGGAAAAGACCCCTGTGAATCATAATAATGACATCGGTATGCCCATGGCTGTGCTTTCCATGCCGGAAGATACACAGATTGCAGTTTTGGAAATGGGTATGAACCATTTTCGTGAGATTGCTTACCTGGCATCCATCGCATTGCCGGACGTGGCAGTGATCATCAATATCGGCACCATGCATATTGAGCACCTTGGCTCTCAGGAGGGTATTCTGAAGGCTAAGCTTGAAATCCTAGAGGGTATGCAGCAGGATGGGAAAATCATTCTCAACGGCGATGATCAGATGCTTTGGAACGTGCAAAAGGTTTGCGACATTGCTACATATTTCGGCGTGCGCAATCCCAAATGTCAGGTTCTCGGCAGCAATGTAGGTGAGAAAGACGGACAGCTTTCCTTTGATGTAAACTGTGGTGGTGAAACCGTATCCATTACATTGGCATTAGAAGGAGAACATTTTGTCTCTGACGCTCTTGCAGCAATCAGCGTGGGCCTTGCCATGGGTATTGCCCCTGGGGATGTTGCCGATGCGCTTAAGGACTTCCACAATATGGCTGGACGGCAGGAGATCTTCCGCCATAAGGGCTACACCGTTATCAAGGACTGCTATAACGCAGGCCCGGAATCTATGGCTGCAGCTTTGAATGTTTTAAGCAAGCGCCCCGGCAGACGGATCGCCGTTTTGGGTGATATGCTGGAGTTGGGTATGTGCGCTGCAGCGGAGCATTACAGGGTTGGCCGCATTGCTGCGGAAAAAGCGGATATGGTATTTGCTTACGGCCCGTTTAGTGATAGGGTCGTGAACGGTGCGATCACCGGTGGTATGGATCACCGCAAGGCGGACTCTTACGAGAACCGCGACTCCCTTGTGGCGGCACTTAAGCGCACTGTGAAAGATGGAGATGTGCTGCTGTTTAAGGGAAGTCATGGCATGCATATGGAGATTGTTCTGGATATGCTGATGAAGGATGAAATGTAAGCGGAGGAGATAGATATGACAAGAATCATCATTACCGCATTGGCTGGCGGTGTTCTGTCCGGTTTGATCGGTTATCTGATTTTGCCGGTGCTCCGTGCATTAAAGGCTGGACAGTCCATTCGTGAAGTTGGCCCAACATGGCATAATTACAAGGCGGGCACGCCTATGATGGGCGGTCTTATGTTTATTTTCGCTTTGATAATTTGCCTTTTGATCGCTGTGCCTACCATGGAGGATTATTCTGTGCTCTATGCATTGGCTATGGCGCTGTGTTATGGCGCAATCGGTTTTTTGGATGATTTCTGCAAAATGAAGAAGAAACAAAATGAAGGTCTTACTTCCATCCAGAAATTGCTTTTACAGTTGGCCGCCTCTGCGCTTTATCTGTATTTGATTTATAAGCAAGGGGTTCTGACCTGCGACTTGTACATTCCTTTTGTGGATGTTTCTTTTACCATTCATCCTTTGGCGTACATTTTCTTTGCAATGTTTGTCATGGTCGGTTGCGTCAATGCAGTGAACCTTACTGACGGAGTGGACGGCCTTAGCGCGTCTGTGACAATTCCTGTTATGGTTTTCTTTGCCGCTTTTTCAGTGACAATGAAGCGCTTTGATCTGGCGTTGATGCCTGCTGCTCTTGTGGGTGCGTTGATTGCTTATCTGTTCTACAATTGGCATCCTGCCAAGGTTTTCATGGGCGATACCGGATCTCTGTTTCTGGGCGGAGCAGTGTGCGCACTTGCCTTTGCGCTGGACATACCCCTTATTTTGTTAATGGTTGGTTTTGTTTACATTGTGGAGACCTTGTCTGTGATATTGCAAGTGGGTTATTTTAAGCTGACCCATGGAAAGCGACTGTTTAAAATGTCGCCAATTCACCATCACTTTGAAATGTGCGGCTGGAGAGAAAATAAAATCGTATTGGTATTTTCTGCGGTGTCCGCGCTGATGTGCATTTTGGCATGGCTGAGTGTGGCCGGACTGATGCTCTGATTTTGGAAAGGAGAAATCTATGGCAGCAGGGAGATCTCTGTATGCCAAAGAGGATCGCCGCCGAATTTCGGCGGGAGAAGGTGTAGATATACCGTTTCTTGTATTGCTGATATTGCTGCTTTGCGTAGGACTTATCATGCTGTATTCAGCCAGTTCTGCGCAAAGTATGTATGATACCGGCTATACAAGCTCTACAAGATACTTGTTTAAGCAGGCCGCCTGTGCTGTGCTGGGTTTGATATGCATGGCTGTGTTCAGTAAGATCCCGGCCCAGGTATGGCTGCGATTTGCATGGCCCCTATACGGCGTCAGCATTGCATTGCTGCTGTTGGTTTTGGTAGTAGGGGAGTCGGTAAATGGAGCACGGCGCTGGATCAATATTGCAGGACTCCAGTTTCAACCGTCAGAAATCGCCAAATTCACCATGATCCTGATGTTTGCACGTCTTACAAAAGGATTCGGCACGGATGCTAAGAAATTTCGCTATGGCGTATTGGGTTTTGGTGCGGCCCTGTTGGGCATTTTAATACCTTTGGCACTGGAAAAACATTTGTCCGCCATTATGCTTATGGGCATGGTGGCTGTTGTCATGATGTTTGTTGCAGGCACAAGTCCGAAATGGTTGCTTGCCGGTGCCGGTGCGGCCGCGGCATTTGTGGTCGTTTATATCACCTTTATGGGTTATGCCGGCGATCGGGTAACTGCGTGGCTGCATCCGGAGCAGGATCCGGGGGATACGGGTTATCAAATTCTGCAATCTTTGTATGCCATTGGCTCCGGTGGCCTGTTTGGCCTTGGTTTTGGAAAGAGTCGGCAAAAGTATCTATATTTGCCGTTTCAATATAACGATTATATTTTTGCGATCATCTGTGAAGAATTGGGTCTTGTTGGGGCGGTGCTGATCATTGCACTGTTTGCCGCGCTGATTCTTCGGGGGTATTGGATTGCGTTGCGTGCGCAGGACCGGTTTTCCACAGTTCTGGCAGCAGGGCTTGTTACCTTGATCGCGGTACAGACGGTTTTGAATCTGTGTGTTGTGACGAATCTGCTTCCATCAACAGGGATCGCACTTCCGTTTTTCTCCTATGGAGGCACTGCGCTTGCGGTGAATCTTGGTGAGATGGGTGTGGTGCTGAGCATATCCCGTTACAGAAACCGGACAAAAATACAGGAGGTTTCCTTATGAATGTGATATTTACCTGCGGCGGCACAGGCGGACATATTAACCCCGCTATCGCTGTGGCGAATACATGGAAAGAGCGTCACCCTAACAGTAATATTTTGTTTATTGGTGCCAAGGGCCATATGGAGGAACAGCTTGTTCCCAAAGCCGGCTTTGATCTGGAATGTTTGAAGATTTCCGGTCTTTCCCGGGGAAAGTCCTTTGCTGATTTGAAAAAGAATGCAAAGATCATTGCCAATACGGCAAAGGCTGTGCAAGATTGCAAGAAGATCATTCGCCGCTTTCAGCCGGATGTGATCCTTGGTACAGGTGGATATGCCTGTTTTCCTGCGTTGATGGCGGGTATCATGATGAAGATCCCCACCTGCATCCATGAAAGCAATGCGATTCCCGGTCTCACCATGAAGATCTTGGCGGATCGGGTGGATCGGGCCATGATCGCTTTTGCTGACAGTGCTTGCCGTTATAAACATCCGGATAGGGTGGAGGCCGTTGGCATGCCTGTCCGTAAGGAGTTTATTTTCCTTGACAAGAAGACTGCACGAGCAGAGCTTGGATTTGGGGATGAACCCATTGTGGTGTCTGCCTTTGGAAGCCTTGGCGCAAGAGCTATGAATGAGGCAACCGTTTCTCTATTTGCTATGGAGAAGGGCAGCGGTTATCCTTTCAGGCATATCCATGCCACCGGTAAGTTCGGTTGGGAATGGATGCCGGGAAAAGTGAAAGAAGCCGGTGTTGACCTTCAGAATGCAAAAATGATCGATATGCGGGAGTATATCTATAATATGCCCCAGGTCATGGCTGCCGCTGATGTATTTATCAGCCGTTCCGGCGCTTCTAGCTGTAATGAGATCGCTGCGTCGGGAACACCCTGTATTTTGATCCCGTCGCCCAATGTGGCAGCAAACCATCAAGAGAAAAATGCCCGCGTCCTTGCAGATCGCGGCGGTGCTGAGCTGATTTTGGAAAAGGATTGCAGCGCGGAGCTTTTGTATCAGACGATTACAGGCCTTCTGGCAGATGAAGAAAAACGGCAGAAGATGACGGGCGCGCTCCATGAACTTGTGGTGCTGGATTCTGCCGATCGCATTTGTGATATTATGGAGCAGCTTATTATTAACGCGAAACGCTGAAAAGTAAACCTTTTCGGGAGGAAATTATGACTACGAAAGAAAAACAGAGACAGCGGCCTGCTGCCGCAAAGTCCTCTTCAAGTACTGCAACCCGTCCCAGGAAGAGACCTGATGAGGTGCCTGCAAGCAAGAAGAAGCAAACTTCAGTGGCATCTCCGGATGTGGTATATCTGCCGCCAAAGCCTTTCCAACGCAAACGGCTTGCATTGCAGCTTGCTGTCATTGCGGCTGTCGTATTGGCCTTTGTATTGGGTGTGTCCGTATTCTTTAAGGTGGATGTGGAGAAAACCACAGTTTCCGGTTGCGATAAATATTCAGCAAGTGATATTCTTGCAGCCTCGGGTATTCAGGACGGTGAGTATCTTCTGACCTTTAACAGAGCACAGGTTGCCGGCCGGATCATAGCGAAAATGCCCTATGTACAGAGTGTGAGAATTGGAATAAAATTGCCGGATACGGTAAATATAGACATTGTGGAAGTGAAGGTTCCGTATGCTATTCAGGCTTCTGACGGTAGTCTTTGGCTTATCAGTGCCGGAGGCAAGGTGATTGAAAAGGTAGATGATGGTGCGCAGTCCGGTTACACGCAGATCCATGGCGTGAAGCTGAATATGCCCAAGTCGGGTACAGAGGCTGTTGCGTTGGAGGATGCTCAAACGGAACTGGATGAAGAGGGCAACCCTATTCCAGTGGTCACAACCAATGCCATGCGACTGGAAACTGCATTGCAGATCGCGACGGAATTGGAAAAGAACAGCATCCTGGGTCTTGCATCAAGTGTAGATGTTTCGGAACTTGGTAATATTCAGCTTTGGTACGGACAGCAGTATCAGGTGAAGCTTGGTGATGATTCCCGGCTTGATTATAAGATCAGCTGCATGAAATCCACCATTGCAAAAATGAACGATTACGAGAGCGGTGTGTTGGATATTTCCTTTACAACATGGCCGGATAAGGTGGGATATACACCTTTTTCCACTGATGATTAAAACTTTTTTGCAAAAAAATGCCGAAAATTTAGAAATATTCAAAAAATGTTATTGACCAAATGAATTTTTCGGGATAGAATATAGAGGTACAATTGTAAATTGATGCGGTATGTCTAAAAATGCCGCAGATACATAGGAGGAGAGCATATGTCTGAAATGTTTCAGGAGCGTGTAGTTAAGATCAAGGTTATCGGTGTCGGCGGCGCTGGCAACAATGTTATCAACCGTATGATCGAGTCCGGCGTTGGCGGCGTTGACTTTATTGTTATCAATACCGATAAGCAGGATTTGAATAAGTCCATCTGCAAGAACAAGGTGCAGATCGGTGAAAAGCTGACCGGCGGCATGGGTGCTGGTTCCAAGCCCGAGATCGGCAAGAAGTCTGCAGAGGAAAGCCGTGCGCAGATCGCTAAGATTCTGGAAGGTACAGACATGGTGTTCATCACTGCTGGTATGGGCGGTGGTACCGGTACCGGTGCTGCTCCTATCGTTGCAGATCTGGCTCATGAGGCTGGCATTCTGACTGTTGGCGTTGTAACTAAGCCCTTCAAGTTTGAGGGTGCAAACCGTATGCGTCAGGCTGAGTCCGGTATTGCCGAGCTGAAGGATAAGGTCGACTCTTTGGTTATTATTCCCAACGATCGCCTGAAGTACGTTACCGATCAGAAGATCACCTTTGCTAACGCATTCGGTATTGCTGACGATGTTCTGAAGCAGGCTGTTACCTCTATTTCTGAGTTGGTCGGCTTCTCTGACCGCGTTATCATCAACCTGGACTTTGCTGACGTTTCTGCAGTCATGAAGGACGCAGGCCGTGCTCACATGGGCGTTGGCATTGCCGCTGGCCGTGACAAGGCTGAGCAGGCTGCTTTGGCCGCTATCAACAGCCCCCTGCTGGAGACCTCTATCAATGGTGCTACCGGTGTTCTGGTCAACGTGACCGGCTCTGCTGAGCTGACTCTGGATGATGTGGAGACCGCAGCCGGCATCGTGCAGGAGAATGCAAATCCCGAAGCTAACATTATCTTCGGTGCAACCTCTTCCGAAGAGTTTGAAGATGAGATGCGCGTGACTGTTATTGCTACCGGCTTTGAGGCTCGCCGCGAGGCAGCTCAGGCAGACGGTGTTTCTGCTGAGACCGGTGTGAAGTCTGCTGACATGGGCGACATCGACGAGATCTTCAATATCTTTAAGCGCTAAAAATCGCACAGTACATCCCGGGCGAAAGCCCGGGATGTTTTTTGGGAGGGCATTATGAACGCATATAATGCTTTGGCACATAGTTATGACCGGCTGACCAACGATGTGGATTATGAAGCCGTGGTCGAATTCTATATGCAGATATTGAATAAGGAAGGTTGCCACCCTAAGACAGCCGTGGACCTCGCTTGTGGAACCGGCTCTGTGACGCTTATTTTGGCAGAGCGGGGGTTGCAGGTTACCGGAGTTGACATGTCTGAGGAAATGTTGATTGTTGCTTCTCAAAAGGCGGCAGATCTTGAAAACCCGCCTCAGTTTGTACTGCAGAAGCTTCAAAATCTGCATTTGCTCAAAGGCGTGGATCTTGCGGTTTGTGCGCTGGATAGCATGGATTACATTTTAGATCCCCATGAATGTGCACAGGCGATCAAGCGCGTTTATAAGGCACTAAATCCCGGTGGTGTCTTTATCTTTGATGTGAACACACCTGAAAAGCTTAAGGCAATGGACGGTCAGATATTCTTGGATGAAGATGACGATGTTTACTGCGTTTGGCGGGGATCTTTTGATGAGCAAACCAATATTTGTTCCTATGCAATGGATCTTTTTCAGCGCCAGGGCAGTAAATGGCTTCGCAGTTTTGAAGAGCATGAGGAATATGCTTATAGCTCTGAGCAGCTAACAACTTTTCTGCGTGGTGCGGGATTTACTGGAATAGAGGTTTTTGGTGACCGCAAACTGGATGATCCGGTGTGCGGTGAGCAAAGGATTTATATAAAAGCCAGAAAGGGTAGAGTGCTATGAAAGATTATCTTGTCCGCGGTATGAGTATGGACGGGTTTGTTAAGGTTACAGCAATTCGTTCTACGCAGCTTGTGCAAAGAGCGGCTAAGATCCATGGGACAACGCCTAATGCCACGGCAGCTCTTGGCCGTGCGTTGACTGCCGCATCTATGATGGGAAATGTTCAGAAGACGGATAAGGGTTCTATGACCCTGCAGATACGGGGCGGCGGTCCTATCGGCACGATTACTGTGGTGTCCGATGCCACCGGTAATGTCCGTGGCTGCGTTACAGAGGCAAAAGTGCCTTTGGTGGAGAAGTACCCGGGCAAGCTGGATGTGGGCGCTACAGTCGGCACAGAGGGCACACTGACAGTCATTCGTGATCTTCAGATGAAAGAACCCTATATTGGTTCTGTGCCCATGGTGACAGGCGAGATCGGTGATGATATTACTGCATATTTTGCAAATAGTGAACAAACACCCACAGCATGCGCGTTGGGCGTGCTTATCGATACGGACACCTCTGTAAAGGTGGCCGGTGGATACTTGCTGCAGCTGCTCCCCGGCGCGCCGGAGGAGACCATTGATAAGCTTGAGGAAGGCATCCGCCGCGCAGGTGCTGTGACACCCATGCTGGAGCAGGATATGACCCCTGAGGATATTCTCGGACAGGTTTGCGGAGACTTGGGCGTGGTTTTTTTGGAGACCACAGAAGTTGAGTACCGCTGTTATTGTTCCCGTGAGCGTGTATCCCGTGCTCTTGTCAGCCTTGGCCGTGAAGAGTTAACAGAGATCACGGAAAAAGGGGAGTCTCTACCTGTGGAGTGCCAGTTCTGTGATGAGGTATATACCTTTTCTCCGGCGGATATACAAGAGTTATTGAAAAAGGCTTAAAAACAAGTAAAATAGTGGAAAATGATTCTCTTTTGGATGCTGAAAATTCCTTAAAAAAAAGAGGAAAAAAGTATTGACAAAAGAGCGGTCACTGTGTATAATAAAACCCGTCGCTGAGGTTTAGACCCTTGCGATGCCGGTAGGGGAGCATAGCTCAGCTGGGAGAGCACATGCCTTACAAGCATGGGGTCACAGGTTCGAGCCCTGTTGTTCCCACCACTATCTGGCCCGGTGGTGCAGTCGGTTAGCACGCCAGCCTGTCACGCTGGAGGTCGACGGTTCGAGTCCGTTCCGGGTCGCCAAATAATGCATCTGTGGAGAGCGGAAGCTCTCCACAATATGCCTCTGTAGCTCAGTAGGTAGAGCAGCGGACTGAAAATCCGCGTGTCGTTGGTTCGATTCCGACCGGAGGCACCACGATGCGGGTGTAGCTCATCTGGTAGAGCGCCACCTTGCCAAGGTGGAGGTAGCGAGTTCGAGCCTCGTCACCCGCTCCAAACAGATTAGGAACGCACCGGCGTTCCTAATTTCATATGGTACCGTGGCCAAGTGGTAAGGCAAGAGTCTGCAAAACTCTCATTCCCCAGTTCAAATCTGGGCGGTACCTCCAAAAATCCCGTTCTCGTACGAGAGCGGGATTTTACTTTATTCCTCTGAAAAAACCGAGCCTGTTATTTGGCTCGGTTATTTGTTATTACTGCTTTTTAAATGCTCCTTTAAAACGATGTTGATGTATTGGGAAAGGGAACGGTCGTCGTATTCAGCTTTTTCTTTAATTTTTTCTAAAATATCACTATCGATTGTGATGCTAATTTTTTCTTTCAAAGGTCTCATTATTATCACCTCGGAAAATATTATAAGATAAAATGCTTAAAAATATTGACAAGTAGTATAAAGTAGGATAAAATAGGATAGTCGTTTTTCGACAAATATTTTAATAGGAGAGATTGATATGAAATTCTGTGCGAAATGTGGAAAAGAGATTATGGACGAAGCAGTTATATGTCCGGGTTGTGGCTGTGCAACTAATGATGTTCAGGAAACAACAAAAGCCGTAGAAGTACCTAAAAAGGCAAAAACGGCACAGGTATTTGGCATTTTGAGCATTCTTTTGCTTGCACCCTTTGGAATTCCTGCAATTATTTTGGCAAATCAGAGCAAATCTGAGACTGGTGGGATTATGTGCAAGCAGGCAAAAACGGGTTTGATTTGTGGAATTATTGGATTATGTTGGTGGGGTGTATCTTTATTAATGCTTTTAGGTGGCATGTAACATGAAATTCTGTACGCATTGCGGCAAGGAAATAGCTGATGAAGCTGTGCTTTGTCTGGGTTGTGGTTGCAAGACACAAAAAGAGAATTCCTTCATATCGTCGCAAGTAACTATACCACCGCCACAAATCCTCATAGAAGAAACTGAACCACAGCTTGCTACATGGGCAAAGATATGTGGAATTGTAAGTTTCTTTATTGGGTGGTTCGCTTTAGGGATAACCGCAATTGTTTTAGCATGCATGAGCAAGGATGAAACAAATGGTGTAATGTGTTCTTCTGCAAAAGTGGGATATGTTTGCGGCATTATCTCAACAGTATTAACATTTGTATTCTTTGTTGTAATTGTTGCAGTTATAACGTCTTTGTCTCTTTAAGGAGGAATATATTGTGAAGTATTGCTCAAAATGCGGAAAAGAGCTTATGGACGAAGCCGTCATCTGTGTTGGCTGCGGCTGTGCGGTTGCCGGGCAGCAAAGGCAGTCAGCCTATAATGCGACGGTAGACAGCGCTACATTATTAAATACATTGTCTCAAAGGGTCAATACAAACGGTATCATCTGGCTTGTGATCGGCATTCTGCAGATCCTGGGCGGACTGTTCATCAATTGGTTTTTGCTGGTTGTCGGCGTTTTGAATATTGTTTCTTCCATTCAAGATATGAAATACAGTAAGACCTTGCATGAAAATCCTGCCGGAATCGTTGCAAAATTTGAGCCGATCACAGGACCGGTAATAACACTGATTTATAATCTTCTTATTGGCGGCGTGATCGGTGTAGTAGGCTCTATATACTATTTCGTTGCAATAAGAAATTATGTAATGGAGAATAAGCAGTTTTTTGCCAGTTTAGATGTTGCGCAATAAAAAATCAGGTTTTTTGACCAGTTCTTTTTCGGACACGAATGACAAAATAACAGTCATCCCAAATGGGATGGCTGTTTTTTATAGCCGCACTTTTCTCTTGCGCCATGATTTTTAATATGCTACAATGTTTAAAAAGAGGTGATTTTGTTTTGCGCAACAGAAGACTTTTTAATATGCTGCTTTCCAGCCTGTTTTTGGCAATTGGAATGGTTTTTCCCTTCTTTACTATGCAGATTAAAGAGATTGGAGATTCCCTGCTTCCCATGCATCTGCCGGTGATGCTCTGTGGACTTATTTGCGGTTGGGAATATGGTCTTACTGTGGGCTTATTGCTGCCTTTTTTGCGCTCTGTGCTTTTTTCGATGCCTCCGCTTTATCCCAATGCAGTATGGATGGCGCTTGAATTGGCTGCGTATGGGGCTGTGATTGGATTTATGTATGTGCGGCTGAGAGGATGGGGCATTGGTGCGGTTTATGTTTCGCTGGTCACATCGATGGTTGTCGGTCGTCTTGTTTGGGGTGTTACCAAAGCTTTTTTACTTGGTATAGGGGGAAAGAGTTTTCCGTTGCAGGCATTTTTTGTAGGAGGTTTTGCTGATGCACTTCCCGGAATTATTCTGCAACTGCTGCTTGTTCCTTCGGTTTTTATGATTTATCGCAAGCTACTGGTGAAAAATGAAGGAAAAGCATAAAAGATGTGTTTATCTGTTGTAGATGTCATCTAAATTTGCTATACTTATTATAGATCATACATATAGTTGGAGGTCAATATGGATATTTACGCTGAGGCAACAATACATAGGCAGCTAACAAGGAAACCGAAGGCCATTCAAAATTTCTTTTTCGCATTTTTTGCGTTAATGGTATTTCTGGCACTTAGATTTCATCTGTTATTTTTTATACCTGCCTTTATTTTCTTCCTCATGTACCGTTGGACTGCGAAAAATTTAGACCTTGAATATGACTACATCTTAGTAAACAATGAGTTGGATATTGACAGGGTTTTGGGTGGCAAGGCTCGCCGGCGCATGGTTACCATTAACTTGGGTCAGGTGCTTGTGTTGGCACCCTTGGGGGCGCCAGAGCTGGAGCGTCACAGCAAACTGTTGTTAAAGGATTATTCTGCAGCTGATCCTGAAAATCCGCCTTATATCGCGGTGTGTGCCGTTGAGGGCGGCGGAAGAAGATTTGCGCTGCAGCTTAATGATGAGATGTTTGAGTTGATTCGCAAACAGATACCTTCTAAGGTTATTACTAAATAATTGATCGCCCCGGCCAAAGGCCGGGGCGATGTACATATTTACGGGTATATCACAACTCTGCGTTTTGGTGTGGGTTCTTCCACGTTATTTTCGCAAAATAGGCCGTATAATCTGTCACTGCGTTCTTCAAGCGCTTGATATGGGTCATTTGCTTTTTCGCCAACATGGAGAAATTCGCCGGTTTTCTTGGCGATGCGAAGAATTTGTTTGCCTTGGTCATTAAAGCCTAAGATTCGTGTGTAGCCAGGTAGACTCAAATCGGTAATACCTAAAAATCCGCACATGATCATGCGGTCGATACGGGTGCGGGTGTATCTCTTGGTTTTAACAGTCGTAACGATATTTTCAAGCGTTTCCTCTTTGCGGGCAGCATGCATGAGCCGTCGCCAAAGACCTTCAGAACCGTAGGGGAGGGCCTCGAATTCTTCATCGGTCATTGTGCGCAGGCGATACAATATAGCAGCCTCACCTTTTTCCGTGGAATGAATTGAAGAATTGTTATACAGGGAGTGCAGATTTTCCGGTATAAAGTTATGCCAGGATTCTATTTTGTAAAATAATTGTCGGATGGAAGTTGCTGATGGGTTTTCGCGATCCGGATTTGTATCGTGGTAGTTACCCTGCCGACAAATGGGATAGGGCTTCATTTGGGAATTTTGTGCAAGGATAGCTTTGCAGTATTCGATGCCTAAGATGTCATTGGGGTTTATCAGCATTTGGTGATTTCCACCCAATAGTTCTACGGCTTTTTGCCGTGCGGAAGGGAAAGAGACTCCCGTATCCAGCTGCTGCCTTAGCGCAGAAGAAAAATTGTCGGATAACAAAAGTTTTGCTGTATCCATAAGAGTGTTCAGATCTCCGGATTCTGAACCGAAGCAAAGGTAGTCGCAGAAGCCCGAAAGGATTTTTACACCACCGGCAGCAAAACCCTCTGCAGAAGAAAGCGCGCAGGTGATGGGCAACTCTAAGATCAGATCTGCACCGGATAGAAGAGCAGCTTGCGTGCGGAGGGATTTATCGAATATAGCCGGATGACCGCGCTGTACAAAATTGCCGCTCATCAGGCAAACGATTCCGCAGTCATCCCCAAAATCTTGGCGGATCCGGTCAATTTGCTTTTTATGGCCCGCGTGAAAGGGGTTATATTCGCAGATGATTCCAACGATTTTCAAAAAAATCCCTCCTTTTTGAAAAAATGTAATTTTAGGACTTGAGATATTAGATAAAATATTATAAAATATCCACATCTATGGTTATCATACCACAAAGGATGAAAAAAGAAAATAATATTTTTAGGAGGCAATATCCATGAATGTTCTGATTATCAATGCCGGCAGCTCTTCGTTGAAGTATCAGCTGATGGATCCCCAAACCGGTGATGTTTCTGCCAAGGGCCTGTGTGAGCGTATTTATATTGACGGCCGTTTGACCCACAAGGTAGGCGATAAGAAGATCGTAAAAGACATTCCTATGCCCAGCCATTCGGAAGCTATTTCTGCAGTTCTGGAAATTCTGGTGGACGCTGAGCATGGCGTTATTAAGTCCACTGACGAGATCGATGCAGTCGGTCACCGTGTACTTCATGGCGGCATGGAATTCTCTGATTCCTGCATTATCAATGACGAGGTCATTAAGGCAATCGAGAAGTGCATTCCTCTGGGACCTCTGCACAATCCTGCAAACCTTATGGGTATCCGCGCCTGTCAGGCTGTTATGCCCAATACTCCTCAGGTGGCCGTGTTCGATACAGCATTCCACATGACCATGCCTCCTAAGGCATACCGCTACGCTATTCCCACTGAGTACTATGAGAATGACGATATCCGTCGTTACGGTTTCCACGGTACTTCCCATAAGTATGTTGCAAAACGTACCGCTGAATTGGTGGGCAAGAAGGAATTTTCCATGGTCAACTGCCATTTGGGCAATGGCTCTTCTATGGCTGCTATTAAGGACGGCAAGTGCCAGGATACCACTATGGGCCTGTCTCCTTTGGCCGGTGTGCCTATGGGTACTCGTTCCGGTGACATTGATGCTTGCGTGGTGCAGTTTATTTGCAACAAGTACGGCATGAGCGTGGATGATTGCCTGAATATGCTTAACAAGAAGTCCGGTGTGCTGGCTCTGTCCGGTGTATCTTCCGACTTCCGGGACCTGGAAGACGGAGCAGCAGCTGGGGATGAGAAGTGCCGCCTGGCGTTGGATAAGTTTGCTTATGAAGTTGCCAAGTATGTTGGTGCTTATGCTGCAGCACTGAATGGTCTTGATGTCTTGACCTTTACTGCCGGCGTGGGCGAAAATGGCCCGGATACTCGTAAGGCTATTTGCGATTATCTTGGCTTCATGGGCGTTGAGATTGATGACGAGAAGAACAAGGCTCGTGGTAAGGAAGTTTGCATTTCCACTCCTAACTCCAAGGTTCAGGTTTGGGTCGTTCCTACCAACGAAGAATTGATGATTGCCCAGGATACTGCTGAGCTTGTCAACGCTGCAAACTAATTTAACATTAGAAAAAGGGTGCTGTGATTTTTCACAGCACCCTGTTTATGTTTTGAAATTAACCTTCAAAATCGGAGTCATTGGCCGGGGCAATCTCATCGCCTTCGGCATTGCAGCAGTCGCATTCACAGTCGCAGCAACAGCAGCTAAACTTACTGACCAAATTTTTTGCCCAGGCAACAATTTGATCGCCATAGGTAGCAACCACATAAACGGCGCCGGCAATTGCGGCAAGGATCACAACAATTTTTGCAATAGTGCTGAATACTTTCATAGAATTTGCCTCCAATCTATTTTGCTTTCTTAAGACAAGTATAACCAACCTGAAATAAAAAAGCAATAAATAATCTTGAAAATTTTACAGATATCCGTACATTCCACGAACACTGACTTCACCGGAATTTACGGATTCCACTGTTCCGTCTGCATACCGAACGATAAGCGCACCGTCATCGTCCACATCCAGGGCAAGAGCGTGTACTACTACACCTTGACGAACAAGGGAAACATCCCGACCAATCGTAATGCAGTTGCTGCGGTAGCGCGCCATGATCTGTTCTTTTTGGGAAAGATCCATTTGCGAAATGGCATTAATAGCTTCTGCAGCCACAAGCGCTCTGGAAACGACAGATCTGGTTGCCATGGCAAGAGACCCGGCAATGCCGGAAAGTTCCTCCGGAAAGTCGCTGAGCTGCTCAGAACAGTTAATGCCGATGCCAACGATTGCGTAATCGATTGCACCATCGCATTGGGAAATTGACAGCTCTGTGAGGATCCCTGCAATCTTGCGATTGTCTGCTACAAGATCGTTTGTCCATTTGATGCCAGGCTGAATTCCTGTGGCAGATTGTATGCCATTGCATACAGCAACTGCAGTAGCACAGGTTAGGTGCATAAGCTCTGTGGGTTTGCATTCGGGACGGAGAATAACGCTAAAATAGACACCGGAATTGGCGGGGGAGTGAAAGTTTCGTCCCAAGCGCCCACGCCCGGCTGTTTGATGGTCAGCGAAAATCACAGTTCCGTGTGGTGCACCTGCGGCAGCAAGCATTTTCGCCTGATTATTTGTAGAGTCTGTGATGTTGAAGTAATGCAGCCGGTCACGCCAGCAAAAATCAGCAGGGAGTAGGGAAAGGATTTTTTCTTTCATGATCAATCAATGTCGGAAAGAACTTCTTCAGGAGGATTGTCCAGAATTTCGGGATGAGCCAGGATCCGCTTATAATGCTTGAAGAAGGCGGCATAGTAAAAGCCGTCAACGATGCGCTCATCCAAAGTGAATTTGCAATCCAGGTATTTACGTTGAACCACAGTGCCGTCCTCCTGCACTTCCATGGCTCTGCGCTTGCAGCCAAAGGCACCGAACACAGGCAGGTTACCAAAGTCGTACAGGTGATGGTAAATGGGAGGAATACCCAAACTGCCCATGGAGGTAAAGAACAGGCTGCCATGGAAAGGACTGAGCTCTGTAAGGAAGCTGGGAAGCAAACCAAAGTAATCCAGTAACTTCAGCAGCCAAACAACAAACTTAAGTACAACGCTGGGGATCAGGTTAAGTGCCATGATTAGGCTGTCCAGGCTGGAATCCAGCTCCTGGGTTGCCTTAACGGAATCAACAGCGGCATTAAGCTTGGCATAAACATCGGTTGCGGTGTCATAGGGGGACAGATGTACCTTAATAGAGGTATCGGGAGATTCCACAGTCATTTCCTTTTTGATCACCATGCAATACTGAATGTCATTGCCACGGGAATAGACCTTTTGGCCGGAAATGAAACGGTTGATCTGGGGGAATTTTGCCACACCGCGCACATAGGCCGCCAGTAGAACGTGGGTCAGACCAAAGTCTGTATAACCCTCACGGCGCTTTTGACGAATATAGCGTTCAATATGGGTAATTTCAAAGGATTCTTCAAACAGGTTGGAGCAGGTGTTGCGTTCTACCTGAAAATATGCGGTGATCTGGGCCATGGGGGCAAGGGTCCGGATTTTCCGGCCGTCTGCACGGTCGCCCCAGGTGGGGTGATATTCACCCTGAGGATGGATACGAATGGCAAAGGTCAGGAAAATACCGCCAAGGAACAGCAGCGCGTCGGGCAGAAGATACACATAGCCAGGAATAGCGCCTATAGTGTTGACCAAGACCGTCTGATGCTCATAGTACAGTGCAGCCAAAGGCGCAGCCATAAGCAGCAGAAGCAGCCATGCGTAGCGAATACGGCCGCTGGTAATAGCAGTGTACAAAATGCAATAGAAGATAATGCAAATGTAGAAAAGGCTCAGGACGAAGAGACTGTTGCCAAGAATTGCGTGGGGACGAATGGCATAGTAAAGGCCCAGAAGCCAAACGGGTATGGCAGTTTTATAGAAGAACTCTTTACCTGCCAAAAGAAGGATCAGCACAAACAGCAAGGTGGCTGCTACTGGCAGAACGATTTGGCTCCACACCACAGATGATGCGCCTGACCCTTTCAAACAGGCGATCACAATGCGGGCCACTGCCGAGCCGACCAGGCAAAGTGCTGTCAGCCATGTCAGCGCGTTTTTGCGGCTGACGAAGAAATTAACTCTCTTTTCCATACTTTTTTAGTATACCAAAGGTTTTGGAAAATGGCAATAGTAACCTGTTGAAATGGTCGAATTTGGAAGAAAAATGCAAAAAGACAGCGGTGGGAGACCGCTGTCTTATTATTTTATGGCTTGCCTTTGTAGGAGGTGATGAGCCGAATTGTTGTTGAGCCAAGCAATATGGCGGCCGCCATAATGCCTGCAATGGCTGCAGTGTAAAAACTCTGGGGGATAAAATCATCCATTTGCCCACTTACAGCATAGTTCATTGTGTAGTAAACGCTGGCACCGGGGATCAGCGGGAAAATTGAGATAACCAGGTAGGATATGGCCGGATATTTGCGGATTCTTGCCATAATTTCAGAAAAAACTGCGGCAAATACGGTGCTGAAAAAGTATGCGATCAGATCATTGCCGAGTAAATGACGGCAAAGAAGGAAAATCAGCCATGTGAGCATGCCGCCTGCAGCGCACAGAACTCCGCCCCATCCATGAATGTTAAACACAACAGAGAAACCGTAACACCCCAAAAGGCAGGCGATCGCCTGGATCCAAGGGGCGTGGTCGATACTGGGCGCGGTAGGTATACTGTCCCAAATTCCGTTTGAAAGTGCCCACGCGCCTGCTGTACCCAAAGCGATGGACAATGCGATCAGGATAACTTGTACGATTCGGTTTATGCCCGAATTGGTATCGCCGTGAATGATGTCCCGAAGCGCGTTTGTAATAAGAAGACCGGGGACTAAGAGCATGAGTGTGCCGATGATGATCGCGTCGGGATTGTTTGCGATTCCTGCTCCGCCTAAAGCATAGGCAGGAAATGCCAATACAAAGGATGCGATCAATATGCGGAAAAATTGGTTTGCACCTGCTTTTTCCAAGTAGCGGCAAATAATGCCCACTAAGATGCCGCATATGCCGGCAAATAGAGCGTCATGGGCATTGCCACCAAAAATAAACGAGAAACCAAATGCACCCAGAAAGTGGCCGGCTAAGTAGGGGATCATGGTATATGATCGTTTTGACGCGATGGCATCATCCAACCATTTTTGAGCAACTTCCGGGTCAGGCTGCTCTGCACACAGGCGACGACTGAGATTGGTAAAAAG
Organism: Faecousia sp.; assembly: GCA_045532105.1. Taxonomy (GTDB): domain Bacteria; phylum Bacillota; class Clostridia; order Oscillospirales; family Oscillospiraceae; genus Faecousia. The sequence continues at coordinate 47,359 of JAZSFE010000015.1, forward strand.
CTCCACAGCGTCCAAATCGTTGCCGTGCTCACCAATTCTGCGCATGCGAGTCAGAGGCGTGCCTGTAGTTGGTTTGATGCTGATATGCAGACAGTTGGGGATGGCGAACACTTCTGCATCGATTCCGTATGCCCGAAAAATGCGTACGGCGCTTTCCTCTACTCGAAAGGTCTCTGCACCGGACATGGCCAGCTGATAGGCCAATTCGGTTGTTACATCCAATAGTTTGGAATATTCCATGGATCTGACTCCAGACGGTGTAATTACAGGGAAAAACTTTCCCACCGCAAATGCGGTGGGATGTGTTTTATTTTCTTACAAACAGGACGCCAAGTGTTCCCGGGCCGCAATGGCAGGAAACGGTACAGCCGGCTTGGGTCTCATATACGGTATTGAAATGACCATGGGCATCGATCTCTGCCTTGACAGCGGCAAGACATTCATCTGTGACCGGGGTGTAGGTCAAAAACAGTTCGTTTCTGACCACATCATCACGGTCGGCCAGACGGTCTTTTACATAAGCGGCAAGGCACTTGGCATAACTGCCGCGATATTTCTTTACTACACTCATTTTGCCGTCGCGGACTTCAATACAGGGCTTCAGATTCAGCAGGTTAGCACCAAGCGCGGTTGCAGAGGAGCAACGGCCGCCCTTTGCCATGTATTTAAGCTGATCCAGCAAGAAACTTGCCTCCACACGAGGAGTGTACGCATTGAGCTTGTCAGCAATCTCGTCCAGAGAGTTACACTCTTTAGCAAGTCTGCAGGCTTCAAGTACAACAAGGCCCTGACCGGTGGAGAGATTTTTAGAGTCAATGACACGGACATTGGGGAAATCATTTGCAGCGATACAGGCATTCTGGTAACAGGCGGAAAAGCCGGAACCGATGTTGATATGGATGACACCGTCATATTCTTCAGAATATTTGGCAAATACATCTGCATAATCACCGATACTGTATGCAGCGGTGGAGCAAAGGTCACCGCCTGCGGCAACATGGGAGAAGATATCTGCTGGGGTAATGGTAGAGCCGTCTGTAAATTGCTCGCCATCTTTGATAACGGTCAAACGTGTTAGGGTAATATCCAGTTCAGCAATTTGGGCAGCGGAAAGGTCACAGGTGCTGTCAGAAATAATTTTAATATTCATAGCTAAACTCCTTGTGCGGTTTTGCTGTAATCGGCAAGGGAGAAAAATACTTGCAGACTTCACTTGCGAAATTAAAATTGTATGGTAAAATGATAGCATAAAGACGTTATCTTGTCAAGATTTTGGGGGATATGACAGAAGGTTGGTGAGAAGGAAATGCAGCGTAAATTTACAGTCACAGGTATGACCTGCGCGGCGTGTTCTGCGAGGGTGGAAAAGGTTACAAAGGCAGTTCCCGGGGTTCAGAATGTACAGGTCAATCTGCTTACGGGTTCTATGACAGTAACCGTAAAGGATATGGATACTGTGGAGAATATCATTTCCGCTGTAAATGAAGCCGGTTACGGTGCAAGTCTCGCCGGAGAAAAGCGTGAGGAACAACAGCCGCGTAACAAAGAGAGGGGAATGCTGTGCAGGATCCTTGTTTCTGCGGTGTTTCTTTTGGCTTTAATGTATTTTACCATGGGCCATATGGTAGGGATTCCTGTGCCGTATTGGTATCATGGTGAAGAAAATGCATTGGTGGCAGCTTTTATGCAGCTATTATTGACATTGCCTCCTGTAATTTTAAATCGGAACTATTTTATCCGGGGATTCAAGGCTCTCTGGAATCGCAGTCCCAATATGGATTCGCTGATTGCTGTGGGTTCGGGTGCTGCGCTGGCCTACGGCATTGCAGCGCTTATGCGTATGGCTTATGCCATGGGGCATGGGGATTGGGAAACCGTTTCTTTTTATAGAGAAAATCTATATTTTGAGTCTGCTGCAATGATATTGACCTTGATTACATTGGGCAAGTTTCTGGAGGAGCGGGCAAAGGGCAAGACCGGGGATTCTATTCGTGCATTGATGGATCTTCGGCCAAAGACTGCAACAGTGGAGCGAGACGGCTGTGAAATGGAGATCCTCGCAGAGCAGGTGCAGGTGGGCGATATTGTTGTCGTGCGGTCCGGTGGACGAATCCCTGTGGATGGCGTGGTCATTGACGGTCGTGCGGCCGTTGATCAAAGTGCATTGACCGGCGAGAGTGTTCCTGTGGAAATGGAGATCGGCGGACGCGTATCTGCCGCAACTATTGTGAAAGAGGGGTATATCCGTTTTCGTGCTGAGAAAGTTGGTGAGGATACAACTTTGCAGCAGGTTATCCGGATGGTGGAAGAAGCTGGTGGTTCAAAGGCGCCCATTGCCCGGCTTGCCGATCAAATTGCGGGGTTATTTGTGCCTGCGGTCATGGTAATCGCGCTAGCCACCTTTGCTGCATGGATGATCGCCGGTATGGGTCTTGAGTTTTCATTGACCAGTGCGATCTCCGTATTGGTGATCTCTTGCCCCTGTGCCCTTGGCCTAGCTACACCTGTTGCTATTATGGTGGGGACAGGAAAGGGTGCAGCCTTGGGAGTTTTGTTTAAAAACGGAGCGGCTTTGGAGCATTTGCACAATGTAAATGTGGTTGTGCTGGATAAGACCGGAACCCTCACTATTGGAAAACCGGTGGTTACTGATATTTTACCCGGGGAGGTAAGTGAGGAAGAACTTCTGCGCATTGCTGCGGGCTTGGAATGTAAGTCTGAGCATCCCTTTGCAAAGGCGATTATGGAGCGTGCAGACGGGATCGCCCGAGTTGATTTTGATGCTTTTGAAACATTGCCTGGCCGTGGCGTCACTGCAATTTGTAACGGTATTCGCTATTTTGGCGGAAATTACAGGCTTATGCAAGAGCGTGGCATTTCTGTTTCCGAGTATCCTGAGCTGGCTGCCCAGGGAAAAACTCCGTTATATTTCGCAAAGGAATCCGGCAGCTTTTTGGGAGCCATTGCCGCGGCGGATGTGCTGAAGGACGATTCCTTCGAAGCGGTTGCTGAGCTTAAGGCTATGGGCTTGCAGGTGATCATGCTTACGGGCGATAATGCTAATACTGCCGCAGCGATCGCTCTGCGAGCAGGCATTGCTACCGTTGTTGCGGATGTTTTACCATCGGATAAGGCAAATGTTATAAAACAACTGCATGACAGCCATAAGCGGGTGCTTATGGTTGGTGACGGTATCAATGATGCCCCGGCATTGGCTACTGCTGATGTGGGTATGGCCATCGGAGCGGGCACGGATATTGCGATTGATTCTGCAGATGTGGTGCTGATGAGTAGCTCCGTTCGGGGAGTTGCCAATGCTATTCGGTTAAGTAAGGCCACGATCCGAAATATTCGGCAGAATCTGTTTTGGGCGTTTTTCTACAATTGCCTGGGCATTCCTGTGGCAGCCGGTGCGTTGTATCCCGCCTTTGGCATTCAGCTTAGTCCCATGATTGGCGCGGCTGCTATGAGTTTGAGTTCGTTCTTTGTGGTCACCAACGCGTTGAGAAGTCGGATCGTAGCCATGTCGTTCTGTGAGCCAA